>NZ_JBFTNF010000058.1:0-59411 GCF_056397345.1 Cupriavidus sp. 05N38
GGCGATCTCCTCGAATTCGCAGGTCTCGGCGATGTCGAGGATGTCGTAGCCGCGGTAGTGCAGGTCGTTGCCGGTGCGGCCGACCGTGCAGAGCGCGGTATTGCCGGCGGCAACGCCCGACAGGGCGACGGATTTCTTCGGCTTCGGGGTGGCGAGCGGTTGCGCTTCGGACATGTGGGGTCTCCTTTGGAATGCTGTGCTGTCTGACTTGTATTGACTTGGCTTGTGATGGCGGCGGCAGCCGCGTGGCTGCCGCGTCCTTACTTGGACTTGCCCTGGGCGAACAGGGCGTCGAGCTTCTGCTCGAAGGCGTGGTAGCCGATGCTCTCATACAGTTCGGCGCGTGTCTGCATGGTATCGACCACGTTCTTCTGCGTGCCGTCGCGGCGGATCGACGTGTAGACGTTCTCGGCGGCCTTGTTCATGGCGCGGAAGGCCGACAGCGGGTACAACACCATCGACACGCCGGCGCTGCCCAGTTCGTCGGTGGTGAAGAGCGGCGTGGCGCCGAATTCAGTGATGTTGGCCAGCACCGGCACCTTCACCGCGTCGACGAACTTGCGGTACATGTCGAGGTCGGTCATGGCTTCCGGGAAGATCGCGTCGGCGCCGGCTTCCACGCAGGCCACGGCGCGTTCGATGGCCTTGTCCAGGCCTTCCACGGCGAGCGCGTCGGTGCGCGCCATGATGACGAAGTTCTCGTCGGTGCGCGCATCCACGGCCGCCTTGATGCGGTCGGCCATCTCGTCCTGCGAGACGATTTCCTTGCCTGGGCGGTGGCCGCAGCGCTTGGCGCCGACCTGGTCTTCGATATGCATCGCGCCGGCGCCGAACTTGATCAGCGACTTGGTGGTGCGCGCCACATTGAAGGCCGAGGCGCCGAAGCCGGTGTCCACGTCCACCAGCAGCGGCACGTCACACACGTCGGTGATGCGGCGGACATCGGTCAGGACATCATCCAGGTTGGAGATGCCCAGATCGGGCAGGCCCAGCGAGCCCGCGGCCACGCCGCCGCCCGACAGGTAGATCGCGCGGTAGCCGGCGCGCTTGGCCAGCAGCGCATGGTTGGCGTTGATGGTGCCAATGACCTGCAGGGGATGCTCATCGGCCAGGGCCTGGCGGAAACGGGCGCCGGCGGAGCGGGCGAGGTCGGATGTCGAGAAGGTCATGATCTTGGCTTGTGAGGTGGACGGGCTGTATAGCGCAAGGGGTGTGCCAGCGGGCCCGGCGGTCCCGCGCAAGCCGCCGGGCGGCCTCGGCTGGCGCCGGCAAGCCCTTGATTCGCCTGGGATGGCGCCGTCCATGGCATTTCGCGCCCAAGGATTGAGGCGCTATCGGCATGTCATTTCTATTTCTGAAATGAAAGATTGCATTTCAATATTGAAATGCAATCCGTCGGCGCGCACAATTCAAAGATTAGTCCGCCTGACCCATCCTCGCCCAAGTTTCCCTCAATCGCGCCGATATGAGTAACGCCCTGACCACTCCCGTCAACCTGCCTGCCGCCGGCACCGGACGCCCGCGCATCTGGGCGATCGGCATCAGCCGCCTGTCGCGCGCCTTTGCCGACCTGATCCCGGGCTACGCCGCCCAGGCGGAATTCCGCATCCTCGGCAAGGGCTACGCCGCGGCTGCCAGCGCGATTGCGCGGGAGGCGCGCGAGGGGCGGCTCGATGCCGTGGTGGCGGCTGGCTCGAACGGCGCCTACCTGCGCCAGCACGTGGACGTGCCGGTGGTGCTGGTCAAGGTGACGGGGTTCGACGTGATGAGCGCGCTCTCGACCGCGCGCCGCATTTCCCCCCGTGTGGCGCTGGTGACCCACGCCGCGACCTATCCCGAGGTGGACGAGTTCGTGCGGACCTTCTCGCTGTCGATCCCGGCCTACACCTACCTGACCGAGGACGACGCCGCGGCCCGCGTGAAGGCGCTCAAGCAGGAAGGGGTGCAGGTGGTGGTGGGGCCCGGGATGGTGACCGACCTGGCCGACCGCATCGGCCTGATCGGCGTGTTCCTCTATTCCGGCGTCTCGGTGCGCGGCGCGCTGGAGGATGCCATCGAGGCAGCCCGGCTGCGGCGCATCGAGTCCAGCCGGCGCGACTACGTCAACACCATCCTGGCGCACCTCAACGAGGGCGTGGCGGCGGTCGATGCGGAAGGGCGCATCCAGACCTACAACCCGGCCATGGAGCGCTTTCTCGGCATTGCCCCGCCGGCCGCGCTGGGCCGCAAGCTGCAGACGCTGGCGCCCGCGCTGTCGCTGGACAATGTCATGCAGAGCGGCAACAAGGAACTCGAGGCGATCCACAAGCTCGGCGACAAGATGGTGGTGGTCAACCGCATACCCATCGTCACCGACGCCGGCACCGCCGGCGCGGTTCTGACGCTGCAGGATGCCAATGCCATCCACCGGGTCGACCGCAACCTGCGTTCGCGCAGCCGCGCCCGGCCGGCGGGCGTGCGCTACAGCCTCGACGACCTCGCCGGCGCTTCGCCTGCCATGCATCACCTGCGGGAACTGGCGCGGCGCTACGCGGCAGTGGATTCCACCGTCCTGGTGGGTGGCGAAAGCGGCACCGGCAAGGAAGTGCTGGCGCAGGGCATGCACGACGCCAGCCCGCGCCGGGTCTTTCCTTTCGTGGCCGTCAATTGCGCGGCATTTCCGGAAGCCCTGCTGGAAAGTGAACTGTTCGGCTACGAGGAAGGTGCCTTCACCGGCGCGCGCCGCGGCGGCAAGGCCGGCCTGTTCGAGTCTGCCCACAATGGCACGCTGTTCCTCGATGAGGTCGGCGACATGCCGCCGGCACTGCAGACCCGGCTGCTGCGCGTACTGCAGGAAAAGCAGGTGTTGCCGATCGGCGGGCTCGACTCGGTGCCGGTCAATGTGCGGGTCATCGCCGCGACGCACCGCGACCTGGGCGCGCTGGTGCG
This sequence comes from Cupriavidus sp. 05N38, assembly GCF_056397345.1. Classification (NCBI taxonomy): domain Bacteria; kingdom Pseudomonadati; phylum Pseudomonadota; class Betaproteobacteria; order Burkholderiales; family Burkholderiaceae; genus Cupriavidus; species Cupriavidus sp. 05N38. Next base: position 2,929 of record NZ_JBFTNF010000058.1, read on the forward strand.
GCAAGGCAGCTTCCGCCAGGACCTGTACTACCGCCTCAATATCCTTCGCATCGAGATGCCACCGCTGCGCGAGCGCGCCGGCGACCTGCCGGAGCTGGCCGAACTGCTGTACCGGCGCGCCCAGGAGCGTCTGGGCCATGCGCAGCCCCAGCCTCTGCCACAGGCGGTACGGGAAAGGCTGTCGGGCTACGGCTGGCCGGGCAATATCCGCGAGCTGGAGAACGTGACCGAGCGCATTGCGGTGCTGGTGGTGGGCCGCAGGCTGGCGCCACGCGACTTGCTGGCCGAATTGCAGGCCGCCGCGCCGGAATTGTTCGGTGCGGCGCCCGAGGCCGGGCCGCCGCCGCAGGGCGAAAGCGCGCCGGTGGCCTGGGGTAGCGCCAAAGATGGGGAGAATGGCCAGTCCCTGGCGGGCGTGGCGCGCGCCAGCCAGGCCGAGCATATCCGGCGCGTGCTGGCGCAGTGCGGCGGCAACCGTGCCGCGGCGTGCCATGCCCTGGGGATCAGCGCCACCACTTTGTGGCGGCGCCTGAAGGACGACGGAAAGTAGGCCGGTGGCCGCTTGAGGGGCGCGCCGCGGCTAGGCGGCGTTCAGCCAGCGAAGCTGGATGTCGCCTTCGAGGAAATCCTGTCGTGTGGCGTGGAAGTCACGAACATATTCGCTGTTGAGGTGGGATTCCAGCGCGTGCCGGGAATTCCACTCCATATAGAGCACGAACACTTCGGTGTCCTCGGCGTCCTCGCCCACGTGGTATCGCAGGCATCCCGGCTCCATGGCACCGCGCGTGCGCAGTGCGTCGAGCTTGGCGCCCAGGACCTCACGGTGCTGGGACTTGGCGCGAGCGATACCGACGAGCGTGTACGTTCTGGGCATGGTGTGACGGGCGAAGCGGGTAGCGGCGTATTGTAGCTTTGCGCGTGCTGCCCGGACGGAAAGCCTGAGGGGCGGGGCCGGATATTTCCCCGGTGGTTGACAGAGGGTGCGGTTGTGGTTCTGGCGATCCGGCAACCGCGCGCCCGCTCTGCGCGCGAACCTGGAATGGAGACGGGCCTTCGGAGGCACACGGTTCCGGGGCGGTGAAGCCACGGTCGCCCGAGCGGCGAGGCCACGCGTCCCGAGCGGCATATTCCGCCCTGAACCGCCCTGAACCGCCCTAAAGTTCTCCCGCGTTCCGCCGTTAAGCTGCCACGCCCCATTCACTCTGCACCCGGAGAGCTGGCATGCTGAAACGCATCAAGACCAAACAGCTTCAAGTCGGCATGTTCGTGGCCAGGGTGGGCGGGCCATGGATCGAGCACCCGTTCTGGCGTTCGCGCTTCCCGGTGACCAGCCAGGAACAGATCGACCAGATGGTCGCCTCGACGGTCGAGGAGGTGTGGATCGACCTGCTCAAGGGCAAGGGCATCGCGCCGCCGGCGCCGCCGGTGCCGCAGGCGGCGACCGGTTCGCTGACCGTGAATCCCGTGGCCGACGAGCCGCAGGGCGCGGTGCCCCATTCGGGCGTGCCGCTGGAGGTGGAGCTGGGGCTGGCGCGTGACGTGATGCGCAACGGCAAGGCGGTGGTCGGGTCGATGTTTACCGACGCGCGCATGGGCCGCGCGCTGGAGGTCGAAGGTGCCTTGCTGCTGGTCGACTCGGTCTCCAACTCGCTGACCCGCCATTCGCAGGCGCTGATCRCACTGGCACGCCTGAAGGTGCGCGACGACTACACCTACCTGCATTCCTTCGCGGTCTGCGTCCTGATGATCGCGCTCGGGCGCACGCTCGGGCTGGACAACGGCACCGTGCAGCAACTCGGCCTGGCGGGGCTGGTGCACGATATCGGCAAGGTCGCGATTCCGGCCAAGGTCCTGCACCGGAACGGCCCGCTGAGCGCGGCCGAGATGGAGGTGGTGCAGCGCCATCCCTCCGTCGGCTATCGCATCCTCAACGAGGCCAGGCTCTACAGCAATATCCCGCTCGACGTCTGCATCCACCATCACGAGCGGATCGACGGGCGCGGCTATCCCTTCGGCCTGCGCGCCAGCGAGATCAGCGTGCATGCCAAGATCGCCGGGGTATGCGACACCTATGACTCGCTGACCTCGGACCGGCCCGGCCACGAGGCGTGGTCACCGGCGCGGGCGCTGGAGTACATGGCAGTGCGGGTGGACACCTTGTTCGACCGCACCGTGTTCCAGGCTTTCACGCGCTCGATCGGCATCTACCCGCTGGGCACCGTGCTGCGCCTGCGCTCCGGGCGGCTGGCGGTGGTGTTCGCGCAGCACGACAACGAGCCGCTGCGCCCGCGCGTGAAGGTCTTCTACTCGGTCACCGACGCCGCGCACCTCGCGCCGCAGACGCTGGACCTGCGCGAGACGGAGGACGCCATCGTCGGCTTCGAGGACCCTGCCCGGTGGGGCCTGCGCGACGAGCAGCTGCTGGAGCTCTGCGCGGCGGCCTGAGCAGCGGTCCGAGCGGCGCCGCCATGGCCGCGGGCCGTCAGCCCGCCCAGGCCATCTCCAGGATCCGCGCGGCATCGCCGCCCGCGCTGATGCCCATCACCGCGCCCCATTCGGGATCGAAGCGGCTGTCGAGGAAGGCGCGCGCGCAGGCCGCGTCGGCGTGCTCGAGCATCAGGCAGGCCTGCGCGGCCAGCACCAGGCGCGTGGTGGTGCGCCGCGCCTCCGCCTGCTGCGCCTGCTCCGGCAGGCGCAGTGCCTCGCGCAGGCCGGCCACGCAGGCCAGGATGCGGGGCTCGCCGGCACCCACGGCCTCCAGGCGCGCCAGCACGCGCAGATAGTCGTCGGGATTGCGGCCGATGGCGCGCAGGACGTCAAGGCACATCACGTTGCCCGAGCCTTCCCAGATCGAATTGACCGGCGCGTCGCGGAACAGCCGGCCCATCGGGCCGTCCTCCACGTAGCCGTTGCCGCCGAAGACCTCCATCGCTTCGCCGGTAACCTCCACCGCGCGCTTGCAGATCCAGAACTTGGCGGCGGGCGTGAGGATGCGGCGCCAGGCCAGCCGGTCGGCGTCGTCGGTGGCCTCGAACGCGGTGGCCAGGTCCATTGCGAGCAGCATCGCGGCTTCGGCTTCGAGCGCCATGTCGGCCAGCACGCGCGCCATCAGCGGCTGGCGCACCAGCGGCTTGCCGAACGCGCTGCGGTGCCGCGCGTAGTGCAGCGACTGCACCAGCGCCTGGCGCAGGAAGCCCGCGCTCGACAGCGCGCAGTTCAGCCGGCTGTAGGTGGCCATCTCCAGGATGGTCGGGATGCCGCGGCCTTCGTCGCCCACCATCACGCCCCAGGCGTCGCGGAACTCCACCTCGCTGCTCGAATTGGAGCGGTTGCCGACCTTGTCCTTGAGACGCTGGATCTCGATGGCGTTCTTGCTGCCGTCCGGAAGCCAGCGCGGCACGAAGAAGCACGACGAGCCGGCCTCGGTGTTGGCCAGCACCAGGTGCGCATCCGACATCGGCGACGAGAAAAACCACTTGTGGCCGGTGATGCGGTATTCGGCGCCGCGGCCCTCGCCGCGCACCGCGATCGCGCGCGTGGTGTTGGCACGCACGTCGGAGCCGCCTTGCTTCTCGGTCATTCCCATGCCCACGTTGATCGATGGCTTGTGCGCGATCGGCACGTCGCGCGGGTCGTAGGCCTGGGTCAGCAGCTTGTCCCCGAGCTCGGCGAACAGGCCCGGCTCCTTGCGCAGCACGGGGATGCAGGCCTGTGTCATGTTGGTGGGGCAGAGCGAGCCGGATTCGATCTGGCTGTGCATGTAGAGCGCCGCGCCATACGACGTCCATGCCGACGGACGCGCGTCGGCGAAGGGCAGGTTGGCCAGGCCGCTGGCGCGCGCGATGGCCATCATGGCGTGCCACGCGGGGTGGAAACGCACCTGGTCGATCCGCTCGCCGGCGCGCGAATGCGTGTGCAGCTCGGGATGGTGGCGGTTGGCGTCCTCGGCATGGCGCAGGGTTTCCTGCGCGCCGAGCAGCGCGCCCTGGCGCGCAAGCTCGGCGCCGCTCCAGCCGGCGCCGGCGCGTTCCACGGCGCGGCGGATGCCGGCGTCGCTGGTGTACAGGTTGTAGTCCTTGAGCTCCGGCACCTGGTTGGTGATGGTGTGGGTGGTCCAGTTCATCGTGGCGTCTCCTTGCTGTCTCGCGTTGCGCGGCCAGGCATGCCGGCGCGCCGGGCTACGTTGGAAAGGYCATTCTAGATACAATGCCCAGCCAGCATGTTCGGCTTTCGGAGCAGCATGAACCCGCAGCGCAAAGACCCGGCGAAGCCCCGCCGCAGGCCGGTGCAGTCACGCTCATGGCAGACCTCGCTGGCCATCCAGGAAGCCTTTGTTCGGCTTTTGGCGGCGCACGACTACGCGCAGGTGACCATCCGCGCCATCGTCGACCTGGCTGGCGTGGGCCTGGGCACGTTCTACGAATACTTCGGCAGCAAGGAGGAACTGGCGCAGGTCTGCCTGCACCTGCGCGCCAAGCGCATCGTGCTGGCCATGGACGCCTGCCTGGCGCAGCGCCGCGGCGAACCGATGGCAGCCCTGGTGGATGCGCTGATTGCCGTCAACGTGGCGCATCACCGCGAGACGCCCGAGCGCTGGGGGCCGATCTACCTGCTGGAGCGGCATCATTCGGGGCGCGCGGCGTACCGGAAGATGTACCGGCGCTTCGTTGCGCTGTGGAGCAGGGCGCTGCTGGGCGCGGCCGACGCGCCGCCGGCGGCGGTGGTCGAGGAAGCCTCGGTGACGCTGCAGGCCATCGTCTACGGCCTTATCGCGCATGCATGCATCGAGGAAGGGGAGGAAATCGATTTCCCGCGGCTGACGCGGCGCCTGCGCGGCGCGGCGCAGGGGTACCTGGCTACCTTGGGCGAGGCGCCGTTCGAACCGGACGAAGCCGGCCCGGTGCGCCGAGGCCATTCGCAATGACGGCGGCTGTCACGCCCTTCGCGCCGCGCCCCTTCCGCGCACGGGAGAGGGAAGCCGGCCACGGCAGGTCCAACGGCAACCCGTCGCCTAAATGAAAACCGGTGCCATCGGCACCGGTTTCCCTGCTGCATCGAGGCCGGATCCGCTTACTGGATCTTCGCCTTTTCCTTCAGCGCCTTCATCATGGCCTGGAACTGCTCGCGCTGCCAGTTCTGGTCGCCCATCAGCATCTGCGTGAGCTGCGGCTTGACTTCCTCGAACGTGGGGACCTTGGCGTCGCGCACGTCGTCGAGCTGGATGATGTGCCAGCCAAACTGGGTCTTGACCGGGGTGTCGGTCATCTGGCCCTTCTTCAGCGCGGTCATCGCGGCCGAGAATTCCGGCACGTAGCTGCTGCTGTTGGCCCAGTCGAGATCGCCGCCATTGGCCGCGGAGCCCGGGTCCTTGGACGAGGCCTTGGCCAGGTCTTCGAACTTGGCGCCGGCCTTGATCTTGGCGATGATGGCGCGCGCGTCGGCTTCCTTTTCCACCAGGATGTGGCGGGCGTGGTATTCCTTGCCGCTGCCGAACTGGGACTTGATCTTGTCGTACTGCTTGCGCAGCTCTTCGTCGCTGGCGCCGTGGGTCTTGACGTAGTCCTCGAACACCGCGCCGGCCAGCACGTTCAGCTTGGCCTGCTCCAGTTGTTCCTGCAGGTCGTCGCGCTGGGTCAGGCCGCGCTTGTTGGCTTCCTGCAGCAGCAGCTCACGGTCGATCAGCATGTTGCGGGCGCGGTCGCGCAACTCGGCATTGGGCGGCTGGCCGGTGCCGGCGATGAGCTTGTCCAGCTTCGCCGAGGGGATCGCCTTGCCATTCACGACGGCGGCGTTCTGGGCCAGGGCGGGCAAGCTGCCAGCGGCAAGCACAGCCGCCAGGCTGAACGAGAGGACGGTGGTCTTCATGGAATCAGGTCTGAGAGTTGCTCGAGGAATCGCGGGACGATTCGCGGGATTCAAGTTCTTGTTCGGTCAGCGCGGTGACAGCCAGCGCGTGAATTTGCGTGGGGAACAGTTCGCGCAGCGCATCATACACCATGCGGTGACGCGCTACGCGTGTGCTGCCGGCAAACCGGGAGCTGACGATGGTCACATGGTAGTGACCGCCGCCGGATGCGGCGCCGGCGTGGCCGGCATGCAGCGCGCTGTCGTCGCGCACGGCGACGCTGGTGGGGGAAAGGGCTGCGCGCAGCAGCGCCTCGATATGTGCGGGATCGGCGGCCATCTTGGGGTCTCTGTGGTGGGATCGGCCCCGGCGCAGGGCCGGAGGATGGAGCCCGGCGGGCGCACTGCGCTTGCAGCGCACCCGCGGTGTAGTCGGTGAATCCGGTGAGCCCGGCGCCTTATTCGGAGGGGGTTTCCTGCATGTGGCGCGACAGCCAGACGCTTTGCGCCAGGATGAACACCAGCATCAGGCCCATGCTGCCGAACAGCTTGAAGTTGACCCAGGCGTCGGTGGAGAACTGGTAGGCCACATAGAGGTTGACCACGCCCATCACGGCGAAGAAAGCGGCCCAGGCGGCGTTGAGCTTGCCCCAGGCGTTGTCCGGCATGCTGACCTGCTTGCCCAGCATGGCGCGGATCAGGTTCTTGCGCCACAGCAGCGCCGACAACGTCAGCGTGGCGGCGAAGAGCCAGTACAGCACGGTGGGCTTCCACTTGATGAAAGTCTCGTTGTGCAGCAGCAGCGTGGCGCCGCCGAACACCGAGATGATCGCCAGGCTGATCCATTGCATCGGCTCGACCTTGCGGTGGCGCAGCCAGACCCAGCCGATCTGCACCACCGTGGCGACGATGGCCACCCCGGTGGCGGTATAGATGCCCGCGAACTTGAAGGCGACGAAGAACAGGATGACCGGAAACAGGTCGAACAGGAATTTCATGCGGACAGGATAGATCGACGCAAAGGTCGGGGCTGGGTTGGCGGCGAACCGCCGCGCGGGCGGTTCGGCCTTAGCGCGGCGTGTCGGGCGATGTCGGCGCGGCGTCACCCGCCTCGAAATCGGCAGGGTCGCGCTCGTCGAATTTTAGCGCAGCCGAGTTGATGCAGTAGCGCAAACCGGTGGGCGCGGGGCCATCTTCGAAGACATGGCCCAGATGGCTGCCGCATTCCTTGCAGCGGACCTCCACGCGCAGCATGCCATGCGAGCGGTCGGTGTGCTCGTCGATCACCTCGCCGTTGATCGGACGGAAGTAGCTGGGCCAGCCACAGCCGGCGTCGAACTTGGTGCTGGCCTCGAACAGCGGCGTGCCGCAGCCGATGCAGCGGTAGGTGCCGCGGTCCCAGTGGTCCCAGTAGCGGCCGGTGAAGGGCCGCTCGGTGGCCGCTTCGCGGGCGACGCGGTATTCGATGTCGGAGAGTTGCGCGCGCCACTCGGCGTCGGTTTTCTGCGTGGTCATGCTCGGCTTCCTTTCTGGTTGGCCGGGTGGCGCGAGAGGCTGCATTGCCTGGCGTGCGCCGCCCGGAGCATTGGGTCTACTTGGTCGTTTCCGGCACGCGATCCTTACAGTCGTGCCTGCGGGCGGGGTGATCGCGGCGCGCCGCGTACCTGCCTGCCGGGGGGGCTCACGACGAACAGCTCACTTCCAGTCCCGCGGCCCAGTCCGGCGGCAGCGCGGCGTAGCCTTCGGCCTCCGGCTGCTCGTCAAAGGGTCGCGAGAGCACGTCCAGCAGGCGGTCCACCTCGGTGAAATCCTTCTCCCGCGCGCGCTGGATGGCGGTTTCCGCCAGGTGGTTGCGCAGCACGTACTTCGGGTTCACCGCCAGCATGCCCGCGGCGCGCGCCGCATCGTCGGACTGTTCGGCGCGCAGCCGGGCGCGGTACGTGCCGGCCCAGGCATCCCATGCCGCGCGGTCCAGGAACAGGTCGCGTACCGGTGCATCGCGGCTGCCGTCCGCAGACGATATGCGGGCGAGGTTGCGCCAGAACAAGGTGTAGTCCACGCGTTGCGCATGCAGCAGCTGGAACAGCTCGCTCAGCAGCGGCTCGTCCTCCTCGTCGCGCCCGCCCGTGGGCCGCAGGCCGAGCTTGTCGCGGTAGCGCTGGAAGAAGGCGGTGGCATAGCGCTCACGGAAGGGATCGAGCGCGGCGCGCGCGGCTTCGACCGCGGCCTCGCTCGCTGCCTTGCCTTCTTCGCCCTTGCCGTCGCCCTCGCGCCACAGCGGCAGCAGCGCCTGGGCCAGGCAATGCAGGTTCCAGAACGCCACCTGCGGCTGCTGGCTGTAGGCGTAGCGGCCCTGCGTGTCCGTGTGGTTGCAGATATGGTTGGCGTCGAAGGCGTCGAGGAAGCCGAAGGGGCCGTAGTCGATGGTCAGGCCGAGGATCGACATATTGTCGGTATTCATCACGCCGTGGCAGAAGCCGACCGCCTGCCATTGCRCCATCAGCTCGGCGGTGCGCAGCGACACCTCGCGCAGCAGCGCCTGGTAGGGCTGCTTGTCCTCGCGGCATTCGGGCATGAATCGGTCGATGACGAAATCCGCCAGCTGGCGCAGCGCGCTGGTGTCCTCGCGCGCAGCGAAATGCTCGAAATGGCCAAAACGGACAAAGGTTGGCGCCAGGCGTGTCACTACGGCTGAGGTCTCCATGGTTTCGCGCCGTACCGGGGCGTCCGAGCCGACGATGCACATGGCGCGCGTGGTCGGAATGCCGAGCGCGGCCATGGCCTCGGAGCACAGGTATTCGCGGATGGACGAGCGCAGCACCGCGCGGCCGTCGGCCATGCGCGAATACGGCGTCATGCCGGCGCCCTTGAGCTGGATTTCCATCGGGCCGGTGGCGGTGCGCGCCTCGGCCAGGCGGATCGCCCGGCCGTCGCCGAGCTGGCCGGCCCAGACCCCGAACTGGTGCCCCGAATAGACGCTGGCGAGGGGATCGGCCCAGTCCGGGACCTGATTTCCCGCAAAAGTTTCGATGAAGTTACGCTGCGTTGCGGCATGCGCGTCCCAGCCCAGCAGCGCCGCCGAGGACGGCGATACGCTTACCAGGTAAGGCGAGGGCAGCGGCGTGGGCGCGAGCCGGGTGAAGAAGCGCGGGCCCAGCTCCGCGAAGCCCGTCGCCGTCGTGAATGGCACCTGCGGGACGGCCGCGTCGGCTGGCGCGGCGCTGGTTCCGTCCGGCATCGTTTCGGACAGGGAGGGGGGGGCGGCGTTTGGCTCGGGAGAGTTCACGGGGGCTTCGTTGTGAGTGGCTGGGCGGTGCAGCGCCGGCTGGCCGAATTTCCCGCAAGTGCGCTTGCAGGCTAGGGAAAACGACATGTTGAGGTGCAACATGGCAGGCGTTATTGTACTTCCACGCCGTYATCTCCATCTGTGACTGCCGTTGCCGCCGCATTATTTCCGCATGTCCCTCGATCAGCCCTGCCGTGCATGCACCGACACAGGGCGCGAGCGCGGCTTGCCAGCGTTCCGGGTACGGCGGCGCACAACGGAATTCCGTTGACGTTTCATCAAAGGATGGGAACAATCGGCCAAAAAATAGAACGGTTGTTCGTTTTTTGGCGGATCTAAAAAACCACAGGAGACTATTCCATGGCATTGATGGGTCAAATGATGAGCGAGCCCCTGCTCATTTCCTCCATCATCAAGCACGCCGCACGCCACTACGGCAGCACGGAAATCGTCTCGCGACGGACCGAAGGCGACCTGCACCGCTACACCTACCGCGACTGCGAGCTGCGCGCCCGCAAGCTGGCCCAGGCCATCGCCGCGCTCGGCGTGCGCCAGGGCGAGCGGGTCGGCACACTGGCCTGGAATGGCTACCGCCACCTCGAAATCTACTACGCCGTGTCCGGCTCGGGCGCGGTATGCCATACCGTCAATCCACGCCTGTTCCCGGAGCAGGTGGCCTATATCATCAACCACGCCGAAGACCAGTACGTGTTCTTCGACGCCACCTTCCTGCCGCTGGTGGAAGGCGTGGCGGCCCATTGCCCCGGTGTGAAGGGCTGGGTGATGATGAGCGACCGCTCGCACATGCCGGCCAACCCCAAGGTGCCGCTGCTGTGCTACGAAGACCTGATCGACGCGCAAGACGGCAACTACACCTGGCCGCAGTTCGACGAGAACACCGCGTCGAGCCTTTGCTACACCTCCGGCACCACGGGCAACCCCAAGGGCGCGCTGTACTCGCATCGCTCCACCGTGCTGCATTCGTACGCGTCGGCGCTGCCTGACGCGCTGGGCTGCTCCGCGCAGGATGTGATCCTGCCGGTCGTSCCGATGTTCCACGTCAATGCSTGGGGCCTGCCGTACTCGGTGCCGCTGGTCGGCGCCAAGCTGGTCTTCCCGGGGGCCAAGCTGGACACATGAAGATCGTCGACGGCGATGGCAACGAACTGCCGTGGGACGGCAAGGCCTTCGGCGACCTGCATGTGCGCGGCCCGTGGGTGATCGAGCACTATTACCGCAACGACGCTTCGCCGCTGGTCGATGGCTGGTTCCCCACCGGCGACGTGGCCACCATCGACGCCGATGGCTACATGCAGATCACCGACCGCAGCAAGGACGTGATCAAGTCCGGCGGCGAGTGGATCTCCTCCATCGACATCGAGAACGTGGCCTCGGCCCACCCCGCGGTCCATATGGCGGCCTGCATCTCCTGCTACCACCCGAAGTGGGACGAACGCCCGCTGCTGGTGGTGGTCAAGCGGCCCGGCACCGAGGTGACGCGCGAAGAGCTGCTGGCGTTCTTCGAAGGCAAGGTCGCCAAATGGTGGATCCCCGACGACGTCGCCTTCGTCACCGAGATTCCGCTCACGGCCACCGGCAAGATGCAAAAGCTCAGGTTGCGCGAGCAGTTCAAGGACTACCGACTGCCGTCGGCCTGATTCCAAGGCGGCCACAGAGCCGCCGATGCTTGCCGGCCCATGCGGCCGGCGCCCGCAGGACAGGTCCGCGCCGCGCCGAGGTTTCGGCAGAGGGCGCTGCGCGAACCGGGATCAACGAAAGCCAACAAAAAAACCGAAGGAGACAAGCATGATCAGATTGCGTCCGCTCGTGGCCGCCACGGCACTGTTTGCGGCAATGGGTTCCGGGGTCGCGGCTGCTGAAACGGTAAAGATCGCCTTTATCGATCCGTTGTCCGGGCTGATGGCGCCGGTCGGCCAGAACCAGCTCAAGAGCTGGCAGTTCGTCGCCGACATCGCCAACCAGAAGGACTGGGGCGGCGGCAACAAGTTCGAGGTGGTCGGTTTCGACAACAAGCTGTCACCGCAGGAAAGCCTGACCATCCTCAAGCAGGCCGTGGACCAGGGCATCCGCTATATCGTGCAGGGCAACGGCTCCTCGGTTGGCCTGGCGCTGGAAGACGCGGTGGCCAAGCACAACGAGCGCAATCCGGGCAAGGAAATCGTCTACCTGAACTACGCCGCGGTAGACCCGGACATGACCAACAGCAAGTGCAATTACTGGCATTTCCGGCTCGACGCCAACTCCGACATGAAGATGGAGGCGCTGACCACCTTCCTGGCCAAGGATGCCAACGTCAAGAAGGTCTACCTGATCAACCAGAACTATTCGTTCGGGCATCAGGTGACGCGCGCCGCCAAGGATTACCTCAAGCGCAAGCGTCCTGACATCCAGATCGTCGGCGAAGACCTGCACCCGCTGGCCCAGGTCAAGGACTTCGCGCCCTACGCGGCGAAGATCAAGGCCTCCGGCGCCGACACCGTGATCACCGGCAACTGGGGCAGCGACCTGGCCCTGCTGATCAAGGCGGGCAAGGATGCCGGCCTGACCACCAACTACTACACCTACTACGGTGCCACCACCGGCGTGCCGACCGCCATGGGCGCGTCCGGCGCCGAGCATGTCAAGTACGTGGGTTACTACAACGCCAACAACAAGGGCTTCAAGGGTTCCGAGGTCATCGAAGGCTTCAAGAAGAAGTACAACGATGACTTCTACGTGATGGCCGCGTACACCGGCGTCGCCATGCTGGGCAAGGCGTTCAAGGAAGCCAAGTCGACCGATCCGGTCAAGGTGGCCAAGGTGCTCGAGGGCATGAAGGTCGACAGCATGAACGGCATCGTGGAAATGCGTGGCTCCGACCACCAGGTCCAGCAGTYGCTGGTGGTGGCCACCTGGACCAAGGTCGACGGCAAGGAAGTCAAGTACGACCAGGAAAACACCGGCTATGGCTGGAAGACCAATGCGCTGATGGACGAGTACGTGGCGGCGCAGCCGACTTCCTGCCAGATGAAGCGCCCGAGCTAAGCCTGCGTCCGGCGGAGGCGCGGCGGATCCCGGCGCGCCATCCGATCCTGCATACGCCGGCCGGCCCGGGTGGCAGCGGTCGCGCCGGGCGGGCTGTGTTCACCCCTGGAGCAGTCTTTTGTGACCGGCCGACCGCCGGCGGCCGCCCGGCTGGCCGGCGTCAGAATGAAGGACTTGTTGTGGAATTCTTCGTCATTTCCCTCCTGAACGGCATCAGCTACGGGCTGTTGCTCTTCATGCTCTCTTCCGGGCTTACGCTGATCTTCAGCATGATGGGTGTGCTGAACTTCGCGCATGCCAGTTTCTACATGCTGGGCGCGTATTTTGCCTATACCATCGCCAGCAAGATCGGCTTCTGGCCGGCGCTGATCTTCGCGCCGCTGCTGGTGGCAGGTGCCGGCGCGCTGGTCGAGCGTTTCGGCCTGCGCACCGTGCACAAGTACGGCCACGTGGCGGAACTGCTGTTTACCTTCGGCCTGGCCTACCTGATCGAGGAAGGCGTCAAGCTGGTGTGGGGCCTGGCCGCCGTGCCTTACCGCATCCCGGCCGAGCTCGATGGCCCGCTGTTCACGGTCTTCACCTCGTCCTTCCCCAAATACCGTGCATTCATGATGCTGGTGTCGCTGGCCATGCTGGTGGCGATCTACCTGGTGCTCACCCGCACGCGCATCGGGCTGGTGATCCAGGCCGCGCTCACGCATCCGGAGATGGTCGAGGCGCTCGGCCACAACGTGCCGCGCGTGTTCATGATGGTGTTCGGCGGCGGCGCCGCGCTGGCCGGGCTGGCCGGCGTGATCGGCGGCAATGCCTTCGTCACCGAGCCATCGATGGCGGCCGCGGTGGGGTCGATCGTGTTCGTGGTGGCGGTGGTGGGCGGCATGGGATCACTGGTGGGCGCGTTTATCGCCTCGCTGCTGATCGGCGTGCTGCAGACCTTCGCCGTCACGCTGGATGCCTCGGTGGCTGGCCTGCTGGGCACGATCGGATTGCAGGTGACCGACAGCACGCCGCTGTCCTCGTTGTGGAAGCTCACGGTGGCGCAGGTCGCCCCGGTGCTGCCATATTTGCTGCTGGTGGTGATGCTGATCTTCCGCCCGCGTGGTCTGATGGGTACCCGGGAGGGCTGACAGCATGGAGACGACAATGCAACAACGCCGCGAGGCGGTCGTGACCGGCCGCACCATGCGCTACCGCCCGCTGAACCTGGCGCGCTGGCTGATCTGGGGCAGCACCGCGCTCCTGATGCTGGTGCTGCCGCTGTTCTTCACGGGCGGGTTCGCCATCACGCTGATGTCGCAGATGGGCATCATGATCATTTTCGCGCTGTCCTACAACATGCTGCTTGGCCAGACGGGCATGCTGTCGTTCGGCCACGCGGTCTATGCGGGCCTGGGCGCGTTCATCGCCATCCACGTGCTCAATATGGTGGGCGCGGGCAAGGTGTGGCTGCCCGTGTCGCTGCTGCCGGTGGTGGGCGGCCTGGCCGGCGCCTTCTTCGGCGTGCTGTTCGGCTACGTCACCACCAAGAAATCCGGCACCACCTTCGCCATGATCACCATGGGCATCGGCGAGATGGTGTTCGCCAGCTCGCTCATGTTCCCGGATTTCTTCGGCGGCGAGGGCGGCATTTCCACCAACCGCGTGGTGGGCGAATCGGTGCTCGGCATCACCTTCGGCGCGGGCCGGCAGGTGTATTACCTGATCGCGGTGTGGTGCCTGCTGTCGATGGCGGCCATGTACGCGTGGACGCAGACGCCGCTGGGCCGCATCGCCAACGCCGTGCGCGACAATCCGGAGCGCGTGGAATTCATCGGCTACAACACCCAGCGCGTGCGCTACCTGGTGCTGATCCTGTCGGCCTTCTTCGCAGGCATCTCCGGTGCGCTGTCCGCCATCAACTTCGAGATCGTCTCGGCCGAGAACGTCAGCGCGGTGCGCTCCGGCGGCGTGCTGCTGGCGGCCTTCATCGGCGGCGCCGGCGTGTTCTTCGGCCCGGTGATCGGCGCCGTGGTGTTCATCCTGTTCGCGGTGGCRCTGTCGGACCTGACCAAGGCGTGGCTGCTGTACCTGGGCCTGTTCTTCGTGCTGATGGTCATGTTCGTGCCGGGCGGCATCGCCAGCCTGCTGATGATGCAGGTGCCGCTGCTGGCGCGCGGCAAGCTGCGCGCCATGCTGCCCGACTACGGCCGCGCCGCGGGTGCCGGGCTGGTGCTGCTGGCCGCGGTGATCCTCACCGTGGAGCTGGTCTACAAGGTGCAGGTGGACAGTGCCAACGGCACCGCCATGTCGCTGTTCGGCATCGGTTTCGACGCCGGCACCGCGGTGCCCTGGCTGGTGGCGGCCGCGCTGTGGGTGGGCGGGCTGCTGGCCTGCCGTGCGGCGCGCGCACGCGTGCGCGCCACCTGGGACAAGGTACAGGCCGAAATGGCAGCAGCAGGAGGCAAGGCATGAGCGCGGCACTGGAACTGAACGATGTACGCAAGAAATTCGGYCAGACCGAAATCATCCGGGGCGTCAACCTGACCATCCCCAAGGGCGAGCGCCACGCACTGATCGGCCCCAACGGCGCCGGCAAGTCGACCACCTTCAACCTGATCTCCGGCCGCTTCGCGCCCAGCTCGGGCACGGTCAAGCTCAACGGGCAGGAGATCGGCGGCCTGCAGCCCTTCGTGATCAACCGCATGGGGCTGTCGCGCAGCTTCCAGATCACCAATATCTTTCACCGGCTCTCGGTATTCGAGAACCTGCGCTGCGCCGTGTTGTGGTCGCTCGGCTACAAGTACTCGTTCTGGCACCGCCTGTCCGAGCTGCGCGACGCGCGCGAGCGCGCCGAGGAAGTACTGGAACTGATCGGCCTGCACCATCGCCGCAATACCCAGGCCAGCCTGCTCACATATGCCGAGCAGCGCGCGCTGGAGATCGGCATCACCATTGCCGGCGGCGCCGAAGTCATCCTGCTCGACGAGCCCACCGCCGGCATGAGCCGCTCCGAGTCCGACCATGCAGTCGAACTGATCCGTCGCGTCACGGTGGGCAAGACCCTGGTGATGGTCGAGCACGACATGAGCGTGGTGTTCGGCCTGGCCGACCGGATCTCCGTGCTGGTCTACGGCGAGGTGATCGCCACCGACACGCCGGAGGCTATCCGCGCCAACCGCAAGGTCAAGGAAGCCTACCTCGGCACCACCCTCGACGAACCCGCCACCGAAGGAGCGCACTGATGGGCAAGCGCATGCTGGACGTGCAAGGCCTGCACGCCTACTACGGCAAGAGCCACATCCTCCACGGCGTGGACGCCCATATCGACGAAGGCGAGATCGTCGCGCTGCTCGGGCGCAACGGCGTGGGGCGCTCCACCATGGCCAAGGCCATCCTCGGCATGGTCAAGGCCGAAGGCTCGGTGCGCTTTCGCGACGAAGAGATCCTCGGCCGCCGCACCTTCGAGATCGCCCACCTGGGCGTGGGCTACGTGCCCGAGAACCGCGACATCTTCCCCACGCTCACGGTGCGCCAGAACCTGCTGCTCGGCGAAAAGCGCAATCCGCGCCAGGCCAAGCCGCGCTGGACGGTGCAGGACATGTACAACATGTTCCCGCGCCTGAAGGAGCGCGAGAACACCGCCGCCGGCGTGCTCTCCGGGGGCGAGCAGCAGATGCTCACGCTGTGCCGCACCCTGATGGGCGACCCCGATCTCGTGCTGATCGACGAGCCCACCGAAGGCCTGGCGCCGATGATCGTCACGCTGGTCGGCGATTACCTCAAGACGCTCAAGGAGCGCGGCGTGTCCGTGCTGCTGATCGAGCAGAAGCTGGCCATCGCGCTGGACATCTCGCAGCGGGTCTACGTGATGGGGCACGGGCACATCGTGTTCGAGGGCACGCCGCTGGACCTGAAGGCGAACGCGGCCATCCGGAAGGAGTGGCTGGAGGTGTAGGAAAGCACTGCCGCACTTTCTGATGGCGTAGACGTTGGTACCGGGTCCCCCCACTTTGTTGGGGGGATTTGCATTTGGTGAGGCGCGCTCGCAGTTGCCGATTCTTTCGGTGTCACACATTATTCCATGTCGGGATAGATATCGGAGGAGGCGCAGCAAGCGAGGAATTTAGACAACTTGTCGGCGGATTCTTTACATCCGTTTACGGATAGATAGGCTATATCGAATGCCGGCAGTAGCAGCCCTCGTTCTTGCTGTTTCTTTCTATTAGCTGACTTATTTCTGTCTCACACCTACATATTTCAGCCATAAGTCTGTGGCCGTTTGCTGCCAGTCTCTTGCTGGCATGTCGTGCAACATTCGCACAAGCAATACCGGGCCCGGCCTTGACCACCGCCACTGAACAGGAACAGCGAACCCGCCAGCAGCAGGAGGCCCGCGAGCGCGCCGGCATTGTCAATGCTCCCGCCGTTCGCGCCGAAGTTGTCGCCCACGCCGAGTTTCCGGCCCTGCCGAAGGAAGACCCATGCTTCCGTATCAGCCGCTTCGTCCTGGGTGTTCCCAGGGACTTGCCGGCCGCGTTGCAGGCACGCGGTGCGTCGGCCCTGCCGATGGATCCCTTTGCCTTCGCACAACGGTGGCTCGACCACTACCAGGACGAATGCATCGGCAAGCAGGGTGTCGAGACGCTGGTGAAGGGTCTTTCCCAGACGATCCTGTCGAAGGGGTACGTCACTACGCGCGTGCTGGTGCCCGAGCAGGACATGGCGTCGGGCACGCTGACGCACCAGCGTTTTAGCTAACAAGCGTAAAGCGAATCCCCGTTGCGCCCTGCGCCATCAAAAGGTCCCGAATTCGCTCTGAGCATACGAGCCCAACCAACCAGCCTTTGGTTCGGAAGAGCCCGTGCCCTGCAGCCCTTGCAGGATCGATCCGCAAAATGTCGATGCGATAGTCGCCAATCTTGTCCGGGCGCCCATCATCCTCGGTCCAACGCGGAAACATGGAAAAACCCGTCCTCGTCTCGTCCACGCAATCAACAATGTCCAGCACGTTGAGGATTTCGTATGGCTCGCCGACGCCTTCTATCTCCACAGGCACCGCTTGCACAGTACCCTCAGGCAGGGCTGCCAATAGCGTATCCATCAATGTCTTTTTGACAAAATAGTCGCCGAGCCCACTGAGCGAAAAGGACACCGCATGCCCTGGATGGTAAATTCTGCTTCGGAGCGGGATTTTCGTGTCCCATGGCTTACCAAGGCCAAATCCGCCCGCAACCACCTCTTGCCCGGTATTATCAACAGGCTGCTCCAGATGCCACTGATCTGGGAAATTGAAATCAAGGCCGATCTTATAGAAATTCATCTCGTCCCTCATTTCTTGGTCACCAGGTTATTCAAGTTCGTGCCCGGTGTAGCTATTTCTGTCTTAATTTTTTCCAGTGCTGAGCTCAGAGCCTGTTGATACTCTGAGGTATTCCTCGGAATACCTCGCACTGCACTGTCCAATTCTCATACGCGGCTTCATGGGGGTCCCTTATGGCCCTCCACAAACACCTTGTTGGCCTGATCTTGTGATCGGCAGCGGCGGCCCCGCCGATGGCGTGCTGGTGATCGTACCGTACAGGGTCACGCTCGCCAATGGCGCCGCTTACCAGGGGATTGCCTCGTTCAGTTGCCGCGACTGACCGACTGACCTGCCATCCGGCGGGGCACGAAAAAGGCGCTTCGTCCCGCGCAGGGACCGAAGCGCCTTGTCATTTCCTGCGAACCTGCCGTCCTACTTCGCTTTCAGGAACTCCCCCACCTCCAGCAGCACCAGTTCGTTGTCGTCCGCCTTGTTCGGCTCGCGGCTGCTCGAGAAGGGCAGGTTGTTGTCGTTGCCCACCACGATGTGAGTGGGATCGACCACGTCGACGTTCTCGATGGTGAAGAACGGGAACTTGAGCACGCCGTCGTTGAGCGGCTTGCGCGCCAGCTTGTCGGGGTCGGCGATATTGAGCAGGTCGATGTAGCCGATCTTGCGCACGGCGCCGCCGGCGTTGGCCTCGGTCAGTTCGACCTTGTAGATGCGCTTGAATTTGGCGATATCGGCGAAGCAGTCGTCGCGCTTCTGGCCTTCGGGGCAGGCCTTGTCGGCTGTGCCTTCGCCGTTGTCGCGCTCGATGATGAGGCCGGTGGTGGCGTCGATCATGTTGAAGTCGCCGATGGCGTTGCCGTTGGCCTCGAGCGGGTACTTCCACGATCGCCCGGTCCATTTGCCGGCGAGCGTGTCGAACTCGAGCACGCGCAGCGCTTCCTTGCCGTCGATGCGCTCGTAGTCCTTTGCCTGGGCGTTCCAGACCGGGCCTTCGAGCAGCGCGTAGAGCTTGCTGCCATCGGGCGACGCGGCCATGCCCTCGAAGCCCTTGGAGCGCTTGATCTGGAAGTCGACCGCGCCACCGGGCACGCCGGGTGTCGTCACGGCCGGGTGGTCGGGCGAGCGCACGGGCTTGCCGTCTACCAGCGTGTCGTACACGGCCAGCACCTTGCCTTGCAGGTCGGCCTTGATCAGGAACGGCCCGAACTCTTCGCCGATCCACAGCGCGCCGCCGGCGAACTGGAAGCTTTCGGTGTCGAAATCGGAGCCGGTCAGGTAGCGTTGCTTCGTGCCTTCGTGGACGATGCGGAACGGCACCTTCTTGTCGGGATCGTGCAGGAACACGGTGCCCAGGCGCTGCAGCTTGCCGCTCTTGAAGTCCACCTTGTAGTGGTTCAGGTAGAGCATGAAGTCCGGCGAATTGGCCTTGCTGCCGGCGCCGTTGTCGGTCAGTACCCAGAAGCTGCCGTCGGCCATGTGCTTGATGCCGGAGTGGCCTTGCAGCGGTTGTCCCCTGAATGGCACGGAGACACCGGTCGGGCGCCCGTTCGACTTGCCTTCCACGCTGCCGATCTTCTCCGCGCGCCCGGCCGTGGTGAACTTGCCGCTCGTCTTCAGGTCCTGCGGCGCATCCTTGGGCGCGTCGATGAAGCTCTGCGCGGGCATGACCGCGTGGCCGGCGAGCGTGGCCGGATAGGCGGGCGCGGCGGCCGTCTGCGAGACGGCGGGCAGGGACCAGGCGGCAGCGGTGATGGCGATGACTGCGGTGACGGTCGCGGACGGAAGCAGGCGCATGTAGGCGGGGTGATCTGTTCGAAAGACCACTACGATGCACGGCCATCGTGACGGGCGCATGACAGTTCGAAGGCAGTCACAAACGCCACGACGGGCGAGGGTGCGTGATGTATCTCGCGCGCAACATGGCGGGCAACAAGTCGGAAGATCTGGCCTCTCGCTTGTCCGCCCTCCGGCCTCTCAGTCTGCCTGCGCGCGGCGCGCAGGGATGTCGAACGGCATGTCCTCGTAGCGGACGACGCGCGTCTTTCTGGCCAGGCGGTACCCCAGCCACAGCAGCAGGAACACCGGCACCCCGATATAGGTCCCGAGGATTTCCACCCACCGCCCGCGCACGTCGCCGAAGGCCTGGTAGTTCTGCCCCAGCACGATGATCACGCACAGCACGGTGGCGAAGATCGGCCCGAACGGGTAGAGCGGCGAGCGGTAGGCCAGGTCCGCGGCGCTGTAGCCCTGGCGAACCAGGCCGCGGCGGAAGCGGTAGTGGCTCACCGCGATGCCCAGCCACGCGATGAAGCCGGTCATGCCGGAGGTGTTGAGCAGCCACATATAGACGGCCTTGTCGCCGAACAGCGACGTCAGGAAGCACAGCGCGCCCACCGCGGCTGTCGCCGCCAGGGCCAGGTAGGGCACGCCGCCGGCCGACAGCCGCGCCAGCGCGCGCGGGGCCCGGCCGCTGACGGCCAGTCCATAGAGGATGCGGGTAGAGGCGTACATGCTGGAGGTGCCCGACGAGAGCAGGGCGGTGAGCACCACGGCGTTCATCAGCCCGGCGGCGAAGGCCAGGCCGGCGCGGCGGAACACCAGCGCGAACGGGCTCACGCCGATGTCGGTCACGTCGTTGCGCAGCAGGCTGGGGTCGGTGTAGGGAATCAGCACGCCGATGATGAGGATGGCCAGCACGTAGAACAGCAGGATGCGCCAGAACGTCTGGCGGATCGCGCGCGGAATCGTGCGCGCCGGGTCGGCCGCTTCGCCGGCCGCCACGCCCACGGTCTCCGTGCCCTGGAACGAGAACCCGGCGATCATGGCCACGCCGAACATCGCGGGGACGCCGCCCACGAAGGGCGCGTCGCCGACGGTGAAGTTGTGCCAGCCGGCCTGCGGGCCGCCGTGCAGGATGCCGAAGATCATCAGCAGGCCGGCGCCGAGGAATACCAGCACGGTGACCACCTTGATGAGCGCGAACCAGTATTCCGCCTCGCCGAAGCCGCGCACCGAGATCGCGTTGAGGCCGAACATCAGCAGCAGGAACGCCGCGCTCCACGCCACGCCGGGCACGCCCGGGAACCAGTACTGCATCACCAGCTGCGCCGCCACCAGTTCCACCGCGATGGTCACCGCAAGGTTGAACCAATAGCTCCAGCCGAGCGCGAAGCCGAAGCCTTCCTCCACATAGAGCGCGCTGTAGGTGACGAAGGACCCGGCGACCGGCATGTGCACGGCCATCTCGCCGAGGCTGGTCATCAGGCAGTACACCATCAGGCCGATGAGCCCGTACATCAGCAGCGCGCCGCCAGGGCCGGCCTGGGCGATGGAGGCGCCAGAGGCGACGAACAGGCCGGTGCCGATGGCGCCGCCGATGGCGATCATGGTGAGGTGGCGGGCCTTGAGCTTGCGCTGGAGCGCGTCGTGCTCGATGACGGGATGGTGCGGCTGGGCGAAAGAAGACGGTAGGGAGGACATCAGGGTCGCTGGCGTGTCGGCAGGGCGGCGCCCTCGTGGGGCGGCCGCGCGCGGCAAAGGGCGGGAGTTTACCGGCTTCTCAGGGTAAATCCGAGGGGCGTGGCACAGAACGCGCCGACTGTGATTAGAGGACATCGTCATATCGGGCGGGAAGTGCCGCATAGGGCGCTGCGCCTGCCCTGCGGGGACATTCGCATGCGGCTTGGCGGGACTGGCATGCACGCCGGCGAGGCCGGCCATAAAGGCGGCGCATGACACGCCTGCCGGACCGCCAAATTGAAATTGAACGACCGTGCTATTTTGTGTATGCTTGATCCGCTCGCACCAGGGCGGGCACCGGCGCAAGGGCGCCGGCAGGCGGTTTTCCCGGTAGCCGGAGGCGGCGGCAAGGCGGACAATGGGTTCGCCGCGCATGGTCCGGCCAATGCAGAAAAACATAATTCGAGAATTCGAATCCCGAGACAACTTCTAGTACAAAGGAACCAGCATGACAGCGCAGTATCAGGTTCAGGACGGCGTCGCCGTCATCACGCTCGACAATCCCCCCGTGAATGGCCTGGGCTATAGCACCCGGCTTGGCATCGTCGAAGGCTTGACCCGTGCGCTGGACGATGCGGCCGTCAAGGCCGTCGTCGTCACCGGCGCCGGCAAGGCTTTCTCGGGCGGCGCCGACATCCGCGAATTCAACACCCCCAAGGCTACCCAGGAACCGACCCTGCATTCGGTGATCCGTGCGATCGAAGCATCGTCCAAGCCGGTCGTGGCGGCCATCCACTCCGTGGCCATGGGCGGCGGCCTGGAACTGGCGCTGGGCTGTAACTACCGCGTGGCGGCCAAGGGCGCGCAGATCGCGCTGCCGGAAGTCAAGCTGGGCCTGCTGCCCGGCGCCGGCGGCACGCAGCGCCTGCCGCGCGTGATCGGCCTGGAGGCCGCCCTGAACATGATCGTGTCGGGCACCGCCATTCCGAGCGAGAAGTTCGCCGGCACCAAGCTGTTCGACGAGATCGTCGACGGCGACGTGCTGCCCGCGGCCGTGACCTTCGCCAGGAACGTGGCGGCAGCGCCCGGCCCGTACCCGAAGGTGCGCGACCTGAAGGTCAAGCACGAGAACGCGGAAGGCTTCCTGGCCTTCGCCCGCAACACCGTGGCCGCCGTGGCCAAGAACTTCCCGGCGCCGCTGAAGTGCGTGGATGCCGTGGCGGCATCGCTCAAGCCGTTCGAGGCCGGCCTGAAGGCCGAGCGCGAAGGCTTCATGGCCCTGGTGACCACGCCGGAATCGCGCGCCCTGCGCCATGCCTTCTTCGGCGAGCGCGCGGCCAGCAAGATCCCCGACGTGTCCGGCGACACCCCGGTGCGCAAGATCGAGCGGGTTGCCGTGATCGGCGCCGGCACCATGGGTGGCGGCATCACCATGAACTTCCTGAACGCCGGCGTGCCGGTGATCATGCTGGAAACCAAGCAGGAAGCGCTGGACCGCGGCGTGGCCACGATCCGCAAGAACTACGAGAACAGCGCCAAGAAGGGCAAGCTCACGCAAGAGAAGGTCGAGCAGCGCATGGCCCTGCTGACCACCACGCTGTCCTATGACGAGATCAAGGACGCGGACATGGTGATCGAAGCCGTGTTCGAGGAAATGGGCGTCAAGGAAATCGTCTTCAAGAAGCTGGACGAAGTGATGAAGCAGGGCGCGATCCTGGCTTCCAACACCTCCACGCTGGACGTCAACAAGATCGCCTCGTTCACCAAGCGTCCGCAGGACGTGGTCGGCATGCATTTCTTCAGCCCGGCCAACGTGATGAAGCTGCTCGAAGTGGTGCGCGGCGAGAAGACCGGCAAGGACGTGCTGGCCACGGTCATGCAGATCGCCAAGAAGATCAAGAAGACCGCCGTGGTGTCGGGCGTGTGCGACGGCTTCATCGGCAACCGCATGATCGAGCAGTACAGCCGCCAGGCAGGCTACCTGCTGGACGAAGGCGCGCTGCCGGAGCAGGTCGACAAGGCCATCGAGAAGTTCGGCTTCGCCATGGGTCCGTTCCGCATGGGCGACCTGGCCGGCAATGACATCGGCTGGGCCATCCGCAAGCGCCGCGCGGTGGACAAGCCGGACATCCAGTACTCGAAGACCGCCGACCTGCTGTGCGAGCAAGGCCGCTACGGCCAGAAGACCGGCGCGGGCTGGTACGACTACAAGGCGGGCGACCGCAAGCCGTACCCGAACCAGCAGGTCAACGACATGATCGTGCAGCACTCCAAGGACCTCGGCATCACGCGCCGCAAGATCTCCGACGAGGAAATCGTCGAGCGCCTGGTGTTCGCGCTGGTCAACGAAGGCGCCAAGATCCTGGAGGAAGGCATTGCTTCCAAGGCCTCGGATATCGACATGGTCTACCTGACCGGCTACGGCTTCCCGCTGTTCCGCGGCGGCCCGATGCTGTACGCGGACCAGGTCGGGCTGTTCAACGTGGCGCAGGCGATGAACCGCTATGCGAAGGGCTATCACGGCGAAGCCTGGAAGCCGGCCGCGCTGCTGGAGAAGCTGGCGGCCGAAGGCAAGGGCTTCAACGACTAAGCCGCAGGTGAGGGCGACGCAAGGGCGAAAGCAACCATGAGCTACGGCGCGCAGGACTGCCTGCTGGTGATCGACGTGCAGAACGATTTCATGCCGGGCGGCGCGCTTGCCGTGCCGCGCGGCGACGAGATCGTGCCCGTGGTCAACCGGCTGGCGCAGGCGTTCGCGCATGTGGTGGTGACGCAGGACTGGCATCCAGCCGGACACGCGTCGTTCGCCGCCAGCCATGCCGGCACGCAGCCGTTCCAGAGCATCGCGCTGCCGTATGGCCAGCAGGTGCTGTGGCCCGTGCACTGCGTGCAGGACACGCCAGGCGCCGCGCTGCATGCGGGGCTGCACGTGCCGCATGCCCGGCTGGTGGTCCGCAAGGGCCATCACCGCGACGTGGACAGCTACTCCGCCTTCATGGAGGCGGACCGTGCCACGCGCACCGGGCTGGCGGGCTACCTGCGCGAGCAGGGCGTGCGCCGCGTGTTCTGCGTGGGCCTGGCGACCGACTACTGCGTGGCCTGGAGCGCGCTCGATGCGCGCGCCGCCGGCTTCGAAGCGGCCGTGGTCGAGGACGCATGTCGCGCCATCGACCTCGACGGTTCGCTCGAACGCGCCTGGCAGGACCTGTCCGCCGCCGGCGTGCAGCGCCTGCAGTCGGCCGACGTGCTTGCCGCCGTGCCCTCACCGCCCTCACGCTAGACAAACCGAACAACTCGCAAGAACACCTTGCGCAGACACCAAGATTCCGAGGAGCAACAAATGAACGAGGCAGTCATCGTATCCACCGCACGGACCGGCCTGGCCAAGAGCTGGAAGGGTGCTTTCAACATGACCCACGGCGCCACCCTGGGCGGCCACGCGGTCCAGCACGCCATCGCSCGCGCCAAGATCGAMGCCGGCGARGTGGAAGACGTGCTGATGGGCTGTGCCAACCCGGAAGGCGCCACCGGCGCCAATATCGCGCGCCAGATCGCGCTGCGCGCAGGCTGCCCGGTCACCGTGCCCGGCGCCACCGTCAACCGTTTCTGCTCGTCCGGCCTGCAGACCATCGCCATGGCCGCGCAGCGCGTGATCGCCGATGAAGGCGACATCTTCGTGGCCGGCGGCGTGGAGTCCATCTCCTGCGTGCAGCAGGAAATGAACCGCCACATGATCCAGGAAAGCTGGCTGACCAAGAACAAGCCGGAAATCTACTGGAACATGCTGCAGACCGCCGAGAACGTGGCCAAGCGCTACAACATCTCGCGCGAGCGCCAGGACGAGTACGGCGTGCGCAGCCAGCAACGCGCCTTCGCCGCGCTGGAAGCCGGCAAGTTCAACGACGAGATCGTGCCGATCACGGTGCTGGCAGGCGTGGCCGACAAGGCCACCGGCCAGTTGATGACCAAGGAAGTCACGGTCTCGGCCGACGAAGGCATCCGCGGCGACACCACGCTCGAAGCCGTGGCCAAGATCCGCACCGCCATGCCCGGCGGCGTGGTCTCGGCAGGCAACGCGTCGCAGTTCTCCGACGGCGCCTCGGCTGCCGTGGTGATGAATGCGAAGGTGGCGGCGGCCAGGGGCCTGCAGCCGCTGGGCGTGTTCCGCGGCTTCGCCGTGGCCGGCTGCGAGCCTGACGAAATGGGCATCGGCCCGGTGTTCGCGGTGCCCAAGCTGCTCAAGAAGGCCGGCCTGAAGGTCGACGACATCGGCCTGTGGGAACTGAACGAAGCCTTCGCCGTGCAGGTGCTGTACTGTGCCGATACGCTGGGCATCCCGATGGACCGCCTCAACGTCAACGGTGGCGCCATCGCGGTCGGCCACCCGTACGGCGTGTCGGGCGCGCGCCTGGTCGGCCATGCGCTGATCGAAGGCAAGCGCCGCGGCGTCAAGTACGTGGTGGTGACCATGTGCATCGGCGGCGGCCAGGGCGCGGCCGGCCTGTTCGAAGTCCTCTGAGCGGCGGCACGGCACCGTGAACGATCACGCCGATCCGTTGCTCGCGCATGGCCGCGCGGTGCTGGCCAGCCAGCCGTTCTCGGTGCTGGTTGGCGCGGAGCTGGCCGTGCTGAGCGCGGAGCGTGCCGAGCTGCGCCTGCCGATCCGGCAGGACCTGCAGCAACAGCATGGCTTCCTGCACGGCGGCGTGGTCAGCTACCTGGCCGACAACGCCCTGACCTATGCGGGCGGCGCGGCCATGGCGGTGCCGGTCGTGACCTCGGAGTACAAGATCAACTACCTGCGTCCGGCGATCGGCGACCTGCTGATCGCCCGTGCCGAATGCGTCAGCCGCGGCCGCCAGCAAGCGGTGGTGCGCTGCGATGTGTTCGTGCGCAAGGACGGCGAGGAGAAGCTCTGCGCGGTCGCGCAGGGCACCATCGCACGCCTGGGCGACGGTAGCTAGCAGCAAGGGCCGGGCAGGAAAGGGCGCGCGAGCGCCTTTTTCATTCGCCGTGCCGTCAACATAGACAGAACAGAAACCGAATTCGCGGCGCGCCATGCAGCGTGCCGCCGTGGAGACAGCGACGATCCCAGCCGCCAGGCCGCCGGAACATGCGGTGCGCAGTGGCCGGATCGCGCATTCCTGATTTTCCCTTTCAGTCTGGGAGCCATTTCCTGCCATGTCGCTGATCCTTTCCCGCCGTGACCTGAATTTCATGCTGTACGAGTGGCTCAAGGTCGAGGAGCTGGCCCGCATCCCGCGCTACGCCGACCATTCCCGCGAGACCTTCGACGCCGCGCTCGATACCTGCGAGAAGATCGCCACCGACCTGTTCGCGCCGCACAACAAGAAGAACGACCAGCACGAGCCGCATTTCGATGGCGAGACCGTCACCATCATCCCCGAGGTCAAGACCGCGCTGAAGGCATTCTGCGAGGCCGGGCTGATGGCTGCCGGGCAGGACTACGAGATCGGCGGCATGCAGCTGCCGGTGGTGGTCGAGAAGGCGGGCTTTGCCTACTTCAAGGGCGCCAACGTCGGCACCAGCTCGTACCCGTTCCTGACCATCGGCAACGCCAACCTGCTGCTCACGCACGGCACGCCGGCGCAGGTGGAAACCTTCGTCAAGCCGGAGATGGAAGGGCGCTTCTTCGGCACCATGTGCCTGTCCGAGCCGCAGGCCGGCTCGTCGCTGTCGGACATCACGACGCGCGCCGACCATGAAGGCGAATCGCCGCTGGGCCAGCAATACCGCCTGCGCGGCAACAAGATGTGGATCTCGGCCGGCGAGCACGAGCTCTCCGAGAATATCGTGCACCTCGTGCTGGCCAAGATCCCCGGCCCGGACGGCAAGCTGATCCCGGGCGTGAAGGGCATTTCGCTGTTCATCGTGCCGAAGTACCTGGTCAACGCCGACGGCAGCCTGGGCGAGCACAACGACGTGGTGCTGGCCGGCCTGAACCACAAGATGGGCTACCGCGGCACCACCAACTGCCTGCTGAACTTCGGCGAGGGCATGAAGTACCAGCCGGGCGGCAAGGCCGGCGCCATCGGCTACCTGGTGGGCGAGCCGCACAAGGGCCTGGCCTGCATGTTCCACATGATGAACGAGGCGCGCATCGGCGTGGGCCTCGGCGCGGTGATGCTGGGCTATACCGGCTACCTGCACGCGGTGGACTATGCGCGCAACCGCCCGCAGGGCCGGCCCATCGCTCCCGGCGGCAAGGATCCGGCCAGCCCGCAGGTGCGGCTGGTGGAGCATGCCGACATCCGCCGCATGCTGCTGGCGCAGAAGAGCTATGTGGAAGGCGGGCTGGCGCTCAACCTGTATTGCGCGCAGCTGGTGGACCAGGAGCGTGCCGCCGAGGGCGCCGCGCATGAACGACTGGCGCTGCTGCTGGACATCCTCACCCCGATCGCCAAGAGCTGGCCGTCGCAATGGTGCCTGGAAGCCAACAACCTGGCGATCCAGGTGCACGGTGGTTATGGCTACACGCGCGAGTACAACGTCGAGCAGTTCTACCGCGACAACCGTCTCAACCCGATCCACGAAGGCACCCACGGTATCCAGGGGCTGGACCTGCTGGGCCGCAAGGTGGTGATGAAGGACGGCGCGGCATTCAAGGCGCTCGGCGAGGAAATCCAGGCCACCATCGGCCGGGCGCTGGCCAGCGGCGACGCCGCGCTCGGCAGCCACGCCCGCGCGCTCGGTGCTGCCGTCAAGCGCGTGGCGGAAGTCACGCAATTGCTGTGGGCGGCGGGGGATGCCAAGGTGACCCTGGCCAACGCCTCGGTCTACCTGGAAGCCTTCGGCCACGCGGTGGTGGCATGGATCTGGCTGGAACAGGCGCTGCTGGCGCAGGCTGCGCTCAAGGGCGCCCCGGCCGGCGACGACGAGGACTTCTATCGCGGCAAGCTGGCAGCGGCGGCATACTTCTTCCGCTGGGAGCTGCCCAAGATCGGGCCGCAGCTCGACCTGCTGGCCTCGCTGGACCGCACTACGCTCGATATGCAAGACGCCTGGTTCTGAGGATCCGGCGGCCCACACGACAACACCAGTGCGCGCCTGCCCGGGCGCGCGCAATTCCAGATCGGGAGACACCATGAACACCATCCAGCAACTGTTCGACCTCRAGGGCAAGACTGCGCTGATCACCGGCGGCTCGCGCGGGCTCGGCCTGCAGATCGCCGAGGCGCTCGGCGAGCAGGGCGCGCGCCTGGTCCTGTCGGCGCGCAAGGCCGACGAGCTGCAATCGGCCCAGGCCCACCTCAAGGCGCGCGGCATCGACGCCGAATGGATCGCCGCCGACGGCGCGCGCGATGCGGATATCGCCCGCCTTGCCGACGAGGCGCTGGCCAAGCTCGGCCATGTGGACATCCTTGTCAACAACGCCGGCGCCACCTGGGGCGCGCCTGCCGAAGATCACCCGGTAGAGGCCTGGGACAAGGTCATGAACCTCAATATCCGCGGCGTGTTCCTGCTCTCGCAGCGCATCGGCAAGCTCTCGATGATCCCGCGCCGCTATGGCCGCATCATCAACGTGGCCTCCATCGCCGGGCTGGCGGGCAACCCGCCGGGATCGATGGAAACCATMGCCTACAACACCTCCAAGGGCGCGGTGATCAACTTCACGCGCACGCTGGCCGCCGAGTGGGGCGAGCACAACATCACGGTCAACGCGCTGGCGCCGGGCTTCTTCCCCTCCAAGATGACGCAGGGTTCGCTGGACCGCATGGGCGTGGACGCCATGTGCGCCGGCGTGCCGCTGCACCGCCTGGGCGACGACGAAGACCTGAAGGGCGCCGCGCTGCTGTTCGCCAGCGCGGCCGGCAAGCACATCACGGGGCAGGTACTGGCCGTGGACGGTGGCGTGAGCGCGGTCTGAGCCATGCTTTAATTCGGTCGGAGCGGCGGGCATGCTGCTTGCGTTTGCATGCCGCCCGCAGACCGATATCGTTTCACGCATCACTAACGAACCATGACCGACACCAACGGCTTTCCCCTCAAGATTCCCTTCCTCGCCTCGCTCGGCGTGCTGTGCAACCGCATGGACAAGGAAGGCAGCGAAATCGAGCTGGCGCTCGAAGAACGGCACCAGAACAGCTGGGACATGGCCCACGGCGGCGTGCTGATGACGCTGCTCGACGTGGCGATGGCCATTGCCGGGCGCGGCGCCGACACCGAGGGCCGTGGCCTGGTGACCATCGAGATGAAGACCAGCTTCATGGCACCGGGCCGGGGCAGGCTGCGCGCGCGCGGCGTGTGCGTGCACCGCACCAGCACCATGGCGTTCTGCGAGGCGGAGATCGTCGACGAGGACGGCAAGACCGTATCGCGCGGATCGGGCACGTTCAAGTACGTCAAGCGCGTGCCGCCGCAGCGCGCGTCCGCCGGCGCATCGGACAGCGGCGCTGACGGCTGAGTCCGCATTGCCTGTGATGCCCGAACCTTCGGAGGGGTGAGCAGAGGATGTCAAGACCGGTGGGAAAAGCCGGCACGCAGCAGCTATAAAACCAAAAAAACGGAGACAAGATGCTGTTTGAACGGATCGCCGCCGCGCGGCGCCTGAGACTGACCGTACTCGCCGCGTGCGGCGCAGGAGCCCTTGCCATGTACCAGCCGGCCCAAGCCCAGAATGCCCCTGTTCCCGCGGCCGGCGCGCCGGTCGCCGCTCCGGTGGCGCAGGCCGTGCCGGTGTTCCCGGATGCCGCCGCCACCGATCCCGTCACCGCGGGCTGGATGCAGGGCTTTCCGCCGGTGCCGGACAAGGTCATCAGCTTCGCTCCCGCCAGCAATGGCTTCCCGCGCACACGCTGGAGCTTCTCGCATATTCGCGAGCTGGTGCCGACCGCGGCGGTCTGGCACGGGCGCGGTCCCGCGTCGGCCCTGCCGCGCGCCGAGCGCGACATCGGCGGCACGCCCTTCACCGATGCCGACGGCACGCGGCGCACCTTCGCCGACATGCTGGGGCTGACCTACACCGACGGCATCCTGGTGATGCACAAGGGCCGCGTCGTCTACGAGAAGTATTTCGGTGCGCTAGACGACCATACGCCGCACATCGCCATGTCGGTGACCAAGTCCTTCGTCGGCACGCTGGCGGCGATGCTGGTGGCCGACGGCAAGCTCGATCCCGCCGCGCCCGTCACGCGCTACCTGCCGGAGATGGCGGGCACCGCCTACGGCGACGCCACCGTGCGCGAGGTGATGGACATGACCGTGGGGGTGAAGTACTCGGAGAACTATGCCGACCCCAAGGCCGAGATCTGGGACTACAGCCGCGCCGGCGGCATGATGCCGCGCGAGCCGGGCTATCGCGGCCCCGGGACGTTCTATGAGTTCCTCGCCACGCTGAAGAAGGAAGGCGAGCACGACCAGGCCTTCGCCTACAAGACCGTCAATGCCGAAGTCCTGGCGTGGATCGTCAAGCGCGTGTCCGGGCAGCCGCTGGCCAGGCTGCTGTCCGAGCGGGTGTGGCAGAAGATGGGCGCCGAGAACGATGCCTACTTCATGGTCGACAGCGTCGGCAGCGAATCCGGCGGCGGCGGGCTCAACACCACGCTGCGCGACCTGGCTCGCTTCGGCGAGACCATGCGCAACAACGGCCGCTTCAACGGCCAGCAGATCATCCCGGCGCAGGTCGTGGCCGATATCCGCGGCGGCGGTGACCCGGCCAAGTTCGCCAAGGCCGGCTATGCCACCTTGCCAGGCTGGAGCTACCGCTCGATGTGGTGGGTCTCGAACGACGACCACGGCGTGTTCGAGGCGCGCGGCATCCACGGCCAGCGCATCTATGTCGATCCCAGGGCGGAACTCACCATCGTGCGCTACGCCTCGCACCCGATTGCCGCCAACGGCGCCAACGATCCTGTCACGCATCGCGCGTACCGGGCCCTGGCGCTGGCATTGATGAAGTAAGCCGTCCGGCAACTGCGTAGCGACGGTCCACCAGAACAACGAACGACAAAGGACGCGTGTCCTTGTCCATTTCACCGTAAGGAAGCCAAAATGTCGAACACCTTCAAGCGTATCGTCCTGGCCTCGCGCCCCACCGGCGCGGTCACGCCCGACAATTTCCGGCTGGAAGAAGCGCCGGTGCCCGAACTGGCCGAAGGCCAGGTCCTGGTGCGCAACCACTACCTGTCGCTCGATCCGTATATGCGCGGGCGCATGAACGACAGCAAGTCCTACGCCACGCCGCAGCCGCTGGGCGAAGTCATGATCGGCGGCACCGTGGGCGAGATCGTGGCGTCGAAGAACGCCAGGTACGCCGTGGGCGACAAGGTGGTCGGCATGCTCGGCTGGCAGGAACTCGGCGTGAGCGACGGCACCGGCATCCAGAAGGTCGATACCACCCATATCCCGCTGTCGGCCTACCTGGGTTCGGTCGGCATGCCGGGCGTGACGGCCTGGTATGGCCTGAACAAGATCATCGCGCCCAAGGCTGGCCAGACCGTGGCGGTCAGCGCCGCGTCCGGCGCGGTCGGCAGCGTGGTGGGCCAGCTCGCCAAGCTCAAGGGCTGCCGCGTGGTGGGCTTCGCCGGCGGCAAGGACAAGTGCGACTACGTGGTGAATGAACTGGGCTTCGATGCCTGCATCGACTACAAAGCCGCCAAGGACAGCAAGGAGCTGTACACCATGTTCAAGGAAGCCACGCCGGATGGCGTGGACGGCTACTTCGAGAACGTGGGCGGCGAGATCCTCGACACCGTGCTGGCCCGCATGAACGCCTTCGGCCGCATCGCGGTCTGCGGCATGATCGCCGGCTACGACGGCCAGCCGATGCCGCTGAAGAACCCGCAGCTGATCCTGGTATCGCGCCTGACCGTGGAAGGCTTTATCGTGTCCGAGCACATGGACGTGTGGCCGCAGGCATTGCAGGAACTGGGCGCCGCCGTGGCGCAGGGCAAGCTCAAGTTCCGTGAAAGCGTGGCGCAGGGGCTGGCCAGCGCGCCCGAGGCCTTCATGGGCCTGCTCAAGGGCAAGAATTTCGGCAAGCAGCTGGTCAAGCTGGTGTAAGCCGGCAAGGTGCCTTCGGCCGTCCCGGGCATGGCCCGGTCCGGCCGCCAAACAAAAAAAGGAGACTCCCCATGAATGCCCCGGCAGAAAACACCATGCCGCAAGACAACCCGGACGACATGGCCGCCGGCCTGTCCGAAGAGGTCAAGGCCAAGTACCGTGTGCTCCCGCGCCCGCCGAAGTTCGACACCCCGGCCGAGGAACGCCTGCACCGCAAGCAGCGGCTGGCGGCGGCATTCCGCCTGTTCTCGAAGTTCGGCTTCGACGAAGGCGTCGCGGGCCATATCACCGCGCGCGACCCCGAGTTCACCGACACCTTCTGGGTCAATCCCTTCGGCGTGCATTTCAGCCAGGTCAAGGTGTCCAACCTGATCCGCTGCGATCACCACGGCAATGTGGTGGAGGGCGACTACCCGGTCAATGCCGCGGCCTTCGCCATCCATTCGCGCGTGCACCAGACCCGCGAGGACGCCGTGGCCGCCGCGCATTCGCACAGCACGCACGGCCGCGCCTGGTCCACGCTGGGGCGCCCGCTCGATCCGCTGACCCAGGACGTGTGCGCCTTCTATGGCGACCACGCGGTCTACGACGAATTCGGCGGCGTGGTGGTGGAGCTGGACGAAGGCCAGCGCATCGCCAATGCGCTCGGCGCCAACAAGGCGGCCATCCTGCAGAACCACGGCCTGCTGACCGTGGGCAAGACGGTGGACGAGGCCGCGTGGTGGTTCATCACCATGGAACGCTCGTGCCAGGTGCAGTTGCTGGCCGAAGCCGCCGCCGCGCGCACCAATGCGCCGCTGAAGATGATCTCGGACGCCGCGGCGCGCCAGGCGTATTCGATCGTCGGCACGGCGCAGGCTGGCTGGTTCCAGTTCCAGCCGCTGTACGCCCGCATCGTGAAGGAACAGCCCGACCTGCTGGACTGAGACCATGGCCGCCCTCGCATCCTTCACGGGAAAGGTGGTGCTGATTACCGGCGCCTCGGACGGCATCGGCGCGGAGCTGGCCATGCTGCTGGCGCGGCAGGGCGCGCGGCTGGCCCTGGCGGCACGCCGCGTGGACATGCTCGACGCCCTGGCCGAGCGCATCCGCCGCCAGTGCCCGGCCGCCGAGGCGGCGGTCTGGCGCGTCGATGTGTCGGACGAAGCGGCCGCCGGCACCTGGTGGCCGACGTGGTCGGGCATTTCGGCGGGCTGGACGTGCTGGTCAACAATGCCGGCGTGTCCGCCCATGGGTATTTCGAGCAGGTGTCGGATTTCGGGTACTACGAGCAGGTCATGCGCGTGAACTACTTCGGTGCCATGTGGTGCACGCGCGAGGCGCTGCCGCACCTGCGCGCGCGCGGTGGCTTGATGGTGGCGGTGTCCAGTCTCGCCGGCAAGATCGGCGTGCCGGGCCGCACCGCGTATTCGGCCAGCAAGTTCGCGCTGGCCGGCTTCTGCGAGGCGCTGCGCGCGGAACTGCGCGGCACCGGCGTGGACGTATGCGTGGTCTTCCCCGGCGTGGTGGCGACCGACACGCGCATCAACGGCTTCGGCCCCGATGGGCGCGCGCTCGGCGAAAGCCGCCTGCGCGAGGACGGCGCCATGAGCGCGCAGGAGTGCGCGCACCAGATGCTGCGCGCCATGGCCGCGCGCAAGCGCGAACTGGTGATGACCGCCAAGGGCCGCTTCGGCCTCTGGCTGCGCCTGCTCGCGCCGGCGCTGGTGGAAAACATGGCGCTCAAGGCGCTGAAGCAGGCAGGGCGCTGACGGGCAACCGCCGGCGCCCTTGCGCGCAGGCAATCACAGGCAACCACGGCAAGACAAACACGGGGCGATCACCGACAACATGGCAGACTTCATCCTCCACCAGTACGCAACCTCGCCGTTCTCCGAAAAAGTACGCCTGCTGATGGGTGCCAAGGGCCTGGACTGGCAGGCGGTGGAAATCCCGCCGATCCTGCCCAAGCCCGATGTGGTGGCGCTCACCGGCGGTTACCGCCGCACGCCGATCCTGCAGGTCGGCGCCGACATCTATTGCGACTCCGCGCTGATCTGCGAGGTGATCGACGCCGCGGCGCCGGCGCCGGCGCCGGCGCTCTATCCCGCCGGGCAGGCGGCCGCGGCGCGCATCGCCGCGCACTGGCTCGACACGGCGCTGTTTACCGTCGCCGTCACCTACCTGTTCCAGCCGGCCGGCGCGCAAAGCATGCTTGGCCATCTCACGCCCGCGCAGATCCAGGCATTCACGGCGGACCGCAAGGCCATGCGCGGCGACGGCAACGGCCTGCGCATGCCGCTGTCCGAGGCCATCGCGCTGCTGCACGAGACCTTCGGCCGCCTCGAGCAGCAGTTCAAGGCAGGCGTGGCCCACGTGGCGGGGCCGGCGCTGTCGGTGGCGGACTTCTCGCTCTACCACAACGTCTGGTTTATCCGCCGCGCCAGCGAGCTGGCCAGGCTGCTCGACGCGTATCCGGCCGTGCAGGCCTGGTATGCCCGCATGCAGGCCTTCGGCCACGGCAAGGTGCGCGTGATCGACAGCGGCGCGGCGCTGGACGTGGCGCAGCATGCCGATCCCGTGGCGCAGCCCGGCAGCGTGTCCGCGGGCTCAGGCTTCGAGGCCGGCGAAGCGGTCACCGTGACACCGACCGACTACGCGCGCGATCCCGTGGCGGGCGTGCTGGTGGCGCTGGACGCGCAGCGTGCCGTGCTGCGGCGCCAGGACCCGCGCGCCGGCGCGGTCAACGTGCATTTCCCGCGGCAGGGTTACGAAGTCAGGCGGGCCGGCTAAGGCCGGCGGCGCACAGGGAAGGCATCGCAGCAATGCCAATACGACAACGTATCAACGAGAGGCAGACAACATGAAGCAATTCCAGGGCAAAGTGGCAGTGATCACTGGCGGCGCATCCGGTTTCGGCAAGGAGTTCGCCAGGATCGGTGCCGGGCTCGGCATGAAGCTGGTGCTGGCCGATGTGCAGGAGGACGTGCTGGACGCCACGGTCGCCGAGTTCAAGGCCCAGGGCGTGCAGGTGATCGGCGTGCGCGTGGATGTGTCGAAGGCCGAACAGGTGCAGGCGCTGGCCGATGCCGCGATGACCGCCTTCGGACAGGTCAACCTGCTGTTCAACAACGCGGGCGTGGGCGCGGGCGGCCTGATGTGGGAAAACTCCGAGCGCGACTGGGAGTGGGTGYTGGGCGTCAATCTCTATGGCGTCATCCACGGCGTGCGCATCTTCACGCCGCTGATGCTGGCCGCGGCAGAGAAGGATCCTTCGTTCGAAGGCCATATCGTCAATACCGCCTCGATGGCCGGGCTGCTCAGCCCGCCGGCGATGGGCGTGTACAACGTGTCCAAGCACGCGGTCGTCTCGTTGTCGGAATCGCTGTACCAGGACCTGAGCCTGGTCAGCGAGCAGGTCCATTGCTCGGTGCTGTGCCCGTATTTCGTGCCGACCGGCATCACCAAGTCGGGCCGCAACCGCCCGGCGGACCTGGCCAACGAGGGCCCGCTCACGCGCTCGCAGCTGGTCTCGCAGGCCATGTCGGACAAGGCGGTCAGCTCGGGCAAGGTGACGGCTGCGGAAGTGGCGCAGATCACCTTCGACGCGATCCGCGACAATGGCTTCTATATCTACTCGCATCCGCAGCAACTGGCTCCCGTGCAGCAGCGTTTCGAAGATATCATCAACCAGCGCAACCCCAGCGACCCGTTCAGCGACAAGCCAGAGGTGCGCGCGGGGCTGGTGGCGGCGCTGCGCGGGTAACCGGGGCGGCAACGCAGCGAGGCTATCCTTTGGAGCGCCGGCGGCGGGCATCCGCTTCCGGCGCGGCAGTCACAGACAATCGTCCATCGCGGCAAGGGAGGAATCCATGACCAAACCTGCAGTCATTCGTCACCTGCAGTTCGCCACCCTGCCCAACGGCACGCGCCTGCATTACGCCAGCGCGGGCGAGCGGGGCAAGCCGCTGGTGCTGTTCGTGCACGGCTTCCCGGAATTCTGGTTCGAGTGGGAAGCCCAGCTCGCCGAATTCGGCAAGACCCATTTCGCGGTGGCGCCGGACCTGCGCGGCTTCAACCTGTCCAGCAAGCCGGCCGAGGTGGAGGCTTACCGGCCACGCCACATCGTCGAGGACCTGGTGCAACTGGTCAACGCGCTGGGCTATTCGCGTTGCGTGGTGGTGGCGCATGACTGGGGCGGGGCGATCTGCTGGAACCTGGCCATCCAGTTCCCGCAACTGGTCGAGCGGCTGGTCATCATCAATTCGCCGCATCCCTATCTGTTCGCCAAGGCGCTGGTCGGCAATCCGGAGCAGCAGGCCGCATCGGCCTATATGAACTGGCTGCGCCAGCCGGGCTCGGAAGAGGCGCTGGCCGCGGACGGCTTCGCCAGGCTGGAGAGCTTCCTGCACGGGCAGGGCAAGCAGCCGGCGCCCTGGTTCAGCGGCGAAACCCGCGAAAAATACCACGCGGCCTGGTCGCAGCCGGGCGCGGCCGGATCGCACTCGCTGACCGGCGGCGTCAACTACTATCGCGCCTCGCCCATGCATCCGCCGGGCCCTGGCGAAACGCCGCCCGATATCTCCAAGCTGGATCCGGCCGCCTTCACGGTGCGGGTGCCCACGATGGTGATCTGGGGCGAGCGCGATACCGCGCTGCCCAAGAGCCTGCTGGACGGGCTCGAGCAGTTCGTGCCGGACATGCGGCTCGAACGTATCCCCGACGGCACCCACTGGGTGGTGCACGAGCAGCCAGAGCGCATCAACCTGCTGATCCGCAGCGCCTTGCCCTGAGCGCCGGGCGGCCGGGCCGGCCTGGCAGCGCTGGCCCGGCCGCAATGCCGGCCACTGTGCATGGGGCGGGGCGCCGCCGCCTGCTACAGTGGCCCGATTCGGACAGCGCCGGGTGCGCAGGGAAGGGCAAGATGAAAACCATCGGACTGATCGGCGGCATGAGCTGGGAGTCCTCGGCCGAGTACTACCGGCTGATCAACCAGGACATGAAACGGCGCCTCGGCGGCCACCACAACGCGCGCAGCGTCATGGTCACGGTCAGTTTCGAGCAGGTCAAGGCGCTCCAGCATGCCGAACGCTGGGACGAGCTTGCCGAGGGCATGCAGGAAGCTGCGCTGCAGGTACAGGCCGCCGGCGCGGATTTCGTGGTGCTCTGCACCAACACCATGCACCGCGTTGCACCCGCCATCGAAGCGGCCCTCGACATTCCCTTTCTCCACATCGTCGACCCCACCGCGCAAGCGCTGCGCGATGCCGGCATCATGCGTGTGGGCCTGCTCGGCACCGCCTTCACCATGGAACAGGACTTCTACCGCGGCCGCATGCTGGAGAAGCACGGCATCGAGGCGGTGGTACCCGGCCGGGAGGAGCGCGCGCTGGTGCACGGCATCATCTACGACGAGCTCTGCCACGGCGTGGTGCGCGAAGCCTCGCGCGAGGCGWACAAGCGCGTCATCGACGGCCTGCGCGCGCAGGGCGCTGGCGGCGTGATCCTCGGCTGTACCGAGATCGCGCTGCTGATCGGCCAGGACGACGTGCCGCTGCCGGTGTTCGACACCACCGCGCTGCATGCGCAGGCGGCGGTGAGCCGGGCGTTGGAGGGAGTGGTGGCTGCATAGCCGCCTGCGCGCGCATGGCCGCGCGCGCAGGGCGGCCGGCTTCAGCTCAGGCGCTGCCGGTAGAGCCTGTAGTTCTCATCATCGAAGCAGACAAAACTGACTTGCTCGATGCTGGGCGCAGAGGCCAGCGCCTTGCGCACCGCGTCGATGGCGATGTCGACGGCGCGCTCGCGCGGGAAGCCGTAGATGCCGGTGCTGATATTGGGAAAGACGATGGTGCGCAGCTTGTGCTGGGCGGCCAGCGCCACGCTGGACTGGTAGGCACTGGCGAGGAGGGCATCCTCGTTGTTGTCGCCACCTTCCCAGACCGGGCCGACCGCGTGGATCACATAGGGCGCGGGCAACAGGCCGCCGGTGGTGATGACCGCCTGTCCGGTGGGACAGCCGCCCTTGGTTTCCCGGATGCCGCGGCAGGCAGCCATGATGGCTGGCCCGCCGGCGCCATGGATGGCGCCATCGACGCCTCCCCCGCCGAGCAGGCCACTGTTGGCGGCGTTGACGATGGCGTCAACCTCCATGCGGGTGATGTCTCCGTGCAAGACCTGCAGGTGTTCCCCTGTCATAACTTCTCTCCGTGCTGGTGGGATGAAGCTGAATGAACCTGGATGAAACTGGATCTTCACGGCGGTCCTGCACGCCTGGCTGGCCGGCCCGCCGCCCTACTTACATGGATTCCTCCAGCATACGCCGGTAGTCCGCCGCGCTGGCCTCTTTCGGGTTGGTCTTGTGGCAATGATCCAGCAGCGCGCCGGAGATCACCTTGTCGAACATGTCCTCGGTGACGCCCATCTGGCGCAGCCCGGTGGGCAGGCCGAGGCGGGCGGTCATGTCGTGCACGGCCCGGGCCAGGTCGGCGCCCTCGGGCAGGCCCATGGCGTGGCGCAGGCGGGCGTAGCGATTGTCGCGCACCACGCCGGGCGCGTCGGCGTTGAAGCGCAGCACCGCGGGCATCACCACGGCGTTGAGCGTGCCGTGGTGCAGGCCGGTCCTGCCGTCGATCTTGAGGCCGCCGAGCGGATGCGACAGCGAATGCACGCAGCCCAGTCCCTTCTGGAAGGCCATCGCGCCCTGCATCGAGGCGCTCATCATGTTCAGGCGCGCGTCGCGGTCCTGGCCGTCGCGCGTGGCGCGCTCGATATGCTTCCAGCCGCGTTCCAGGCCATCCAGCGCGATGCCGTCGGCGGGTGGGTTGAAGGCGGGGGCGAGGAAGGTCTCCACGCAATGCGCGATGGCGTCCATGCCGGTGGCCGCGGTCAGGCCCGCGGGCAGGCCCAGCGTGAGGCCGGGGTCGCAGATGGCGGATTTCGGCAACAGGTGCCAGGAGTGGAAGCCGAGCTTGCGCCCGTCTTCCAGGATGATGATGGCGCCACGCGCCACTTCGCTGCCGGTGCCGGAGGTGGTGGGCACGGCGATCAGCGGCGCGGCCTTCTCGGTGATCTTCGCGCTGCCGCCTTCGATGGTGGCGTAGGTGGTCAGCTCGCCGGGGTGAGTGGCCAGGATGGCGATGCCCTTGGCCAGGTCGATGGACGAGCCGCCGCCCACCGCCACCAGGCCGTCGCAGCCGCCTTCGCGGTAAAGGGCCGCGGCCTTCTTGACCATGGCTTCGGTCGGGTTGGAAGGCGTTTCGTCGAACACGGCATGGGGCAGGCCGCCCAGCGCATCGATGGCCTGTTGCGCCACGCCGGCGGCAACCACGCCCTTGTCGGTCACCAGCAGCGGGCGGCGGATGCCGATGCGCTCGCACTCTGCCTTGAGCTGGCCGATGGTGCCGAAGTCCAGGTGGATGTGGGTCAGGTAATAAATGAAGGCCATCTATGCTGTCTCCGTCGGTGAGGATGTCTTATTGTTTGACGATGGTCGATGATCGCGCAAAACGTGCCGGGCTGACCAGCCCCGGGGAAATTTCCATTGCTTTGCTGCCGAAACATCTGGAATCATACTAAAATCGAACGATCGTTCACAATTCGAACCCGGGCGGGTCGCATCGCCCGGATTCCGACCTCCGGCTCGCGCCGGAAGTCTGCCAACCCTGGACTGACCGCCTATGACCGCTGCTCCTGCCTCGCCAACCGGGTCCGCCCAGCTTGCGCCTGCCATGCCCGGCATGCCTTCGGCTGCGCTCGATCCGCAGGTGGCGGCGCTGCTGGAGCTGATCGGGCGAGTCAAGCGGCCCAGCATCCATGAGCTGGACCCGATCGACGCCAAGACCGCGTACGAGAAGAGCGCGCCCATCATGGATATCGCGCCGCTGCCGGTGCACAGCGTGGAAAACCTGACGGTGCCGGCGCGCGATGGCTATGAGATCCCCGCGCGCCTGTACGCGCCGCGCGCGGCCAGCTGGGCCGAGCCGCTGCCGCTGCTGCTGTACTTCCACGGCGGTGGCTTTACGGTTGGCAGCGTCAATTCGCACGACCCGCTGTGCCGCCTGCTTTGCGCGCACGGCGACTGCATGGTGCTGTCGGTGGACTACCGGCTCGGTCCGGTGTGGAAGTTTCCCTATGCGGCCAACGACGCGTTCGACGTCATGCAGTGGGTTTTCCACGAAGCCGCCCGCCTTGGCGCCGACCCCGCCCGCATCGCATTGGGCGGCGACAGCGCAGGCGGCACGCTTGCCGCGGCCTGCGCCGTGCACGCGCGCGACCTTGGCCTGGCGCCCGTGCTGCAGATGCTGGTCTACCCCGGCACCAGTGCGCGTCAGGACACGCCTTCGCACCGTGCGCTGGCCGAGGGTTACTTGCTGACCGGTCCGATGATCCAGTGGTTTTTCTCGCAGTACCTCGATAACGAGGCCAGCCGCGACGACTGGCGCTTCGCCCCGCTCGATGGCGGCGGCTGCGGCGCCGATGTGCAAGGCTGCTGCCCGGCCTGGATCGCCGTGGCCGGCTATGACCCGCTGCACGATGAAGGCGTGGCCTACGCGGCCAAGCTGCGTGCCGCGGGCGTGCCGGCGGTACTGGCCGACTACCCGGGCATGATCCATGATTTCTTCAAGCTGGGACGTTTCGTCCCGGCGGTGGCGGGCGCCCACGCGGATGCCGTCGCTGCCTTGCGTACCGCTTTCGGCCACGCTTGAGCAGGGCTGCCGCTGGCAGCCATCAGGACGCGGCCGCAAAACCCGATGGCCCGGCTTCACCCGCAGGGCCCCAGGCGTATCGCTTGAATCAGAAGTAGATGCAGAAGCAGAAGCAGAAGCAGAAGAAGCAATAGCAATAGCAACAGCAACAGTAGCAACCGTAGCAATAGGAGACAGAGACTCATGCAACGCCGCCAATTCCTCGCCCATGCGGGCGTGCTCGCCGCCACCGCGGCATCCCTGGGCCTGGCCAGCGCGCCCGCCCAGGCACAGGCGGACAAATTCCCGCAACGGCCGGTGCGCCTGATCATCGGCTATACCGCCGGCGGCTCGACCGACCTGCCGTTCCGCGTGCTGGCGGAAAACGCTTCCAAGATCCTCGGCCAGCCGGTGATCATCGAGAACAAGCCTGGCGCGGGTGGCGTGCTGCCGGCCCAGCTGATGCAATCGACCCAGCCGGACGGCTACACGCTGGCGCAGGTCGCCATGCCCGTCTACCGCCTGCCGTACACCACCAAGATCAACTGGGATCCGGTCAAGGACCTGAGCTACGTGATCAACCTGGCCGGCTATTCGTTCGGCCTGGTGGTACCGGTGGATTCGCCGATCAAGACGATGCAGGAATACATCGCTTACGCGCGCGCCAATCCGGGCAAGCTCACCTACGGCTCGCCGGGCTCGATGACCACGCTGCACCTGACCATGGAAGAACTCGCCATGAAGCAGAACGTGCAGTTCTCGCATATCCCGTACAAGGGCAACTCGGAATCGATGCAGGCCCTGCTGGGCGGCCACGTGATGTCGGTGGCCGATACCCCGGCCTGGGCGCCGTATGTGGAGTCCGGCAAGCTGCGCCTGCTGTCGACCTGGGGCGAGAAGCGCTCGGCGCGCTTCCCCAACGTACCGACGCTCAAGGAACTGGGCATCGGCATCGTGCAGACTTCGCCGTTCGGCATCGTGGCGCCCAAGGGCACCGACCCGGCTATCGTCAAGAAGCTGCATGACGCCTTCAAGAAGGCCATGGAGATGCCGAACTACCGCGAGTCGCTGGCCAAGTTCGACATGGAGCCGTACTACATGAACAGCGAGCAGTACGCCCGCTTCGCCGCCGAGACGGTGAAGAAGGAAAAGGCCATCATCGACAAGCTGGGCCTGAACAAGCCGCAATAATCGACGACTGGGGCGCTGCCGCGCCCGCAGCCTCACGGCGCCGGCCCGTCATGGGCCGGCGCCGCTTTACCATCCAGGCCCCGCTTTGGCCCAGGCCGCTGCGCGGCCGCCAGGAGACAAGCCGCATGGCCAAGGAACAATTCCGCCACAGCATGCCGCTGCGCGTGCGCTGGGCCGAGGTCGATCCGCAATCGATCGTCTTCAATGCCCACTACCTGACTTACTGCGATATCTGCGTGACCGAGTATTGGCGCGACGTGGGCATCCGTTATCCCGAGGACGTGCTGCACGCGCATGGCGTGGATATCTTCGTGGTCAAGTCGACGCTGGAGTACCACGCTTCGGCGCGCTTCGACGATGTGCTGGACATCCGCGGCCGGATTGCCCGCATGGGGCGCTCGAGCATGCTGTTCCGGGTGGAGATGTACAGGGGCGACGAGCACCTGATCACCGGCGAGATCGTCTATGTGTGCGCCGATCCCGAGAGCCGCAAGTCGACACCCGTCCCGGGCGCGGTGCGGGAGAAGATCCTGAGCTACGAGGTGGTGACGCCGGAGGGCTGAGCAGCGCCCGGCGCGGCTTCCGTGGCAAGGCGGCAAGGCAGCTTCGCGGCGCACCTGATGCCGCAAAGCTGATGCCGCGAAGCCGACTGTTTCACGGGGTCACGCCGC
This sequence comes from Cupriavidus sp. 05N38, assembly GCF_056397345.1. Taxonomy (NCBI): domain Bacteria; kingdom Pseudomonadati; phylum Pseudomonadota; class Betaproteobacteria; order Burkholderiales; family Burkholderiaceae; genus Cupriavidus; species Cupriavidus sp. 05N38. Next base: position 45,403 of record NZ_JBFTNF010000058.1, read on the forward strand.
GATCCCGGCATCCTCCATATAGCCGCGGATCACCGACTCGAACCTGTCGTCGCCGACAAAGCCAAGCGCCAGCGCCCGCGCCGTATTCCAGGCCGCCGGCCAGGTGCCGACGATGTTCTCGATGCGCGCATCGCGCTCCCAGGTCACGCGGTCGGCGACGAAATCGCCGGCCACTTCCCGCAGCGCCGCCACCATCTGCCTGGGCGTGACCGACAGTCCGGGCAGGTTGACGGTACGGCGTTCGCCGAAGGCCTCGCCGTCGAGTTCCATGCCGCGCACGAGCGCCGCGATGGCGCCGCGCGGGGACAGCAGCCACAGCGGCGTATCCGGCGCGACGGGGCAGTTGGCGGCTTCGCCGGCGAGCGGCTCGCGGATGATGCCGCTGGCGAACGACGAGGCCGCGGCGTTGGGCTTGCCCGGACGCACGCTGATGGTGGGCAGGCGCAGCACGCGGCCGTCGACAAAGCCGCGCCGGCTGTAGTCGGACAGCAGCAGTTCGCCGATGGCCTTCTGCGCGCCGTAGGACGATTGCGGGTTGAGGGCGGTATCGTCCTGTACCACGGCGGGCAGGGTGCCGCCGTACACCGCGACCGAGCTGGTGAACACCACGCGCGGGCGGTGGCCGTGCTGCTGGTGCAGCGCGCGGCAGGTTTCCAGCAGCGCGCGGGCGGCATCCAGGTTGACGCGCATGCCGAGTTCGAAATCCGCCTCGGCCTGGCCGCTGACCACGGCCGCGAGGTGGAACACGGCGCCGGTGCGGGCGTCGATGGCCTGCGCCAGCACGGCGGAGTCCGACAGGTCGCCGGTGACCACGCGCACGCGCGCGTCGTCGAGCGGAGGCGGCGCGACCACGTCGAGCAGCGTCAGGCCTTCGATGGCGACGGGCTTGCCGCCGATGTCCAGGGAGCCGCGCTTGAGCAGCAGGCGGGCGAGCTGCAGGCCGAGAAAGCCCGCGCCGCCGGTGATCAGTACGTGCATCTTTGTCTTCCGGTTATGCCGCCGGGGGCGGCATGCGTTGCTTGATTTGCTTGATTTGCTTGACGCCTTGAAGCGTTCAGCCCTTGAGGTAGGGCTTGAGCCAGCCCAGCCCGGCCGAGGTGCCGGCGCGCGGGCGGTATTCGCAGCCGATCCAGCCGTCGTAGCCCAGGCTGTCGATCACCTCGAACAGGTAGGGATAGTTCAGCTCGCCCAGGTCCGGTTCGTGCCGCTCGGGCACGCCGGCGATCTGGATATGGCCGATGCCGGCGAAGTCGCGCTTGAGCTTGACGGCGAGGTCGCCTTCCACGATCTGGCAGTGATAGCAGTCGAACTGCACCTTCAGGTTGGCCGCGCCGACTTCGCGGCAGATGGCCTGGCCGTCGTCCTGGCGGCTGAGGAAATAGCCAGGCATGTCGCGCCCGTTGATCGGCTCGATCAGCACGGTCACGCCCTGCGCGGCGGCGGCGCGCGCGGCATACGCCAGGTTCTCCAGGTAGCAGGCGCGATGGCGCGCGAGGTCCGCGCCGGCGGGCACCAGCCCGGCCATCACGTGGATCTTGTCATTGCCGATCACGGCAGCGTATTGCAGCGCGCGGGCCACGGTCTCGCGGAACTCGGCCTCGCGCCCGGGCAGGGCGGCCATGCCGCGCTCGCCGGCGTTCCAGTCGCCCGGCGGCGCGTTGAACAGCGCCTGCGCCAGCCCGTTGGCATCCAGGCGCGCGCGGATCTCGGCGGCGGCGTGCTCGTACGGGAACAGGTACTCCACGGCCTTGAAGCCGTCCGCCGCGGCGGCGGCGAAGCGGTCCAGGAAGGCGTGCTCGGTGTACATCATCGAGAGGTTGGCGGCAAAGCGCGGCATGCGGTACTCCAGGAGAGATTGCGTTGTTGTCTCGTCGTGCTTGTCTTGGTGGCGAGCCTCAGCGGTTCACCAGCTTCGCCGGCGTCAGCCAGACCAGCGTGGCGCCGATCACCAGCATGGCCGACAGCACATACATGCTCGACTGCGTGCTGTGCGTGAGGTCGGTCAGGAAGCCCACCATGTAAGGTGCCACAAAGCCCGCCAGGTTGCCCACCGAATTGACCACCGCGATGCCGGAAGCGGCGGCCACGCCGGACAGGAAGGCGGTGGGCAGCGACCAGAACAACGGGGCGCAGGTCAGCACGCCGGCGGCGGCCAGGGACAGCGCGGCGATGGCCACCACCGTATTGTGGGTAAACGAGGCCGCGATCGCAAAGCCGACGGCGCCCATCAGCGAGGGCACGATCAGGTGCCAGCGGCGCTCGCGGCGGGCGTCGGCGCTGTGGCCGAGGACGTTCATCACCACGATGGCGCAGAGGAACGGAATCGCGCTGAGCAGGCCGATATTGAGGTTGCCCTGCACGCCGCTGGTCTTGACCAGCGTGGGCATCCAGAAGGTCAGTGCATATTGCCCGGTGRCGAAGCAGAAGTAGATCAGGCACATCCACCACACGCGGCGGTCGGAGAACACGGCGCGCAGCGAGTGGCCCGTGCCCGAGGCATCGGCCTGGCGCGCGTCTTCCTCGATATTGCGCTTGAGCACGCGTCTTTCGTCGGCGTCCAGCCACGGCGCCTGGTCGATGCCGTTCTTGAGCACGAACACCGTGACCACGCCGATCAGCAGCGCGGGCAGGGCCTCCAGCAGGAACATCCATTGCCAGCCGCGCATGCCGCCGTAGTCGTGGAAGGCGTCCATGATGAAGCCCGACAGCGGATTGCCGAACATGCCGGCCACCGGAATGCCCGACATGAACAGCGCGATCATCTTGGCGCGCCTGTGCGCGGGATACCAGTAGGTCAGGTAGAGGATCACGCCCGGGTAGAAGCCCGCTTCGGCCAGGCCGAGCAGGAAGCGCATGATGTAGAAGGTGGTGGGCGTCTTGACGAACACGAACAGCGCCGAGATCAGGCCCCAGGTGATCATGATCCGCGCGATCCAGATGCGCGCGCCGAGCTTGTGCATCAGCAGGTTGCTGGGCACCTCGAAGAGAAAATAGCCGATGAAGAACAGGCCGGCGCCGAGGCCGAACACGGTCTCCGAGAAGGCCAGGTCCTGCGCCATCTGCAGCTTGGCGAAGCCTACGTTGACGCGGTCGAGATACGCGATCACGTAGCACAGCATGAGGAAGGGCATGATGTGCCAGAACACCTTGCTGTAGGCGCGCTTCTCGATGTCGTGGTCGAGCGCGCTGGCGGCGCCCTTGGGGGCGCCGGGCATGGCTGCCCGGGAGGCCTCGGTGGATGTGGTCATTGTCGTCTCCTGGTTGCGCGGGCCGTTGCGCGGCTCGCGGGCGAACGCTGTCCTTGCCGCGGCCCGGGCGTCAGCGGCGGGCGTGCGGTGCAGCGGTCCTGCTTGGTTTGTGATCGGTTCCTGCCGGCGCCCGGCCTGGCCGCGCGCCGTGCGGGCCTGGCGCTACCAGCGCGCCTTGAAGGTGTCGCGCAGCTCGGCCAGGGCGTGCTCGTCGAGCGGATCGGGCTTGTCCTTGAGCATCAGCCAGAGCCTGGCGGTTTCTTCGAGTTCCTCCAGCGCGAAAGCCGCGCGCGAAACCGTGGTTTCCCACACCACCGGCCCCAGCCGGGCCAGCAGCACGCCGCGCACTTCCGCGGCCAGCGCGGCGACGCGCGCGGCGACGGCCGGATCGCCCGGGCGGTGATACGGAATCAGCGGGATATGCCCGACTTTCATCACGTAGTAAGGCGTGATCGGCGGCAGCACGTCGTCCGGCTGCCAGGCGCCCGCCAGGCTCAGCGCCACCAGGTGGGTGGAATGCGTGTGGACCACGCCGTTGGCCTGCGGGTTGTTGTCGTAGATGGCACGGTGCAGGGTCAGCGTCTTGGAGGGCTTGTCGCCCGCCACCCAGGCCCCGGCGCTGTCCACCTTGGCGATGGCGGCCGGGTCCAGCATGCCGAGGCAGGCGTCGGTCGGCGTGATCAGCCAGCCGTCGTCGAGCCGGGCGCTGATATTGCCGGCGCTGCCCACCGTGTAGCCGCGCTGGTAGAGGCTTGCGCCGATGCGGCAGATCTCCTCGCGCAGGCCGGCTTCCTTGCTCATGCCTGGCCTCCCAGCTGGCGCAGCGCTTCGTCGAAGAAATCCACGCCGCCGAAGTTGCCGGACTTGAGCGCCAGCGCCAGCGGCTGCGCTTCGAGCGTGACGGTGGCCGGCACGCCCGGCGCGATCTGCGCGCCGATGCGCAACGCCTGCACGCCGAGTGCCTGCACCACGGCGCCGGAGGTCTCGCCTCCCGCCACCACGAAGCGGCGCGTGCCGCGCGCCTTCGCCTGCGCGGCGATGGCGGCCAGGGCCTGCTCGACCAGGTGTCCGGCACGTTCCACGCCCAGCGCCGCCTGCGCGGCCTTGACCTGTTCGGGCGTGGTGGTGGCGTAGACCAGTACCGGCTCGCGGTGGGCGGCGATCAGTGCCAGCGCCTCGTCGACCAGCGGCGCGCCTTCGGCCAGCGCCAGCGGATCGAGGCGCAGGGCGGGGCGGTTCTGCGCCAGCCACTGCGCCACCTGGCCGTTGGTCGCCTTCGACGCGCTGCCGGCCAGCACCAGGGCCGGGCCGTCGACCGGCGCGACCTGGTCGGCGTCGGCGCGTTCGGGCAACAGGCCGGCGCGGCGGAAGTTGGCCGGCAGCCCGAGCGCCAGGCCGGAGCCGCCGGTGAGCAGCGGCAGCCCGGCACAGGCCTCGCCAAGCGTATGCAGGTCGGCATCGCTGAGCGCATCGGCGATGGCCATGCGCACGCCATCGCCGCGCAGCGCGGCGATGGCTTGCCCGGTGGCGTCGCTGCCGCGCGCCACGGTGTCGTAGCGCAGCAGGCCCACCTTGCCCTCGCTCTGGCGCTGCAGCACGCGCACCAGGCTGGCGTCGTGCATCGGCGTGAGCGGGTGGTTTTCCATGCCGGATTCATTGAGCAGCGCGTCGCCCACGAACAGGTGGCCGCGGAAGATGGTGCGGCCGTTTTCCGGGAAGGCCGGGCAGGCGATGGTGAAATCGCTGCCCAGCGCGGCCAGCAGCGCCTGCGCCACCGGGCCGATATTGCCCGCGTCGGTGGAGTCGAAGGTGGAGCAGTACTTGAAGAAGAACTGGCGGCAGCCCTGGGCCTGCAGCCAGCGCAGCGCGTCCAGCGATTGCGCGACGGCGTCGGCGGCGGGAATGGTGCGCGACTTCAGTGCCACCACCAGCGCGTCGGCCTGTTCCACGCCGGGCAGCGTGGCGCCGCCGGCGGGCACGCCGATGGTCTGCACGGTACGCATGCCATTGCGCACCAGCGTGTTGGCGAGGTCGGTGGCGCCGGTGAAATCGTCGGCGATGCAGCCGAGCAGGGCGCGCGGCGGATTGGGCGTGGTCATCTCGTTTGTCTCGTTCGCTCTTGCATGGCGTCTCGCGCGGGCTTTCGTCTGGCCGCGCGCGGACCTGTCTGGCCTGGCCTTAGATGGCCTCAGCTGGCCTCAGTTGGCCTCAGCTGGCCTCAGCTGGCTTTGGCCGGCGGCAGCTCGATGCCGGGGAACACCTTGATCACGGCGGAATCGTCTTCGCCGCCATGCCCGGCACTGGAGGCCATCATGAACATCTGGTGCGCCGCGGCCGACAGCGGCAGCGGGAATTTGCTGGCGCGCGCGGTGTCGAGCACGAGGCCGAGATCCTTGACGAAGATGTCTACCGCCGACAGCGGCGTGTAGTCGCCGGCCAGGATGTGCGGCACGCGGTTCTCGAACATCCACGAGTTGCCCGCGCTGTTGGTGATGACTTCGTACAGGGCGTCGGCGTCCACGCCTTCGCGCAGGCCCAGCGCCATGGCCTCGGCGGCCGCGGCGATATGCACGCCGGCCAGCAACTGGTTGATGATCTTGACCTTGGACCCCGCGCCGTGCGCGTTGCCCAGGCGGTAGACCTTGCCGGCCATGGCGGCCAGCACGTCTTCGGCGAGCGCGTAGGCTTCGGCGGGGCCGGAGGTCATCATGGTCATCTCGCCGCTGGCGGCACGGGCGGCGCCGCCGGAGACCGGCGCGTCCAGCAGCAGGATGCCGGCCTCGCCCAGGCGCTTGCCCAGTGCTTCGGCAAAGCTCGGCGGCACGGTGGCGCTGGCGATCACCAGCGTGCCGGGGCGCATCGCGCCCGCCGCGCCGTTCTCGCCGAACAGCACGGCTTCGGTCTGCGCGGCGTTGACCACCAGCGTCACCACCACATCGCACTGGCGGCCGAGCTCAAGCGGGCTCGCGCAGGGCGTGCCACCGGCGTCGGCAAAGCGCTGCAGCACTTCGGGCCGCAGGTCGCAGGCGTGCACCTTGAAGCCGGCGCGCAGCAGGCTATGCGCCACGCCATTGCCCATCGCGCCAAGGCCGATGACGCCAATCGATTTACTCATGAGGGAACTCCTGCGAAAAGGGCGGCGGTCAGTTGGACGGACCACGCGGGGCGGCACCACCGAGGTCGGCCCCGGTGTCCGGCTGGCTGCCTTGCGACAGGCGCCGGGCCGCGTTGTACATATGGGTCTGGGCCGCGTTGCGGGCGGCCAGCGCGTCGCCGGCGCGGATTGCCGCGACGATGGACTGGTGCTCCTCGCGCACCTGCCGCGAGAAGTCCGCGCGGCGTGCTTCGTTGGTCCGGGTCACGCGCGTGGCGGTTTCCAGGTACTGGCTGAGGAAGGCCAGCGTCTTGAGGAAATAAGGGTTGCCGGTGGCCTCGGCAATGGCGCGGTGGAAGGCCACGTCCGCAGCCACGCCGTCGCCGCCGGCGGCTTCCTCGGCATCGATGCGTGCCAGCGCGGCGTCGATGGACATCATGCTGGCATCGGTGCGGCCGCGCGCGGCCTGCGCCGCTACCTCGGCCTCGATCGCGCGCCGCAGCTCGACGATCTGCAGCACGGATTCCAGCGTGTCGATGTCGGTGTAGTCGATGCGCAGGGGCTGGATGCCCGCCTGCTCGGTGACGAATACGCCGCTGCCCTGGCGCGATTCCACCACGCCTTCGTGGCGCAGCCGGGCAATGGCCTCGCGGATCACGGTGCGGCTGACGCCGAATTCCTCGGACAACACGGCCTCGGTAGGCAGCTTGTCGCCGCGCGCGAACGCACCGCCATTGATCTTCTCGAGCAACTGCTCGGCAACGGTATCGGTCAGGGCGCGGGCCGGGACTTTCTGGAACACGGCGGTCTCAAGTGATTAGGTAATATGGTCATCATACAAATTTAGACGCGGAAATGCCGATCGGGAATTACCCCTAGCGCGGCTGCGTGACGGGCGCGCCGGGTGCGCCGAAATGGCCGCGCGGCGGCCGCGCCAGCCGTCTGCGCGCGTGGGTAGTATCATGACGGCCGCCCGGGCAGGCCTGCCTGCCGCCGGCCTCTCACCTTTGCTGCAGCAGATACACCATGACCACTTCCATCCGCCTCGCTCCCTGGTCCGAAGTGCGCGAAACCGCGCGCGCCATCCGTTACGCCGTGTTCGTCGAAGAGCAGGGCGTGCCGGTGGAACTCGAGTGGGATGAATGGGACGACGTGAGCTGGCATGCGCTGGCGCTGGCCGGGGACGGCAGTGCCCTGGCCACCGGCCGGCTGCTGCCCGATGGCCATATCGGGCGCATGGCCGTGCTCAAGGCGGCGCGCGGCACCGGCGTTGGCGCCAAGGTGCTGGAGGCGCTGATGGCCAAGGCTGTCGAGCTTGGCTATCCCGAACTGGTGCTCAGCGCCCAGAGCCACGCGGCGCCGTTCTATGCGCGCGTGGGCTTCGAGCAGGTCGGGGAGCCGTTCGACGAAGTCGGCATTCCCCACGTGGAGATGCGCAAGTCGCTGCGCTGAGCGGCGTTACGCGCGCGGGAAGAGCGGCCGGGCGAGCAGCGCGCAGGCGCTCGCCGCCAGCCAGACACCAGGCCAGCCAAAGCCGGCGGCCATCCCCGGGATCGCCAGCGGTACCAGGAAGAAACCGGAAAAGGCAAAGGTATTGCCCAGTCCGAGCGCGGTGCCGGCGCGCGCCGCGCCTGCGATGGTGGCCAGCTCGGTAAAGGCCACGCCGTGCCAGGCCGAGGCGCAGATGCCGCCCAGCACCAGGCAGGCCATCAGCGCCGGCAGCAGCAGGGCGCGCCAGCCCGGCGCGGCGGCACTGAGCCAGGTCAGGGCGGCCAGCGCGGCAAAGACGAACAGGGTCACCAGGCTGCAACCGCGCATATAGCCGCGCCGATTGCCGCGGCGGTCGGTCCAGCGGCCGCTCCACACACGCATCACGGCGGCGCCGGTCTGCACCGCGGCCACCGTCATGCCGGCGGCGGCGACGCCGATGCGGCCGAAGTCGTGCAGGAACACCGTGGCGAACGTCAGCACGGCCACCTGCGGCGCGCACATCAGCCCCATGCCGCCCACCAGCCGCCAGACCCGCGCATCGCGCAGCGGGCCGCGTCCCGGGCCGGCAACAAGCGACGGGCCGCTGGCCGGCTGCGCGGACGGCGGCTCGTGGACCCAGCACCAGGCAAACACCGCGGTCACCGCGCAAAGCACGGCGAGCGCACCGTAGACCGCGGCGAAGCCCAGGGCCTGCGCCAGCAACGGCAAGGCCAGCGCGCCCAGGCCGCCGCCGGCCGGCACCGCGGTCTGGCGGATGCTCATGGCCAGGCCGCGTTCGCCTTCGCGGAACCATGCCATCACCGCGCGGCCGCTGGAGCCGTTGACGCTGCCGCCCAGCAGGCCGAGCACCAGCAAGCCCAGCGCCAGCAGCGCGTGGCCCGGCACATGGCTTGCCGCCGGCGCCATCGACGCTGCCATCAGCCCCAGCCACAGCGCGGTGGCCAGCAGGCCGGTCAGCAGCACGCGCCGGTCGCCCCAGCGGTCGGTCAGCAGGCCCCAAGGCACCTCGCTCAGGGCGATGCCGAGTCCCATCATGCCGAGGCAGAAGCCCAGTTCGCCGTCGTCCAGCCGRTAGCCGCTGCGCATCAGCACGGCCGTGGTCGGGATGCCGGCAAACGCGGCGGCAAAGCTGGCATTGGCCGCCACGCCGGTGGCCAGCACTTTCCAGCGGTGGCCGGGCTGGTGGCGTGGGGAACCTGGCAGGCTCGCAGGCCGGGCGGCGGCGGGCAAAGTGGCTGGAGATGAAGCGCGCGACATGGAATCCCCTGGGAAGAAGCGGCACGAATGGCCTTGACGCCCCGATTCTCTCAGTCGAAAATAATCCCGAATATCAGATAATTTTTTACTGAACATCCCAAATATCAGGACGATTTACATGGCTTCGGTGAATTTCGACCTCGACGTGCTGCGCAGCTTCGTGGCGGGGATGGAACTTGGCAGCTTCGCGCGGGCCGCCGACCGGCTCGGCCGCTCCACCTCGGCGGTCAGTGCGCAGCTCAAGAAGCTGGAGGAGCAGGCAGGCACGGCGATCTTCCGCAAGGCCGGGCGCGGCCTGGCCCTGACCGAGGCCGGCGAAACCATGCTGGCCTATGCGCGCAGGCTGCTGGAGCTCAATGACGAAGCCGCCTCCGCGGTGCATGGCGTGGCGCTCGAAGGCTGGGTGCGCTTCGGCTTGCAGCAGGATTTCGGCGAGATGCTGCTGCCGGAGGTGCTGGGCCGCTTTGCACGCGCGCATCCGAAGGTGCGCATCGAAGCGCGCGTGGCGCGCAATGCCGAGCTGCTGGACGGCGTTGCCGCCGGCCGGCTGGACATGGCGCTGGCGTGGGACGATGGCGTGCGCATGCCGCATATGGAGCGCGTGGCGGAGTTGCCGATGTGCTGGATTGGCCCCGCCGCCGCGCACGTGCCGTGGCACGAGGGCGAACCGCTGCCGCTGGTCGCGTTCGAGCCGCCATGCCGTTTTCGCTCGGCCGGCACCGCCGCGCTCGATCGCGCCGGCATTGCCTGGCGCGTGGCCTTCACCAGCCCGGGCCTGGGCGGCCTGTGGGCCGGCACGGCCGCGGGGCTGGGCCTGACGATCCGCACGGCGATGGGCCTGCCGTCATCGGTCCGGGCCTGGGATGCGGGCGAGGGCGGGCTGCCGCGGCTGCCTGCGCTGGCGCTGGCGCTCTACCGCAAGGATGACGAACTGGATGCGCCGGCCGCACGGCTGGCGGGCATCGTCGCCGAGGCGGTGCGCGAGGCGCTGCCGGTCAGGCTGGCCCAAGCCGCTTAGCCTGGCGTACCGGACCGCCCGGTGAACCGGCCCGCGGGGTCGTCTTTCTCCGGGCTCCGATGGCGCCGGACGCGGCAGCCCGCAGGATGCGGCGGAAGGTAGGGCATTCCAGGTGACTCGGCTCGGGGCAGGCGGCGGCGTGCCGCAGGCCGTCGCGCAGGGCGCTCAGGTTGCGGATCGTCTTGTCCAGTTCCTCCGCCTTGGCCGCGAGCATCTGCCGGTCGATGCGCGGGCGCCCGTCCGGCGCGAACATGAGCGCGATCTCGTCCAGCGAAAAGCCGGCGGCGCGCCCCAGCGCGATCAGCGCCAGCCGCTCCAGCACGCCGGGACCGAACAGGCGGCGCAGGCCGCGCCTGCCGATCGAGGCGATCAGCCCCTTCTCCTCATAGAACCGCAGCGTCGAGGCCGGCACGCCGGATCGCTGCGCCACCTCGGCTATGTCCAGGTTCATGTCCGGATCTTTCACCCTCTTGACCTCAAGTCGACTTGAATTTGTATAGTGCAACCTCCGCTACTTGAAGGCAAGCAAAGGGGGGATGATCATGGAAGTCATGCAGCAGGCTGATGATGAGCAGGGAAGGCTCTGGAACGGTCACGCCGGGCGCGCCTGGGTCGAGGCGCAGGCATCGCTGGACGCTATGTTCAGGCCGTTCGAAGACCTGCTCGTCGAAGAAGCCGCCTCGGCCGGAACCGCAGGCCGGGTGCTCGACGTGGGCTGCGGCACGGGCAGCACGACGCTCGCCGTTGCGCGGCTGCGCGGCGCAACGGCCCGCTGCACCGGCATCGACATTTCGCAGCCGATGATCGCCGCCGCGCGGGCCCGCGCCGCACGGGAAGGCATGCCGGCAAGCTTCATCTGCGCCAACGCGCAGGTCCACGCCTTCGAGCCGGCAAGCTTCGACATGATCATTTCGCGCTTCGGCGTCATGTTCTTCGATGACGCGGTCCGGGCCTTTGCCAACCTGCGGCGAGCCGCGCGGGACGACGCCGGGCTGCGGTTCGTCGCCTGGCGGRGCGCCGCGGAGAATCCGTTCATGACGACGGCCGAGCGCGCCGCGGCACCGCTTTTGCCGAACCTTCCCGCCCGCCGGCCGGGCGCGCCGGGACAGTTCGCCTTCGCCGACCAGCACCGGATCTGCGCCATCCTGGCGCAGAGCGGCTGGGCCGGGATCGATGTCCGTCCGATCGATGTGGCCTGCACCCTGCCCGAGAACGAGCTGGTCGGCTACCTGACCCGGCTCGGTCCCGTTGGCCTGATCCTGCAAGAGGCGGACCAACGCACCCGCACGCAGGTCATCGAAACCGTCCGCGCCGCCTTCGCGCCTTATGTGCATGGCGCCGAAGTCCGCTTTACCGCTGCCTGCTGGATGGTCGGTGCCCGCGCGCCGTCCGCGCCAGCGGCCGTTGCTGGCGCCTAGTACCTGGTACCAGCTACGAAGCGGCGGCGCGCGGGGCGGTATCATCGCGGTCTTTGATTTCTTGCCGCCCGCCTTGCGGTGGCGCCCGCTTCCGTCCACGCCATGCCAGAGAACCGTTCCCGCCTGCTCCAGGCCCTCGCCGATGCCATTCCCGCCCTCGAATCCGCCGCGGCGCCAGTCGGCGATCCGCCGGCCGGCGAGGCCCTGTTGTCAGCCTGGCTCCATCCCTGGCTGGCGGGACATTGCCTGGCGCAGGTGGACTGGCGCGAGTTCAGCACGCATGGCGCCCAGGTCGTGGCCGCGCTCGCGGTGCTGCGCGCTGCCGGCGTGCGCGCCATCGATGTCGACGATCTCTACGACGAAGACGGCATTCCGCTCGGTGGCGACGACAATGATTTCGATATGGAGCCCGCGGCCCTCTACCTGAGCCATGTCAACCGCGAGCTGGCGCCGCACGGCATGCAACTGCTGGAGATCGGGGGCTTCGACGATGCGTGGCTGCTGGCCGTGCGCAACGACCCCGGCGCGATCCGCGCGCTCGACGCTGCGCTGCGGCCGCTGGCACTGCAGGCGCGGCAGTACTGAGGGTTCCGGCGCCGGCCGGCAGGCAGGGAGTGGCGCCGCAGGCCGGCGCTCGCGTCTCAGGGCGCGGGTACCTGGCCCGCGTCGCGCGCCACGCGCAGGTGGCCGCGGTAAGAGACTTCGCCAGTGCGGCCGCTGGCATCGAAGCTACGTTCGTTGAGCTCGAAGCGGCCGTCGTGGCGCACCCGCAGCACAGTGCTGGCGCGCGTGCCGTAGCTGGGCGAGCGGATAAACGCCGACGAGAGCACCTTTTCCCATTCCGGCGTCACCCCGGTACGGGGGAGTTCGAAATCCAGCGCCTGGCGCGTGTCGGCCAGCAGGTCGAAGTAGGGATCGGCGCTGGCGCCGATCTGGCCGGTATCGGCCGCCAGCGTTTCCGCCAGCGCGCCGACTCGGCTGACCACCTTGGGCCAGGGGGTGTCCAGCAAGGCGTTGGACAAGCCGTACAGGCCCGCCTTCAGCCGTTGCGGATAGGGCGCCGTGCCGCGGTTGCTGTACCACCAGAGCTCGCGCAGGTCGCTCGCCAGCAGGTTGAAGCCGTTGTACGCGCCGGCGCGCGGCTTCAGCCCGGACAGGTAGCTATGGGGATCGTCCTCGCCGCGCAGGAATCCGGCCACCAGTTCGCCGCGCGAGCGGGCCTCGGTGCGCTTCTCGGACGGCGCGCGGTAGTTGGTCAGGGCCGCGAAACGGCCGTCGCCGGCCAGCCCCATCCACGTGCCCGGCTCGCCGATCACCTCAGCCAGGTCGCGACCCGCCAGCACCTGCGGGGCATCTTCCCACCAGTGCACCGGCGCCGCGGGGCGGGCGTAGAACTCGTCGCGGTTGCCGGCCACCACCAGGGCATAGTCGGGGTGGGATTGCCAGGCCACCAGAATCAGGCACATAGTGCTTCCTTTACTGCATTTGCTGCATTCACTGCGATCACAATATCCATGGCGCGCGCGCTGCAGGTGCGCCGCACGTCCACTGCGTATCCGGTTTGCGCTGCGCCGCGCGGCGAGGCCGGCTCAGAGCTGGTCCAGGTCGACAAACCGCTCGACCTGCCGCTCGCCGCTGACGAAGCGCTGCAGGCCGCTCTGCCGCCACAGCCCGTCGAGCAGGATGTCGAAGGCGGGCGGCACGTCGGCATAGGCTTCCATCCAGGTCTGCATGCCGTCGCGCGTCTCGGGCCTGCGTAAGAGCGTACCACCAATTCCGCCCGCCTCGGCAACGGTCTCCATCCAGCGGTGCCAGTGCGGCAGCGCTTGCTCGGCCAGGGTTTCCGGCACCCGGAAATAGACGTAAAGGTGATCGCTCATGACTGCCTCTCGCTCGCGCCGGCGGATGCTCAGGCCGCTTCGCCGAATGGTACCGCGTAGGGCAACTCGCCCGGCCGCACCGGGCTGCCCGTGGCGCTGCCCAGGTGCAAGGCCCCGCCGGCGGCATCGATCTTCAGCTCGGCGAGTCCGTCCCAGCCGCCTTGCGGCGCGGCGGCTGCATTCACCACCATGCCGCAGGGCTGGCCGGGGTCTTCGGGGCGGAAGATCTCGGTGGCCGCGGCCGGCACTTCGCCTTCGCCGTGGATCAGCCACATGCGGCGCTTGAGCGTGCCGCGGTACTGGCTGCGCGCGACGATCTCCTGGCCGGGGTAGCAGCCCTTGCGGAAGCTGACGCCGCCCACCAGTTCCAGGTTGATCATCTGCGGGACGAACTGTTCCTGCGTGGCGGCGGCGATGCGCGGCACGCCCGACTGCACGTCCAGCCAGTCCCACACGGCAGCATCCGCCGGCTGCAGGGTGGCCGACAGCGCGGCCTGCATCTGCGGCGCCTGTTCGGCCGGCAAGGCGATCTGCCAGCGCGGCAGGCCGGCAGCATCCGGCAGGCGGATCACGGTGGCGCCGGCCGCCGCGGCGGTCTGCCAG
>NZ_JBFTNF010000059.1:0-59977 GCF_056397345.1 Cupriavidus sp. 05N38
CTGGTCGAGCAGCGTAGTACCACGCACGCGAGCGTGGTGCGCAGCAGCCGTCCGGTTGCCGAGCCCGGCAATCCGCTGCATATCGCCGCGCCCATGCCGGGCTCGATCGTGACGGTGGCGGTCCAGCCAGGACAGCGCGTGGCGGCGGGAACGACGCTGATGGCGCTGGAGGCGATGAAGATGGAAACCCACATCACCGCGGATCGCGACTGCGAGATTGCCGCGGTGCATGTGAAGCAGGGTGACCGCGTCGCCGCGAAGGATCTGCTGATCGAGTTGAAGCCGGCGGATTGATATTGGCGTGCTTGCACGGAGACAGGCTGTTGCCTCCCGTCCGTCCAGGACGGGAGGGCAAGTTGTGACAAAGCCAGCTACGTCTGTCGGGCAGACTGTCCTCGCGCTTGCAAACTAAGTCTGGCCAAGCCCCGGTAGACGGGGTTGCCGTTCCAGTGCGGTTCGGCGTCTGCGAGCGAAAGCGCGGGCATGTGGCGCAGAATCGCCCGGAACACGATCTCTGCCTCCATCAGCGTCAGCGCGGCGCCGATGCACACATGTGGGCCATGCCCGAACGAAAGGTGGGAGCCTTCGCGTCGCGTGATGTCCAGCTCGTCCGGGTTGCGGAAGCGCGCCGGGTCGCGATTGGCGGCGCCGATCAGGGCAACGACCAGATCGCCGCGCCGCAACTGGCGCCCGTGCAGCATCATGTCTGTAGCAACCCGACGTCCCGTGTACTGGACCGGGCTTTCGTAGCGCAGCAACTCGCGCAGGGCATTGGGCAGCAGTTCCGGGGTCTGCTGCAGGCGCTGCCATTGCTCGGGATGGCTCAGCAGGGCGTGCAGTCCGTTGCCAAGCAGATTGCGCGTCGTTTCATGACCGGCAAACAGCAGCATCGCGCATTGCGCCAGTAGTTCGGCACCGGCCTCGATTTTGCCTTCGGCCTCGGCGTACAGCAGATGCCCGATCAGGTCCCGCTGTTGCGCCTGCGAGAGATCCGTGTCTTCTGCCTTGCGCCGCGCCAGCATCGATTCAAATGCTGCAGCCATCTTGAGCAGGCTGACCTGGGCGCGCCGTTTCAGCGCGGCGTCGGGATCCGGTGCGCCGATGAAGGCGGCCAGGTCTTCGGACCAGGCGAGGAAGTCCGGCTGGTTCTCGACGTCCATGCCTAGCAACCTCGCGATGACCATCGCCGGCAGCGGCCTGGCAATCGACTCCATGAAATCGAACGCCTCGGCGCCTGCGAGCTGCGCAATCAGCCCGGCCGTCATTTGCTCGATGGTGCCGGCAAAAGCGCGCAGGGCAGCCGGACGGAAGCCGGCATTGAGCACCTGTCGCAGCCTCGTATGATCGGGCGCGTCCAGGAACAGCATGGCCCGGCTGAACAAGCGCTGGAAGGGGCAAAGCGCCTGGCGCTCGCCTTCGCTGCCACGCATCACCCATCCTCCCGTGCGCCGCGCCGAATACCGGGGGTCGCGCAGCACCGCTTCCACATCTTCATGCCGGGTCAGTAGCCAGGCCCCCCCGAAGAATTCTTCGCTCCAATGGATGGGCCCGAGCGCGCGCAGCGCGTGGTAGGCAGGGTAGGGGTCACGCAGGAAGGCGTCGTCGACCAGGCGGTCGCAGGGGGTCAACGCTCCGGCCATCGCTTCCTCGGTGTGGTACCGGCTTAGGGACGTGGAAGCGAGCGTGGTGGCCTGGTTGGTGGCAGTCGTGCTGTCGGCAATGCTGGTCATTGTGGAATCCTGCTTTGGCAGCCAGACGCTGTCGGGTTTCGGCCTGGCGCGGTTCGGAAGCGACGGCAATGAGGCGAGAGGTTTTTCATGGCTCTGCCCGCCGGGCCATGATGGCGGACAGGCTGTCCAGCAAGCGTGCCACGTCGGCTGCGGTATGCGACGCCGACAGTGTGATGCGCAGGCGCGCCGTACCGTTGGGCACGGTGGGCGGGCGGATCGCGGTAACGCGGATGCCGTCGTTCTCAAGCGCTTGGGACAGCGACAGCGCGGCCTCGTTGTCGCCGACGATCAGGGGCTGGATGGGTGTACTGCTGTCGGCGAGATGCCAGCCGGCGTGCGGATGCCGGACCTGCAGGGTTTGAAGGCCGTTGCGCAACTGCCCGATCAACTGCGCCAGGTGGTCGCGGCGCTCGCGTCCTTCATGGCCTGCGATCAGCGCCAGGCTGCTCAGGAGCGCATGAACGATGGCCGGCGGCGCAGCCTCGCTGTGGATGTAGGGGCGGGCCACGTTGGCCAGATGCTCCACAATCGTCCGGTGGGCAGCGACAAACGCGCCCGCCACGCCCGCCGCCTTGCCCAGCGTGCCGACATAGATCAGGCGCTCGGAGGTCAGCCCCAGATGCTCCAGGGCACCTCGGCCTCGCTGCCCCAGCACGCCAAAGCCGTGGGCATCGTCCACCACGATCCAGGCGTCGTGGCGCTCGGCCAGTGCCAGCATTTCGGCAAGCGGTGCCATGTCGCCATCCATGCTGAACACGCTGTCGGTCACGATCAGCTTTAGCGGGCTGTTGCAGGCAGCAAGCTGCCTGGCGAGCGCGGTGATATCGCAGTGTGGGTACCTTTTCATCGTGGCGCGAGCCAGCAGCGCGCCATCGATCAGCGAGGCATGGATGAGCTTGTCGCAAAACAGGGTGGCGTCGGCCGTGCCCAGCGCGCTCAGCACGGCCAGGTTGGCCATGTATCCGGTGCAGAAGTAGAGCGCCTGCACCTTGGGAATATTCGGCGCGAACCACCGGGCCAGCTCGCTTTCCAGTTGGTGGTGGGCGAGCGGATGCGCATTGACGCGGGCGGGAGCGCCGCTACCCGCGCCGTAACGCCGGGCCCCCTCCGCGAACGCGGCGATCACCGCCGGGTGGCTTGCCAGCCCGAGGTAGTCGTTGCTGCAAAAACTCAGCAGAAGACGTGCTTCACCGTCTTTGACGCTAACCGTCTGGTGAGGTGCGCAACCGGTGAGCGCGGTGCGGCGGTGGCGCGTCAATGCACCTGCGGCGCGCTCGGCCGCGACCTGGTTCAGTTGGTCAATCAGCAATTGCCGAACTCCTGCAGGTGCGGGTCGCTCCGCGGGTTGCACAGCCAGCGCATCGCAGTGGGCCAGCATGCTGGCAGGTCCGCTAGTGGATGCATTTCCCACATCACCTCCTGTTTCGGTCATCCTCGGCGCGGTCGTCTCACAGGAAGGCCGAGCACTGGCATGAATCGGAGAGGGGATGTTAGTCGGGTCTTCTCATGTTTCGCAAACTGGCGGACAGAGGCGACTTGACGGCGGGATGCTGATAAAAGCAAGACAAAGACGACAAAATCAGCGATCAAGTGGATGATTGTGCTCCGGCAACGCTGTCGTCCCTCGAGTCGGCTGGCGCCTCAGCCCTCCCATCGTCGCAGGAAAACGCAATTAATCGCCAGGCGTCAAACACCCACAACCCGTGGAGCCCGCAAGTGACGGGCCAATAGCGGCAATGAAATGTGGTCGATGCTGACCAAGCTCCGCATCTGCTCCAGCATCAAGTCGGCGGATGATGAGGATCGCGCGAAAGAGCGGGAAGGAATGGTGGCGAGACCCCTCAGGCGCGCGAGTCGTTTGCCGATGAGTGCATGAAGCTGGCAAAGCTCTGGAACGATGAGGCGCTCTCGAGCAGGAGTCCAGGGAACTGAAGGCGGAATTGATCCGCTGGGCGAAGCCCGCCACTGTGTAGTCCCTGCATCGGACTAGCGAGGATGAGGCTGTATTGACGTATCCAGTTCCGCCGTACCGTGCATTGTCCCGGTGGCAATATAGCCTGCAGCCACTCGGGCATCAGGTCGATGCCCCCTGCAAGCGTCCAGGGCTTATCGGCTTTTCGGCAGCAACGGGAAGTTCAGCCGATCAAGCCAACTGTGCAACTCTGCTGCGCGGAAAGATTGGAATTTCCCGCAAAGCGCCAGGAGCAGATCCGATTGTGATGTCCCTAGCATGGCGGCGGCATCCGAGAGCGTCAGCCCGGCGGCCCGAATGCGGTCGGTGATGTCTCTCACAATTCCCGCTTTGAGCGGGATTTCTTCGGCATCCGCGAATCCAAGCTGGACATAAACATTGCTCGTTCCATACTCGAAGCGGAACATCTGGACTTCCTTTTTATCCTGGGCAATCAAGCCCTTACTGCGCCTGCACGACGCAGGCACAGGGCGCGATTATTAGGGTAAGGCGCGGTCAGCACAATCTCGGGGAAACACCAAGACGGTGCAAGGCTGCCCTGTCATCACGGTGACACACTGAAGACGAAGACGAAGACGAAGACGAAGACGAAGACGAAGACGAGGCCTTGGCCCGTCGCAACGTGCGAGTTGTGGCCGCGTGGCGCAGCTAGTGCCGGCACGTCGAAAAAAGCGACGCCATTGTTGACTCCGGTGGTTGCCGCGGGCGTAGAGGCGGCGATTGTGCCAGGATTGCTTTTAGCCATCGCGCTCACCATCCCCCAAAGCGGGTCCAACGCGCTTGCAACGCAGTGCCGCCCGCTACTACCGCGTAGGCCCCGTGCTGTGCCGCTGTCGCGCATGCATGATTCGGCAGCACGCGCAAAAGCGTGCCGAGTGGGAGCATTGGCGTGGCGGTCGGATCCGTGCGGTGGCGGACGATACCATGCTCCTGGTTGGCGTCGATCATCACCAGATCTGACAGCGGCTTGCCGTCGATATCGCAAACCAATCCATAGCCATGGTCGACCGGTTGCTTCGCGGTGCCACGGTCGCGCGACATTGCCATCCAGCCTGCATCGGTGATCAGCCAGCCTTTTTCACGCTGGTGCCCGATCACCGTGCACAAGACCGACAGCGCAATGTCATCTGTGTCGCAGACCCCAATGCCCCGCATCACCAGATCAAAGAATACAAACACCCCTGCCCGTACCTCTGTCACGCCCTCGAGCGAGCGGGCGAAATGAGCGGTCGGCGTACTACCGACGCTAACCACCGGCGCGCGATGGCCGGCGGCGCGCAAACGTTCCGCCGCCCTTACGGCGCCGGCGCGCTCCTGCTCGGCCAGGGCTTCAATCGCCTCGACCGAACGGCAGTTGTACGAGTCGCCTGCATGGGCGAGCACGCCCGCGAGCCAGGCGCCAGTCCCCTCGTCATAGCCCAGTGCGGCAGCGATATCGAGCAACGACGGGTCCTCCGGCTTGACGCCTGAGCGGTGACCGTCGGTGTCGATCTCGATGAGCACCGGCACGTTGAGGGCGCGCTCGCGACACCAGGCCGCGAGCGCGCTGGCCGCCTCCACGTTGTCGAGCAGCAGCGTCAGCTTTGCGCCCCGCCGCACCAGGTCTTCGACATGCGCCAGCTTGGACGGCACGATGCCCACCGCGTACAGGATGTCGCTCCAGCCGTGGTCAAGGAAGTAGCCAGCTTCCTTCAGTGTGGACACGGTGATTGGCGTACCAGCTGCACCGATGCAAGACGTGACGTCGACCGACTTGTTGGTCTTGACGTGTGGCCGCAGCGTGACGCCGGAGGGCGCAAGGCGGTTGCGCAGCCGCGCGATATTGCGTTCCATCTTGGCTCGGTCCAGCACAAGCGCCGGCGTTTCAAGTTCTTGCAAAGTCATGGGAATCCTTTGTTGGGGGCAGCACGCAGCGAGCGGCTGCCCGCTTGCTTAATCCAGTTGCACCTTGTTGGCTTCGAGAAGCGGCCGCAGGCGCCGGAAATCGCGCTCCACAAGCCGGGCTAGATTGGCGGGCGTGTTGTCGGCGCGGGCCGGGAACTCGACACCCACTTCGTGCATCTGGCGCACCAGGGCAGTGTCAGCCAACGCGTCGTTGATTGCCTGATTCAGCCTGGCCACCACAGGAGCAGGGGTGCCCTTGGGAGCAAACAGGCCGTTCCAGGAATGGAAATCGATGCGTGTCTTGCCACTGCTTTGCGCCGTGGCGACCTTGGGCAGCGTGGGCAGAGGCTCCCGCGTCAGCACCGCGATGGCGCGGACACGGCCACTCGCCACCTGCGCGAGTGATGTGGTGGTCTGATCGCAGGTGAAGTCTGTCTCGCCACCCATCAAACCTGCCATCGCCGGCGCCACGCCCTTGTACGGAACGTGCATGGCATTCAGCTTCAGGTCGCCCAGGAGCATCAGGCACGCCAGATGCGAGATGGAACCGATCCCAGCGGTGCCATATGACGTGGTGGCCGGATGTCCCTGAAGGTAGTCGGTGAACTGGTTGAAGTCATTGACTGGCAGATCGCGCTTGACCAGCAGGAGCACGGGCGCGGACCCGACCAGCCCCAGCGGCTCGAAATCCTGACGCGCGTCATACAGCGGCTTGCGATACAGGATCATGTTGGCCGCCTGGGTGCCTATGGTGCCGAAACCGATCGTGTAGCCGTCGGCGGGCGCGCGAGCGAGTTTTTGCATGCCGATCGAGCCGCCTGCGCCCGCAACGTTCTCGACCACGATCGATGTGCCCAGGCCGGATGCCATCCTGGCGGCAACGGCGCGGGCCAGCGCGTCGCTGGGGCCGCCGGCAGGGAACGGCATGATGAGCGTAAGTGGCTTGCTTGGCCACTTTTGCGCCGGCGCGGGCGGTGCAGCGGGCGCAGTGGCAGCAAACGCGGTTGGGACAACGACGGCGCTCAGCGAGCCGACGAGCAGGGCGGTGGCAATGGCGGATTTCATTGGGTCTCCTCGCAAGTAGCGCGCCTCTCAACCCTGCGCTTGGGTTCCGCTGCGCGGCGTTGCGACGAGCTCGAGCACGGGCAGGAGGCTCGGGCCCTGCTGCAACGGTGCCGGCGCGCCGTCGGGCAAAAGCAGCCCTGCGTGGTTGTGCCAGTAGGTGTCGAGCCCTACCGCCGATGTTCCGAACAGATCGAAGCCGGATCCGGCGACGAATAGCGTATTGGCAGCCTCCGCCCCCAATTCCTGCAGCGCCTGTCGATAGGGGCGCGGATCCGGCTTGTAGAAGCCGGCGCGCTCGGACGTCACTATCACGTCCATCGGCACATTGAGGCGCTCGACCGCCAGCCGCCCGAGACGCTCGGAGCAGTTGGTCACAACACCGAGTCCATGCGATGCGCGCAGGGCGTCGAGAACAGCGGCGGCACCGTCCCACAGCGTGAGCTCTGTCCACCGTTCTTCGAGCGCGTCAGCCATGGATGGTGGCAGCCCGGTCTCGATCGCGGCCTCGCGCACTAGCGTCTCGTAGGGGCGGTAGGCGCCGCACGCATAGGTGCGCTTCAGGTAGGCGGCACGCCAGGCCCGGCCTGCCGTCTCGCTGCCCGCGACGCTATTCCACAGGGACCAGGAGTCGAGCAACGCGGTTAGCAGATCGAACAGGACGAAATCGTATTGGCGGGCTTGAGGTGTTTGCAGTGGCTGATGTGTTGGCTGTGTCATGGCGGCGGTCTCCGGGTTTCGAGTCGCCAGTGTAGGTATGCCATGCCCTCATGTGGTTAATGCCATAGAATTTCTTAATTCACCTGAAGGTTAATAATGAAGCTAGACATCGAAGATCTGCGGTTCGTTCTGGCGCTGGATCGCTTAGGAAGCCTGGCCGCATTGGCCCGGGAGGAGAACGTCACCCCACCGGCCGTGACCAAGCGCCTGGGCCAACTGGAGGCGCGCCTGGGTATCCGGCTAGCCCAGCGCACCACACGGCGCCTCCAACTCACGCACGAAGGGCATCTGCTGGCGCAGCACGCCACCGGTGTCCTGGAACAGATGCAGGCGATCGAAGAGGCACTGCAGCAGCGCAGCCAGGCCGTGGCAGGCAAGCTCAAAGTCCACGGGCCGTTTGGCTTTGGGCGCCGCTACCTCGGTCCGCTGTTGGCGCAGTTCCATGGCACGCATCCCAATCTCGAGGTGCAGTTGTACCTGTCGGACAACCTGATGCTGCCGCGCCAGCCGGTGCATGGCCGTGATGCCTTCGACGTGCTGGTCAGCATCGGCGAGATCCCGGATTCGCGTTGGATTGCGCATCGCATTGCGCCGAACCGACGCATCCTGTGCGCGGCGCCCGAATACCTGGCCAAAGTACCGCCATTGGAAACGCCTGCAGATCTCGAACGGCACGCCTGCCTGGTTCTCAGGGAGAACGAGGAGGATGTGACGCTGTGGCGCTTTACCTGCGATGACGGCGCAAAGGACGGCGGAAACAGCCAAAGCCAGAACCCTCGCCATGCGCGATCGCGAGAACAGACAGTGCGGGTGCGCCCAACGATGGAGAGCAACGACGGCGATGTTGTCCATCACTGGTGCCTGACCGGCAAAGGCATCATGGCGCGGTCAGAATGGGATGTGGCCGATGAACTGCTCTCCGGCCGTCTTGTAGCGCTGCTGCCAGCGTACCGGCTGCCCGACGCCGACGTGATGGCGCTGGTGCCGCAGTCGCGCCAGTCATCAATGCGTGCGCGGCTCTTCGTCGAGATGCTGCGCAAAGCCCTGGGGCCAAGGCCGCCGTGGCGTATGACCCGCCGGGGATGATGGGCCGAATCCGACGAGCAGCGCAGCCGAACAAAGGCCATCAGGCCCGCGTGGGCATAGCCACGTGGGCTGCGGAAGTCACCCTTCCCGGCGAGCACCAGCTCGGCTGCCACAAGTGTGACGGTGACTGGGCCGGGGGCAAGCAAGGCTCCTGCGAGATTCYGGGCCCCGCTTGGTTCTCCAGGACTCTTATCCGATCCCGGAAAAATCCCGCCGTCAGCCCCGCATTGACCGCCCGCCGCAGCCAGCCGGGCCGAGGCCTCCCGCCGCTTCCAGTTCTTCCAGGTCAGCCTCTCCTAGCCGCCGCGATCACTTTCGTGCGAGCGGTTTGCCGAAAGTGTGGCCGAGGCGCAAGTCAGGAGGGCAGTGCGCCATAAGTTATAGACAGAAGCGTAATTATGTCTAACGTGTGAGATAAAAATCAATATTAAATACGTATTACGTAGTAATATATTGAAAATTCTCGGACGATTTTTGCCAAACCATGACCGCCAGCCCTGAATCCACGCCGTCCGACGCCGCCTTGCAGGCCACGCTCGCCGCCGACGTGGCCGCCCTGCGCACCCAATTCCCCGAGACCCGCGCGCTCTACCGCGAGGTCTGCGGCCTGCTCTTTTTCCGCTACGGCATCACCCCCACCGCCAACAAGCTCTATCAACTGGTGCGCAAGGGCAGCATGGGCACGCCGACCGAGGTGCTGGCGCAGTTCTGGACCGACCTGCGCGACAAGATGCGCGTGACCATCGACCATCCCGGCCTGCCGGACGCGCTCAAGGCGATCGCCGCCAATGCCGTGCAATCGATCTGGCAGGCCGCCAACGAGGCGGCCACCGGCGAGTTGGCCGCCTTGCGGGCCGAGGCCCGGCTCCAGGCCAGTGAAGCCGAGGCCCAGCGCGACCAAGCGCGCGCCGCGGTGGTGGTGGCCGAACAGGAGACCGCCGCCGTCCAGGCCGACTGTGACGCCGCCCAGCAGGCGCGCGCGGCGCTACAGGGCGAACTGGAGGCCGCGCGCCAGGCTCTCGCGGCTGCCCAGGCGCGTCAGGAGGAAGGCACGCGCCAGCTCGCAGCGCTCGAGCGGCAACTGCAGGAGCTGCGCACCCAATTCTCGACGGAGCTGGAGCACACCCGCGAGCAGGTCGCCGTGGCCCAGGAACGGGCCAGCGCCACCGAACGCCGCGCGCTGCGCGAGATCGACCAGGAACGCACGCTGCGCCAGAAGGGCGAGCAGGTGCTCGCGGACCTGCGCACCGAACTGGCGGCCGTACAGGCGAGGGCGCAGGACGCCGCCGTGGCCGGTGCCGAGGCGCGGGCGCGCTTGCAGGCCGAGCGCGACACGCTCGGCGAGCAACTGGCGCAGGCCCGGCAGGCGCTCGGACAAGGGCAGGCGGCACAGGACGGGCTGCGGGCCGAACTGGAAGCGGCGCTGCGGCGGGCCGAGCGTGCCCAGGCGGAGGCCGCTGCGGCGCGCCATCTGGCGCCGGCCCGGCGTCGGACGCCGGTGGCGCGCACCAAGTTCAAGCCGGGGCCGGCCTGAAGAGAAGAGGGGGCGAGGATTTGTCCACTGCGCCACGGGATAAGCCTGTGGACAAGCCGCGCGAGGACCAGCTATTCGGCGGGCCCCTCGGATCTGATTAATTTTTAAGCGATGGGTGGGCACGTGATGCCCAGTCCCCAATGCGGTGGGTGGCTTGACACCAACGAGCCGCCCGAACAATGCTGAGGCCCAACGGTCTCTAAGACGACCACGCAGGATCCTGCTCCGCAGCTTCCTCCAATCTGTGCACCGAAAATAATGTCGATCGAAATCGAGCGCGCCGAAGCGATTACCTGGATCCGCATCCAGATGGCCCAGCACGGCCTGACCCTGACCCAGTTGCAGGCCGCTGGCTGTTTTCCCGAGCCGCCACCGGCGACGTTGCCTGGCGCGGTGCGCTATCGCAACGCGCACGGGCAGGGCTGGGATGGCCGCGGCGCCATGCCGGACTGGCTGCAGCGGGCGGTCAACGCCGGGCAGAGCGTGGAGCATTTCCGCGTTTAGTGGTTGGCGAGTAGAGGCTACCACTTCGATTTCCTTCACCCGCGCCATCGGGAGCCGCTCGCTCATGGCTCATCAGCTTCACCATGCAAGCCAGTTAGCGTGGTCTCCGGACCTATGTATTATCTCTTCCGCCTATGCTCAAGCTTGCCGCAACCCTTCGTATCGAACTGCTCCACGTCAAGCCTCTGGTCTGGCGTCGCTTTGTTGTCCCGGCCGATATGCAACTCCCCAAGCTCCACAAGGTAATCCATTCTGTGATGGGCTGGGAGGACACTCACCTGCATGAATTCGACATCGACAGCGAGCGGTTCGGTGTGCAGGATAAGGACGTCTCGGATGAAGGCCTGCGGTCGGAGAAGGGCGTCCGGCTGAACAATGCACTCGGCGCGGTCACTGAATTCGAGTACCGCTATGATTTTGGCGATGACTGGCGGCACCGTGTCATTGTCGAATCAGTTGGCTACCCTGACCTGGCGCTGGCTCTGCCGGCTTGCCTGGCTGGCGAGAACGCTTGCCCTCCGGAAGACGTTGGCGGGCCACACGGTTATGCGCAATTCCTTGCAGCGCTCCGGGACAAGAACCACGAACAGCACAATGACTTCCGGTCGTGGGTTGGCGGCGTATTCGATCCAGTTGGCTTTGATGTGAATGCGGTCAATGCGAGGCTGCGGRCAATTCGGTGACGCCTGCTCACTGACGGGCAAGGGCATAGCTACCCAAGTCTCGAAAGCTTGATCGAGGGTGGGTGGGTGATCGACTGAGGATCATTTGGCCAGCGAGCCCGTCGACCGACAGGCCGAACAGGTCATGCAATGCCCGGGCCTGTCGCGGACCTGCGCACCGAACTGGCGGCCGTGCAGGCGAGGGCGCAAGACCCCGGGCTCTCAGTCCAGGCTGATTCCGTTTGCCTTGGCAATGCCTTGCCAGAGGGACAGGTCGGTACGGACGGTATTGGCAAACTGCTCCGGGCTTTTCAATGGCGGATCGACCAGGTTCAGCTGGACGAACCGGTCACGCAGTTCCGGGGCGGACAGCGTGTTCAGGATCTCCCGATGCACGGCCGCTACTATGCTGGCCGGCGTACCGCGCGGGGCGAACACGCCGTACCAGGCATCCGTATCGAAGCGATAACCTTGTTCGGTCATGGTCGGCAGGTCCGGTAGCGCCGGGCCCCTGTGCGACCCGGTGATGGCGAGGCCGCGCAGCTTTCCGGTCTTGATCAGCGGCACGGAACTGGTCGCGTCGACGAAGGCCACCTTCACCCGCCCGCCCTGCATGTCCTGGTAGATCTGGCCGATCGTCTTGTAGGGCACATGCCGGATGTCGAGTCCCTCCTGCCGCTTCAGGTACTCCATCACAAGCTGTCCGGTGGAGCCCGGACCCCAGGTGGCATAGTCGTACTTGCCGGGATTCGCCTTGACGAGGGCAACGAACTCCTTCAGGTTGTGCGCTGGAAAATCCGGAGAGGCGACCAGATGGATGCCCCCTGAGAAGATCTGCGCCACGGCCACAAAGTCGCGCGTCACATCGAAGGGCAGCTTGTGCAACAGGGCCTGGCTGATGACGGTCGAAGAGGAGCTGGCGAATAGCAAGGTGTAGCCGTCAGGCGGCGCCTTGGCCACCGCGTCGACGCCGATGACGCCGTTAGCGCCCGGCCGGTTGTCGACCACGACGGGCTGGCCCAGCGTGCGCGACAAGCGCTCGGCAAAGATGCGCGCAATGGTGTCGGGCCCGCTGCCACCGGCGCTGGGCAGGATCAGGCGAACCGGCCGTGCCGGCCACGGCTGCGCGATCGCCGGCGCGGCGCCAAGAAGGTCCAGGGCCATGCCAAGCGCGCATGCCAGGGCCAGGAAACGGCCGAGTTTCAATGTATTGCAGCAATACCGCATCATGTTTGTCTCCATCATGATGTTGTGATGGTGGGCCGAGCCAATGCACATTGCACGGCACAGGCCCGGCTGTGCACCAACCTTCAGCCCGCGGCGCGTACGGCACCGATCGACAGGCCACCATCGACAATGAGCATCTGCCCGTTGACATAGGAGGACTCGGCACTGATCAGGTAGAGCGCGGCATGTGCAACCTCCCAGCCTGTGCCCTGCCGGCCGAACGGCAGCGGGCGGCTTGCGCGCGAGGGCCTGGCGCGCGAGGCGTCGCGGCCCATCGGGGTGTCGATCAGTCCCGGTGCCAGCACATTGGCGCGCAAGCCGCTGGGCTGCCCGGCGAACGCCACGGCACGGCCGAGCGCCATCAATGCGGCTTTCGAGGTTTCGTAGGCAGGCAGCCCGCTCAGTGGCGAGATTGCTGCAGTGGAGGCGACGAACACGATGGCGCTGCCGGCGGGCATGACCGCGGCCGCCTCCTGGGCGCAGAACATCGGGGCACGCAGGTTGATGTCCTGCACACGGCCCCAGTCCTCAGGCGTCTCCGCGCCGAAGCGATTCTGGTTGCCGATGCCGACGTTGACCACCAAGCCATCGAGCCCGCCCAGCGCGGCGTTGGCTTGCGCCACCATGCGCGCGATCTGCGCGGGGTCCGCCACATCCGCCTGGACCGGCACGGCGACGCCGCCCTCGAGCCGGATGTGGTCGACCGTGTCCTGCGCGGCGGTAATGTCGATATCGGCGCATGCCACGGCCGCGCCTTCACGCGCGAACAGCAGCGACATGGCGCGGCCGTTGCCCACGGATGGCACCGGATCGACGGTGCGGCGCTGGCCCGCGCCGACCACCAGGATGCGGCGCCCGGCGAGCCGACCTTCGCGGCGCGGCAGGCCAAGCGCGGGCGCAAAGAGTTGTTGGTCCGGACGACTTTCCAGGAATTCAGTCATGACGCAGCTCCAGCTTTTCCAGCGGTGGGTTTTCGATATCGACTTCGAGGTTTTCCAGCAGGCGCGACACCAGCATGTAAAAGCCGATGGTCGCCAGCAGCTCGACCATCATCTGCGCGTCCAGCGCCGCGGCAACCTGCGCGTAGAGCGCCGCCGGCGCTTTGACGTCACGCACCACGGCATCGGTAAATGCGATGACAAGGCGCTCGGTTTCGCTGAAGTCGCCGTTGGCGTCGGGCGTCAGCACGGCATCGATCTTTTCCTCGGGCAGGCCGGCGGCGCGCCCCACGCGGCGATGCTGATGCACCTCGTAGCTGGCGCCGCTGAGCGCGCCCACCCGCAGGATGGCCAGCTCGCGTAGCGTCGCCGGCAGCACGGTCTCGGTGAGAATGGCCCGGCCGAGGCCGAGGAAGCCGAGCGCGATCTCTGGCGCATGCGGCAGCACCCGGTACAGGTTCAGGGCGGGACGTCCGCGCAGTTGCTCGCCAAGGCGGCCGGGCACGTTGTCCACATCGAAATAAGGCAATCTTGCCATGTTGCGTTGTCTCCGTTTCCTGCCTTGCGGCAGGTGATGTCGTGGTGGGAACAGGGGTAGAAGGGTTGGCCGCTTACGGCAATATGTTGCGAGCGTCCTGGCGCAAGACCAGGTTCCATACCTGCTGGCTGATCGGTTGCTCGCATTCCTCGATCAAGTGGGCGACGAGTCCCGCGCAGCGTCCGATCAGCGCCAGGCCTCGACCGAACAACGGGTCCAGCCCCATTTCGGCGAGGATCGCGCCGATCGCGCCAGCGGCGTTGAGCGGCAGGGCGCGGCGCGCGCCGTCATCGCAGGCCTCACCGAGTGCAAGCGCAAGACGGCAATACTTGCCGTGGAAGTGGTTTGCCCTGGCTGCCTCCATCAGGGCCGGCACGCGCGGGTCGCCCTGCGCGTGGATCGGATGGCCCACGCCAGGTATCGGCTTGCCGGCTGACCGGCGAGCGGCGACGATGTGCCGTGCCTGCGCCGCGATGGTGTCGCCGTCAGCATCAGCCGCCAGCGTTGCACCTTCCTGCAACAGCATCTCCGCCATGTTCTGAACGGTGCCGAGGAAGCGCTCCCCGGCGCCCAGCAATCCTGCGGCGACCGCGCCTTGCAAGGATTCCGGCGCGCCGAGCCAGGTCATGCGGGCGCTGATCGCGCTTGGCGTCAGCCCGTGATCGACCGCGGTCACCAGCAGCGTGTCAATCATCCGTGCTTCCGCCGCGCTGGGCAGGCGGCCGAGCGCGACCAGGCAGAGCGTTTGCACGAAATCCAGCCTGCCAATCACCTCGGTGGCCAGGTCGAGTCCGCGCAGCGTGATGCGATCGGGTGTGGTGTAGCCGATCTCGGTGCGTACGCCATTCATGCGCTCAGCCCCACGGTGATGCCGCCGCAGACGTGCAGCACTTGCCCGGTGACGAAGGACGCGCGTTCGTCGAGAAAGAACTCGACAGCGTGGACGATGTCTTCCGGCTTGCCTAGCCGCCTGACCGGCACGCCGTTCACAATGCGCTGCGTCAACGCATCCCGGGCCGGGTTGACTTCGCCGAACGCCGCCGTGGCGATGGGCCCCGGAGCAACGGCGTTGACGGTGATGCCGTGCGCCGCGAGTTCCAGCGCCCAGGTTCGCGTCATGGCGTTCAGGGCGCCCTTGCTGGCCGAGTACGCCGTGCGCAGTTCCTTGCCCAGCGCGGCACGGCTGGAGATATTGATGATGCGGCCGTGGCGCGCCGCACGCATGGCCGGCACCAGTGCCTGAGTGCATTGCAGCGCCGCCCGGACATTGACATCGATCTGCTTGTCGAAGTCGTCAAGACTGGTTTCCTCCAGGCTCGCCGCCCGCAGGGTCGCCACGTTGTTGACGAGGCCGGCGAAGGCAAAGCTGGCCGTGGCTTCGCCAAGCGCGGCGGCGAGTTGCGCCGGCTCGGCCATGTCGACTTCGACGAAATGCGTCACGCCGGCCTCGGGAGGTGCCACCCGATCGAAGTTCACTACCGTGTGGCCGCGCTCGCGCAGCGTCTTGCACAGGGCCCAGCCAATGCCGCCGGAGCCGCCGGTTACCAGGATATCTGTCGGTGTCATGATGAAAGAGGCTCCTTGCCTTGAGGGTTGTCGTTGGCGTAATTGCATGCACTGGCGGCGAGCAGGGTCTTCACTTCGAGCTTCGAGACCTTGCCGTTGGCCGTGAGCGGAAGGGTTTCCACAAAATGGATGCGCTTGGGTGCCTGCACCGAACCCAGGCGTTCCTTGACGAACGCCTGCAATTCGGCGGCGTTGGCGGTGACGCCGGCATGCAGTTGCACGGCCGCATGCACGGCCTCTCCCCAGCGCGGGTCGTCCATGCCGAGCACAGTGCAGCGGCACACCGCGGGATGGGCGCCGAGCGCGTTCTCCACGTCGCTTGGGTACACGTTGAAGCCGCCCGTGATAATGACGTCGCGCAACCGGTCTTTCAGGTACAGGTAGCCTTGCGCGTCCAGGTAGCCGCCGTCGCCCGTATGCAGCCAGCCATCGGCAAGTGCCTCGGCGGTCTTGCCGGGCTGGCGCCAGTAGCCGGACATGACGAGGTCGCCGCGCACCACGATCTCTCCGGTCTCGCCAGCCGGCAGCAACCTGCCATCGCGCCCCATGATGGCGAGCTCGGTCAGGCAGGTGGCACGTCCCACAGAGCCGTGGCGGGCGGGGTCGCGCATTTCGCTGGCAGGCAGGAAAGCCATGATGCCGGGGGCTTCGGTCTGCCCGAACGAGGTCTCCAGGGTGCCGAAGACTTCGATGGCCTGGGCAATTCGGTCGGCGCGCATCGGCGCCGCCGCATAGATCAGGTGCCGCAGCGCGGACCAGTCCCGGGCGCCTACGCCCGGTTCGTCCAGCAAATCGTAGATCAGCGTGGGTGGCATGAACACCGCGGTGATGCGCTCGCGCTCCAGCTGATCGAGCAGTGCGCACGGCCTCGTCGTATCCGCCAGCACTACCGTGCCGCCGCGCGCGAACACCGGCAGCAGGAAGGTAGATGTGCCGTGGGTAATGGAAGCCACGGCGAGATAGCGCTCGTCCTCGCGCAACTGCATTGCGGTGAGGATGGACACCACTGTCGTGTTCCAGGTCCGCAGCGACTGCATGACGCCCTTGGGCGCGCCGGTGGTACCTCCGGTGAACTTGATGGCCTGCGTTTCGCCAAGTTCGCGCTGCACGCGTAGCGGGACGCGGCCGCGCCAGGCAGCTAGTAGTCCGGCCAAGCTGTCCGGGCCGGATGCCTGCGGCCCGCAGGCGATCACGCGGGTGCCCTGCGTGATCGTGCCGGATTGGCTCGGGCCGTTGTCTTCCACCACCAGGATGGACGGCTCGGTGAAGTCGACGATACGGGCCCGTTCGTGGACCGAGGCGCGCGGATTCAGCGGCACCCAGCACTTGCCGGCGGCCAGCGTAGCCAGCAGCGCGAGCACATGCTGCACGCTATTGCCGGCGCAGATGCCGACGCGCGATCCGGGCGTGGAGTCCAGCGCCTGGAAGGCCGCTGCGAGCGCGAGCACCTTCTGCGTCAGCTCGCCATAGGTCAGCGATTCGCCGGACGCCTGCAAGGCGATGCGCGCCGGCGTGGCGCTGGCGGTTCTCAGCAGGTAGTCGATTGGCTGCATGTTTTCATCCGTTGCGTCTCGTTCATTTCACTCATTCCGCCCGTGCTCCCGATACCTTGACGATCCTTGCCCATTTGCTCATCTCCTCATCGACAAATCTGCTAAATTCCGCTGCGCTCATCGGCTGGCTGCCTGCGTTCCTGCCGGTGCCGAGGTCCGCGCCGCTGTCGGCGCCCATCTGCGCGTAGCGCTGGCGCAGCGCCGGGCTTGTCACGGCCTGGCCGACCGCGGCATTGAGCCGGTTCACAATCTCCGGCGCCGTGTGTGCAGGCGCGAAGATGCCGCTCCAGTTGCTAACGAGGTAGTCCGGTACGCCGGCTTCGGCAACGGTCGGCACATCCGGCAGTGCGGGCGAACGGCGCGCCGAGGTCACGGCGAGAGGGCGCACCAGGCCCTTGGCGATCAGCGGCAGCGAGGTGGGCAGGTTGTCGAACATCAACTGGACCCGCCCGCCCATCAGGTCGGTCTGCGCGGGCGAGCCACCGCGGTAGGGCACGTGCGTGAGCTGTGTGCCGGTCATATGCTCGAAGAGTTCACCGGACATATGAATGCTGCTTCCATTGCCGGACGAGCCCATCATCAACTGGCCAGGTTTGCTCCTGGCCAGCGCAATCAGTTCTTTCACATTGCGCACCGGCAAGGCAGAGTTGACGATCAGCACATTCGCGCCGGAAGAAACCAGGGCCACAGGCTGGAAGTCCTTCTTCGGGTCGTAGGGCAGGTTGGCATACAGCGTCGGGTTGATGCCATGGGTGCCGATCGTGCCCAGCAGCAAGGTATAGCCGTCCGGCGCCGCGTTGGCGACGGCGGCCGCGCCGATGTTGCCGCCAGCGCCGGCGCGGTTCTCCACCAGCACCGGCTGCCCGAGGCTTTGGGTCAGTTGCTGGCTGAGCAGCCGTCCGAAAATGTCCGCGGCGCCGCCGGGCGGGAACGGCACCACCAATCGGATTGGCCGTGAGGGATAGGCCTCGGCCCGTACCGGCCCCGCAATGTGCAGGGCGAGCGCGGCCGCGACCGCACAGATCAGTCTGTGAAGCATGGGATGTCTCCGTTGTCGTAGTTGTTGCCGGCGGCAAGCTCCGGGTGGAGCCGCGCCAGGCTTGGTGCCAGCCGCCTAGCGGGATTCAGGACGGCGCAGATGCAACGCCTGCACTTAAGCCACCGTCGACGGGAAGTTCGGCTGCGTTGATATAGGAGGCTTGCGCCGATAGCAGAAAGCGCACTGCATGCGCGACCTCCCAGGGCGTGCCTTGCCGCCCGAACGGCAAGGCGGCGGTGCGTCCAGGCCGCGCCGCGGAGGCCGCGCGGCCCATCGGCGTATCGATCAGGCCGAGCATGACCACATTGGCGCGTATGTGGTTAGGCTGCCCGGCCAGCGCGGTCGCACGACACAGGGCACCGAGCGCTGCCTTCGAGGCTTCGTATGCCGGATTCATTCCCGCGGGCAGCCTGGCCGCAACTGAAGACACGAATACGACGGCGCCGTGCATGGACATAAGCGGCAAGGCTTGCTGCACGGTCAGCATGTGCGCGCGCAGATTGACCGCCATCACCTCGTCCCAGCTGTCGGCCGTCAGTTCCGCCAGGCGCTCGCGGCGGCTAATGCCCACGTTTAGTACGAGTCCGTCGAGGCCGCCCAGCGCCGCGCGTGCAGCCTGGACCATCCCTTTGATGCCGCCGGCGCTGGCGACATCGACCGGGATGGCCACCGCGCCGCCGTCCCGCACACTGCGTACGGTGAGTTCCGCTGCCTCCGTGCTCTTGTCGGCGCAGGCGATGCTGGCGCCAGCGTGGGACAGGGTCATGCAGATGGCGCGTCCGTTGTTGACAGGATTCCCCGTATCGGCGGAAGGGAGCTGTCCGCCTCCGACAACGAGGATGCGTTGGCCGCCCAGCGATCCACACATGGCCTCGCCTGCAAGGCCGGCGCCGGCGGGCGCGGAAATGGGGCGCGAAGGACGGTCTGGCTGCATTGGATAGTTTGGTGCTGTCTCAGTTAATGTGGGGAAATGTGAAAACGATTTCCGTTTGTGATAAGTTATCAGGCAACAAATTTGGCGTCCAACTGTGGAACGTTTTCATTAGGGAAGACCATGACGCAACGGATTTCCGTCAGAGATGTGGCTGAGGCGGCGGGGGTTTCCATCGGCAGCGTGTCGCGGGTTCTGAACGGCACCGGCTATGCCAGCCAGGCGCTGAGAGCCCGGGTGCACGCGGCCGTGGAGGCACTGAACTATGAGCCCAGCTTTGCAGCCCGCCATCTGCGCACCGGGCGCAGCAAGACGGTTGGCTATCTCGTTTCGAACATCGGAAACCCGCTGCTGGCGGCGCATTTCCGCGAAGTCGAGAGGCATATGCAGGCTGCCGGGTACTCCATGCTGGTCGGCAATACGCTGGACCAGCCACAGCGCGACCGCGACCTGGTTGCGCTGTTCGAGAGCCGCCGGCTGGAGGGCATCATCGCCGCGCCGAGCTTGGAGAGCGCGGACCCCGCCAACAGCCTCTTCAGCAACTGCAGCCTGCCGGTGGTGATTCTGGATCGGGAAACGCCGCTACCAATGGATACCGTCTATCTGGATCACCGTAGCGGCATGAAGCAGGCGATGGCACATCTTGTTTCATTAGGTCACCGCCGTATCGCGTTTTTCGGGCCCGGCGAGCACATTCGTCCAGGGCGCGAAAAGCTGCTCGGCTACCGGGATGGCCTTGCGGAGGCGGGTCTGGAGTTCGACCCCGAATTAGTTTGCATGTCACGCTCGGCGATCGATTCGTCACGCACCCAAATGGCGACCATGCTCGCTCTTTCCGTGCCCCCGACCGCAATCATCGGACTAGGAACGCGCCTGCTCTCTGGCGCCGTTTATGTTGCGCGCAAGGCGGGGTTGGATATTCCCGGAGACCTTTCGGTGATCGGCATCGGTACGCCCGAGACGCTTGAGTTGATGTATCCCCCGCTAACCACTTTGCGCTTTGACATCGAGCGCGCCGCGGAGGCGGCCGCACATCTGATGCTTGACCGGTTGACCGGGGAGGGTGTGAAACAACCACGTAGCGTGAATGTGCCGCTTGAGTTGGTTCTGGGTGAGTCGTCAGCTTCGGCGGCACACGGGCGGCCCGGCGGGATCGCACATGCGCCTGAGTCGAGATAAGCGAAGTCTTCCGAGGGAGATGTCGGGAGACTATCCCGAAAAGGTTCAAGGCCTGTTCTAAGCCGGCGCCCGCGACCCGACCTGTGCCGCCGGGCATGCGGGCGCGCAATATCGATCAGGCTGCCGACATGACGCTGACGGTCTTGGTGTTCAGGTAGGCTTCGAGCGCTTCTGGCCCACCTTCCGAGCCGTAGCCGGAATCCTTCACGCCACCGAACGGCAGTTCGGCGAACGGCGCTGCCGGCTGGTTGACCCAGAGCATGCCGACTTCGAGACGGCGCGACAGCATGTGGAGCGTTGCGATCGACGTCGTGAACGCATAGCCAGCCAGGCCGAACGGCAGGCGGTTGGCTTCGGCGATTGCCTCTTCGATCTTGTCGAAGCCGCGGATAGCCGCGATCGGGCCGAACGGCTCTTCATTGAGCACGCAGGCGTTGAGCGGGACGTCGTTCAGAATGGTCGGTGCGAAGAAGTTGCCGACGTCGCCGATCCGCGTGCCACCAGTTTCCAGCTTGGCGCCCGACTTGAGCGCGTCTTCCACAAGGCTGGTCATGTCCATGACGCGGCGCGGATTGGCCAGCGGGCCCAACGTAGTGCCTTCGGAAAGGCCGTCGCCGACCTTCAGGCTTTCGGCGTGGGCGGCGATGCGCTTGGCGAATTCGGCGCGAACGCTGTTGTGGACCAGGAACCGTGTCGGCGAGATGCAAACTTGGCCGGCGTTGCGGAACTTGGCACCGCCGGCGGCCTTGACCGCAAGTTCCAGGTCGGCGTCCTCGGCGACGATCACCGGGGCGTGACCGCCCAGTTCCATCGTCACGCGCTTCATGTGCCGGCCGGCCATGGCCGCCAGTATCTTGCCGACCGGGGTCGAACCCGTGAACGTGACCTTGCGGATGACCGGATGCGGGATCAGGTAGCTGGAGATCTCGGCGGAGTCACCGAACACCAGGCCCACCACGCCCGCCGGCACGCCGGCGTCGACGAACGCGCGCATCAGCGCGGCCGGCGATGCCGGGGTTTCCTTGGGCGCCTTCACGATGATCGAGCAGCCCGTGGCAAGCGCGGCCGACACCTTGCGGACGGCCTGGTTGATCGGGAAGTTCCAGGGCGTGAACGCCGCGACCGGGCCGACCGGTTCTTTGATCACCAGTTGCTGCGCGGCGATATTGCGCGACGGGACGATGCGGCCGTAGACGCGGCGGCCTTCGTCGGCGAACCATTCGATGACGTCGGCGGCGGCCAGCGTCTCAACCTTCGCCTCGGCCAGCGGCTTGCCCTGTTCCTGGGTCATCCAGGGGGCGATCGTATCGGCACGCTCGCGGATCAGCGCGGCGGCGCGGCGCATGATCTGGGCCCGTTCGTTGGCAGGCACGTCGCGCCAGCCCTCGAAACCCTTCTGTGCGGCCTCAAGCGCGCGATCGAGATCGGCGGTGGAGGCCTTCGCCACGTTCCCGATGACGAGGCCGGTGGCCGGGTTCACCACGTCCATGGTCTCGCCGTTCTGCGCGTCGGCCCACTCACCACCAATCAACAACTGAGTATTCGGATATGTCATTTACGCCAACTCCTCTTTCCTGGTTGCATCTTCCAGCGCCTTGGCGCACTGCGCGAAGCCTTCAGCTGACACCCCTCTGCACACCCGGCGATGCACTTGCGAGTCCCGTTTTCGCGACTGAACGCTACGTGGTGCCCCGGAACGTCGCGCGCCGCATCCCCATTCGAGGCCTGGCGCCAAGATCCGTTGTGGATTGTCATTCTGATAGATCACCTGCCTCATTTGACGACGGTCTGCCAGTGAGCAACCTTGGCAAGCGCGGCCTGCGCCGCTGCCTCGATCTCCGTAACGATCTCTGCGACAGACTTCACATCATGTATGAGTTCAACTGTGGCGCCGGCATAGAGTGGGCTAGCTTCCCATTCTCCCTCCATGGCGTCCCAAGGCGCCGCGACGTTATAGCGATAGAGTGGCTTTCCATTCGGAAAGCGCGATATAGGCTCGCCTTCCCCAGGTCGTTGACCGGCGGGTGGGCAACCGGCCGCTTCCCATTTAGAGAATGTGGAGTTG
Source organism: Cupriavidus sp. 05N38 (assembly GCF_056397345.1). Taxonomy (NCBI): domain Bacteria; kingdom Pseudomonadati; phylum Pseudomonadota; class Betaproteobacteria; order Burkholderiales; family Burkholderiaceae; genus Cupriavidus; species Cupriavidus sp. 05N38. Next base: position 22,191 of record NZ_JBFTNF010000059.1, read on the forward strand.
CGAATTACCCAATGGGGACATTCCTGCCCAACCGGATCAAAGAGCTCGGTCTCGACAAGATCCCGCGCGCGAGCTGAAACAACGCGTTCCTTGTAACCGCTGTGATTGGCCGATTCCTTGCTCGCAACAAAGCGCGTTCCCATCCAAACGCCACAAGCACCAAGAGCCATCGCAGCGAGCAGGCCCCTGCCGTCTGCAATACCGCCCGCAGCTACCACGGGGACCCCATTCGCGGCGTCAACAATGGAGGGGAGGAGCGTCATCGTAGGTGCGCTTCCTACGAAATGACCGCCAGCCTCCCTTCCTTGAGAAACGATAAAGTCGACGCCCAACTCCTTTGCCCGCGCCGCATCTTCTGCGTCACCCACTGTCCAGAAAACAAGCCCGCCCGCATCCTTGATGGCACGAACATAGGGCTCGATATCTCCTTGCCATAGAGAGAAGACGCGCACGCCGGCATCCAATGCTGCAGCGAGCCGCTTCCGTTGATCAACGACCAAGGTGAGATTGGCACCAAACCGGCCGTTCGTGACCCGGTTTATCGCTGCAAGCTCGTCGCTTACAGTCTCTTCCGCCATATGCGCCAGCGCAGTAAACCCGAAGCTGCCGCTATTGGCCATCGCTCCGAGAAATTCCGCGTTTGTACCTCGTCCGAGAGGGGCCGCCAAGATCGGAACGCGCAAATCAAGCGCTCTGGTCAACGCTGTTTCGAAAGGCATATCAGTATTCCTCCACGCTCAGATTGAGCATCTATCAGGTCTATGGGTCTGGCTCAGCTTTTCGCGAGCGCCAATTCCACTGGGGCTACAAAGATCCTGCCGTCTGCCTCTGTGACCTCGTAGGTTTCAATATCTCCGTCTGCCGGCGGCGACAACGCCTTCCCGGTTATGACGTCGAATTGCGCACCATGAAGCGGACACTCGACTACAGAGCCCTCGAGGTATCCGTCCGAGAGATAGGCCAAAGCGTGCGAACAGATATCGCTGGTCGCGTAGACCTTGCCGTCCACGTTGGCGAGCAGAACCCGCGTGGCTCCCATAAAGACACATTTCATGTCGCCCGACTTTAATTCGGCAACGCTGCAAACATCATGACCTTTGGGCATGTTTCACCTCCGTTTCACTTGGTTTTTCCTGACGCGTTTCTTGTCAATCAGACGGTTTGGATCAACATGGCGGCCCGTCTGCATTGGGTCCAAGATAAACGCTTTTTCCGAGGGAATAACTCCCCGAAAACGGGATAGACTTTCAGGTGACATGAAAAAATCATGTACCTGGTTGGAGGGCATTTCCCCCTGTGGGCGGACTGGTTGCCGCCATATCCGACGCACAGCGGCGCGGCGCCGATCGCGAGAGACGCGCAATTGAGATTTGCGGGAAGAAATGTGGCTGAATCCAGGGCAGGAACAGCCGCGGAAGTGAAAGCGATGTGCTTGATGCGATACGACAGCCACATTGACAAACGCTGGCTTGGCGCTCCATCATGAGTGACTGTCAACTGTGACGCGATGGTCGGTGGAACGCATGGATCGGATGGCCAGTCTTACCGCCTTTGTCCGCGTTGTCGAAAGCGGCAGCTTCACCATGGCAGCGCGGCGCCTCGACCTTTCGACAACGACAATCAGCAACCAGGTACAGGCGCTGGAAGACAGCCTCGGTGTGCGCCTGTTGAACCGCACCACGCGGCATGTCAGCCTGACGGAGATTGGCCGCGAATATTACGAACGCTGCTCGAGGATCCTGCTGGATCTGGCGGAAGCGGACGAAAATACCAGCGCGTTGCAGGCGACTCCGCGCGGTCGTCTCCGCCTGCGTTGCCACCACTCGTTGGACCGCTTTATTGCACCTGTCGCCACCCACTTCTCGGCCAAGTACCCGGAAGTCTCGCTGGATTTCGAGACCGACGCGACGATCGACCCCGTGCGGGATGGGTTCGACCTATCGATCATGCCTGTATCGCCTCCTGATTCGACCCTGATCAGACGGACCTTGGCGAAATGGCACTACCAGTTGTACTGTGCGCCGGCTTATCTCGACACGCACTCCACACCGCACACGCCAGCAGACCTGGCCGGCCACAACTGCCTGCTTTACGCCTATTCGCTCTTCCGCAACGAGTTTCGTTTCATCGATGCTGCCGGCAATACAACGACCACTCGCGTGTCGGGCAACATGGTCACCGCCAGCATTACCGTCATGCGCTCGGCTGCAACTGCCGGACTCGGATTGTGGCTGTGCCCCCCGTTTATTGTTTCTGATCTTCTCGCTTCTGGCGCGCTGGTGCCGCTGCTGCCCGACTACCGGACAGAGGAGTTGGAGATCGTCGCGCTCTACCCCCATCGGCGACACTTAAGCACCAAGGTCCGGCTGCTCCTCGACATGCTGATCGAGCGGTTTGCCGACGAGCAGCGCTGGCTTGCCGCCATGCCTGATCGGTAGGACTGGAGTCGTAATCCGCCAGGCCTCTCAGTGCCCTGCGGAAGGTGGCCCAACTAGCGTCTCGATGCCAGGACACCGCCGCTCACCACCGGGCATGCGCTGCGGCATTTCATTTCCGGTATTTGGCAAGAACGGCGGGGGGAGAGCCGCCGCGATGGCGGATCATTCAAGACGTCTTGAGCCGCCTTTGCGGCTAGGCAGTGGGATCGGTCCGGACCTCGATCTCGGATGCAGCCAGCTGAGCCATGATCTCCGCTCCGCGGTTCGCGATCGGCATGCCACCGTATAAGTAGGCGAGATTGACGACCGCTTGCAGCTCTTCCCAGGTCGCACCGGCACGGCGCGCCGCGCGAGCGTGCAACGTGGCTGCATCGAGTAGTTTGACAAGGAGGATGCCGAATGCCATGAGCTGGGCGGTCTTCGTATCGAAACATGTCGGATACATAGCGCGGCGGCGCACGTCCTCTTGCATACCAAGCAGTATCGGATCGAGCGCGCCCGTCACGGCAAGTCGGGCGGCGATGCGCGGCGGCACGAAACCGACCAGGTCCTTGTATTCCTGTTCGCGATCAGCGAGAGGCGTTAGCGTATCGGCGTACGAGCCGATCTTGCTTCTGACCGCATTCATGTCGAAGTTGGCGTGTGTCATCAATGGCATCCTTTTCTTTCGAGCTGTGATGTCGTGAGCTTGCCGATGATCGAGCCAGCACCTCGACATCGTGAGGTAGAACGTGGCGCTTTATGTCAGGGTAGAAGCACCAAGGAGCCCGTTGTCTTGCGGGACTCCAGGGTGCGATGCGCTTGCGCTGCGTCCTTGAGCGGAAAGCGCTGGCCGATGTACACCTTCACTACCCCCGACTGCACGACGTCGAACACGTCCTGGGCAACCTTGTCGACCTGCGCACGGGTCTCCAGGTAGGCATTGAGGGTAGGGCGAGTCAGGAATAGCGAGCCCTTTTTATTCAGGATGCTGATGTCAAACGGCGGCACCGCGCCGGACGCCTGGCCGAATGACACCATGAGGCCGCGTGGCTTAAGGCAGTCGAGTGATCTCATAAAGGTGTCCTTGCCGATCGAGTCATAGACGACCGGGACGCCGACACCGCCTGTGATCTCCTTCACTGCTTTGACAAAGTCATCCTTGCCGTGGATCAGCGGATAGTCGCAGCCGTGGGCCTTCACAAGCTTCGCCTTTTCCTCGGTTGACACTGTGCCGATGACGGTCGCGCCGAGATGCTTGGCCCACTGGCAGAGCACGAGGCCGACGCCGCCCGCGGCGGCATGCACGAGAATCGTGTCACCCTTGCCGACCGGGTAGATCTGGCGACACAGGAACTGGGCGGTCATGCCCTTCTGCATCATTGCGGCACCGAGCTCGTCGCTAATCCCGTCGGGAAGTTTGATGAGGCGATCGGCAGGCATGAGCCGGACTTCGGCATAGCTGCCTTGCGTACCGCCATAAACAACGCGGTCGCCCGGTTTCAGCGAAGTCACGTCAGGCGCGACTGCCTCCACCACGCCGGCGGCTTCGCGCCCCGGGATCAAGGGCAACGGCAGCTCGTAGAGGCCGGTACGGTAGTAGGTGTCGATGAAATTGACGCCGACGGCCGTCTGGCGAAGGCGTACTTCTCCCGGACCAGGATCTCCGATGGAGATCTCGTCCCAAGTGAGAGTCTCGGGTCCGCCGGTCTCGTGAATGCGAATGGCGTAGGGCATCAGTCGTCTCCTTCAGTTGGTTAAGCATTGCAGGTTTAGTCGTGCCGATGCGTCGTCGGCCAGGCGTTCACTTCGGCGGTTCGGCCGGACTTCGGCCGCCGGGCTCAGCCGTGCTACGGGCGGGTGACCCGTGGGTGTGCGAGTGGGTATGGGTACCGTGCCCACCGGTATGCCACTGGAGGTAATGCTGGCGCAGCAGATCCTTGCCATAATCCCTGCCATTTGGTGTGCGAATGAGCGTGTGGATGTGGTCGCGCGACGGCATATCGTTGTCAAAGACGATGCCGGGTTGGTGGTCGAACTCGACGAGGATTGCCGGGTTCAAGATGCGGTAATAGAACGGGCTGGACTCGTCAAACGGCCCGATCCAGGCAAAATGCGTATCGGCGAGGTGGCGTTTGGCCTCGTCCCAGCGCAGTGCCGAGTGACCGGGGCGGATGTGCCCGACATAGGTCGCCAGCAGCGCCTCGAGACGCTCACGGCCTTCCTGCGGCAGGTCCGCATAACGGATGCCGCCCGGCTCGATATGCCGGTTATCGTTGAACGGACCAGCGAACACTTCCCGCGGCAGGTCAGTGCCGATGGTCGCCTGTTGCCGCGCCTCGGCCGACAGCGCGCCCATCAACGCATGGCCGTGTTCCTCTTCAGCGGCAAACACGCGGAGACCTTTATATTTGCCGAACCGCGCCAGAACGGGCTCCGACCCCATAAAGGTCGGCGTCATGACGAGTTGGTGACCGAGCACGAAGCAATTGACGTTCAGGTGGTGACCATCGATCTGCCAGCCCCAGGGGGCGTTCGGCGACGGCGTGCCGAACATGCTGATCCAGTAGTACCACTCGCTGTATTCCTCAGGCTTGCCCGTTATCTCTAGGGCATGCTCGTTGAGGCGCATGACGTCACGCGCGGTTTGATAACCCGTCTCGCTCATCGTCTCGCGCAGCAGTGCCAGCGCTGCCTCGCGCTGGCTATGGTCGAGATCGGCAAGGCAAATCCCATTGCGCGGTATCAACCAGGCATGAATGTTGGACCACTGCCGGCCCGCGTCATCGTCGATGGCCAGGCAGGCGGCTTGCCGCTGCCTGGCGTCGAGGCTCGCGAGAAAGGTGTGTGCCGCGTCGACCAACGGGGCAAGGGAGGCGCCGGTGGCAGTGCGCGGGGATGGCCCCTCGACTAGCGAGGCTGCGCAGCTTATTCCGCGAAACGGCTCGGCCAGGCCGGCTAGCGCCAGGTCGCGCATCTTCTGCTGGCGCGGTGTCGGCTCGAATGGTCGGATTGCCGGCGCCGGCGGCCAGTTGCGCAATCCGAAATTTGCAGTTTCTCCCGCCATCTCTACGGTCCTCCCAGTTGTTCGTTCGCCATTCAATGGCAAGCCAAGATTGGAAACACACCCGTGTTATTCGATCGTCATGTGTGCGCCGCCTCGCGTCGCGAAACGCTGGTGGCATACGCCCGCAGATCGAAATCAGGGTCGCCGGCTTGTTCTGGGGACAGGCGCGGGCTGGCAAGCAGCAGCCGGCGCGCGATCACGTGGTCGCTCGGCCGGTTGATCGATTCCACGCCCGTCAGCGTGCCGGCGCGGAAGCAGAACATTGAGAAGCTGCGGCTCTCAGGATCGCCGCGCAGCACTACGCGATCACGGCTGACGGTGTTGCCGGCGATCTGCAATTTCAAATCTGCTTGGTCGGTCCAGAACCATGGCACCTTGTCATAAGGTATTGGCTTGCCGACGATTGCAGCAGCGACGGCATGGCCCTGGTCAACGGCGTTTTGAATCGATTCGAGGCGGCAGCGTCCCGCCGCGAAGCGGCTGGGGAAGTTGGCGCAATCGCCAATCGCAAAAATCGCTGGGTCGGACGTCGCCAGGTTTTGGTCGACGACAATGCCGTTGTCGGTCGCCAACCCCGCTGCCGCGGCGATCTCGGTATTTGGCAGGACGCCGATGCCAACGAGTACGAGGTCGGCCGGCAGTCTGCGGCCATCGCTAGTCTCAACGCCGCTGACGCGGCCGTTGCCAAGAATACGGGTGACACCAGTGCCGAGCAGAATCTCGGAGCCCCAGTCCCGGTGCGCCTTGGTGTAGAAGCGTGATGTCTCCTCGGAGACAACGCGTCCCATCGGGCGCAGCGTGACTTCGACGATGCGTACGCCAACCCCGGCTTGACGAGCAACGGCGGCAAATTCAAGGCCAATGAATCCGGCGCCGATCACAATCGCTTCGCTCGCCTCTGCGAGCCGCGGCCGCAAGGCGTCTGCGTCAGCGAGGTTGCGCAGCGGAAAAACGCCGTCAAGTCCGGCACCTGGGACCGATAAGGGACGGCAGCGGGCACCGGTCGCCAACACCAATCGGTCGTAGGCAATCTTGCGGCCAGAGGCGAATTCGACATGCCGCGTCTGCCGGTCAATGGCAGTCGCGGTCTCGCCGAGTTCCAGTTCGATGCGCTCCTTTTGGTAGAACGTCTCCGGCCGCAGCCAAAGGTTGTCGATCTGGGCTTCGCCCGCAAGATAGGATTTCGAAAGGGGCGGGCGGTCGTAGGGGATGCAGGGCTCGTCGCCGACGAGCCGGATCCTGCCGTCGAACCCCGCCTGGCGCAGCGACGCGGCTGCCTGGAAGCCGGCCTGGCCGGCGCCGATGATGACGACAGTCGAGTTGTACTTCATACCCGGGGACCCATCAGGTGCAAGGCGAGCCCGCAGATTTTTGGCGATGCTGGTAATGGGTAGGACAGGCGACTGTCCGGACGGTGCTTGCAGGAGGTGAATTTGAGCATCTCGTTTTCGCTCCACATTGGGCTACAGCCGCGATCGCACTCCGCGATATAGGCGTGGCAGGTGTCGTGTACCTCCACATCGCTGCACTCGCCTGCGATGCGGATGAATCCGTCGAGCATCGCGGAATACGCGTCCCCGGCGCATCGGGCGCCAGGGACGTGGGCTCCGGAAAATCACCCGAAGCGCCCGACGTTGTCGCCAAGCGCGGCGGCTTCGCTGGCGGTGAGGACCGCGTTCCAGGTGAAGGTCGGAATGCCGCGCGCGGCGTCCTTGTCGCGCACGATGTTGAGTGGGTCGAGCCCCTGTTCCAGCCGCTTCAACTGCTCGCGCAGCATGCGTCGCAACATGACGACGCCAGTGTCGGAGGTGCCAAGGTTTTCGAGCGCGTGCACGGCAATGGCGCGCTGCCCCTCCTGCGCCTCGCGGTCATCGGGCTTACGCTGGCGCTCCTCGTAACTCCGCTCCAAGGCCGCGCCCGGCCGGATCGCGTCGCTGATATCGGTCCCGGGACGCCAGCCGGGCTTCGGTGCGCCACCCTCCAGCGGCCAGGCGACGATGCTGAGACCGCGGACATGTTCGTTGTCTACCGGCACTGCCCAGGACAGTTCAGTGGCGCGCGATTTGCGCGCACCACTGTCGTTGACGGCGGGAACGAGGAAGGCGTTCGGCACGATGCATTCGGCGTGGCGAATGAAGTAGTCACCGTTCGGTAGCTCGCGCACCATGTTGAAGCGCACCCCCAATGGCGTCTTCTGAAAATCTATCTTGGCCATGTCCCGCGCCATCATTTCCTGCGTCAGCCCATCGAGCATGTTGTGCCCTTGGTTTCCGCTGATAACCTGGTGCAACAGAATCAGGTGCCAGGGATCGACAATGTTCTCGTAATGCTGCAACCAGTTACAGTCCTTGACGTAGCCAATCCCGTAGTCGCCCCAGAGCCGCATGCCGCGAAGTTCGACCTCGCCCACCACGTCCGGATCGACGACGTCATAAATCGGGAACACCGGCTCGGTGCCGGGCGGCCCCATATAGACGAAGATGAGCCCGCCAAATTCGTGGGTTGGATAGGCCGGCTGCCAGACATTCATCCGCGTGCAGAATTCCTGGGTTTCACATGGCATTTCGACACAGCGCCCCTGGGTGTCGTAAAGCCAGCCGTGAAGGCAACAACGCAATCCCTTGTCTTCTACCCGGCCCCATTCAAGAGAAGCGCCGCGATGCGCGCAGTGCGGCTTCAAGGCACCCACTTGTCCTGTCCCGTCGCGGAACAGGACGATCTCCTCACAAAGGAGCTTTTCCTTACGCGGCAGGTCCTTGACCTCATCCGAGGTGCAGACAGGCTGCCAGTAGCGTCGCAGCAGCTCACCCATTGGGGTGCCCGCCTCGACGGAGGTGAGTTCGGAAGCGGCTGGTGGGGTCTGGTATCCGTAGGCGGACTGCATTACGTGTCTCCAAATATTGTGTTGTCGCGTTATTACGCTAGGGACGAAGTTACGCTCTGCGGGCGCCCGGATAAACACGTCGCAGGCGGAAACACTCTCAGGCGCCGCTGGATAATCGCTTGTTTCGTATGCGGCTTTCGACCACGAGCTTGATGGGATCGCAGTGACCTCAATTCGGACCGGGGGGCCGCATGGCCAGGGACAGCAACGATGACGGCAAGGAGATCGCGCCAAAACGGGGGCGAAGTCCTTGACCCGCGCTGTGAGGCTGATGAGCCACCTAGAATGCGCTAATGACTTCGGACTCTCGAACCGCGCCCTCCGTCTTACAACTCCGAATCGCGCTCCGCGGATTGAGTCCGTCGGCTTGGCGACGTGTGCTCATTCCCGAGACCATGACGCTTGGGCAATTCCACGAAGTCATCCAGATGGTCATGGGCTGGACCAACGATCATCTGCATGTATTCGTGATTCGTGGCCAGCGTTACGGGGAAGCCCGCGAGGGCGCTCTGCAATATTGCACGGCGCCAACAGTGCTGCCTTTGGGTGCATTCGCCTTGCGCGAGCATGAGGCCTTCTTCCACGTTTTGCGATCGCCTGGAAGCAGATCCTGCAGTCGTTACGGAATGGCCGAACCGCGGCAATTTCAAGCGCGAGGCCGGATACCATCACTCCCGCAGCCAGTGTCGCCGGGCATGGATTAAAATCTCGCGCAGGCTGGCGATGTGCCAGCCAGGAAGCCAAGACAGGCGCGAAGATACCCATGGGCCATTCCCAGGCGGCCAAGGCCGCAACCCGGCAACGAATCATCCAGATCGCGGCGCGGCGTTTCCGTGAACACGGCATGTCTGGGGTCGGGCTGGCGGAGATCACGGCGGAAGCCGGCGTCACGACCGGTGCCTTCTACCGGCATTTCGCGTCCCGCGAAGAGATGTTGGCCGAAGCCTTTGATGAAGCCGCGCGGAGCCTCGATACCTGGGCGGCCTCGTCACCGGACTTGGCGTCCGCGCTGCGCAATTACTTGAGCACCGCCCATCGCGATGCGCCCGGAAGCGGCTGCCCGATCGTCGCGCTGGCCAACGATGCGGCACGCGGCGACGCCGCCACGCGTCACGCCTACACGCACCATGTGCAGCGGGTCCTGCGTTTCCTGGAGGGGCTGCTTGCGGCGCAAGGCTGCAGCAATCCACGGGCCATGGCGATCTTTCAGTTCTCTACCTGTGTTGGCGCGATGGGGCTGGCGCGTGCCTCGGCAGATCCGGCGCTATCCGTCGCGTTGCTCGACGACGTGGCCAACGGCTTGAATGCGATCGGCGCCAAGGTGCCCGCCCGGCCCGGGTAAGAACCAGCAGGAACGGATTCGAACGAGCGACCGGGCTTCAGACCGCGAGCGCTTGCGCGACGGCCGGCCGGGCCCGCGCAGGCGGAGGATCGGCGCGGGCAACCCGGCTCCTGGCGAGTTCGCAAGCCTCGCCCGTGGAATCGGCTGCCGCCATCAGCGGACACGACTCGAACAACTCGGCGACCCAGTCGACGAATACGCGCACCTTGGGGGCCAGATGCCGGTTCTGCGGATAGACCACCGCGACCGGGATCGGGCGAGGCCGCCATTGGGGCAGCAGTTCCACCAGCGCGCCACTGCGCAGATGCTCCTGAATCATGAAGCGGGGCGGCTGCAGTATCCCGGCACCACTGAGCCCATAGGTGACGTATGCATCCAGGCTATTGAAACTGACGTTGCCGCGCATGCTCACGTCCACGGGATTGCCATCTACCACGAAATTCATGTCGAGCGTGCGGCCGGTACGGTTCGAGATGTAGTGGATGGCCTTGTGATCTTGCAGGTCCGACAGGCTGCGCGGCATGCCGTGACGGTGAATATAGGCGGGGCTGGCCACCGTGGCGGTGTGGATATCACCAAGGCCGCGCGCGACCAGGCTGGAATCCTGCAATGACCCGGCACGAATCGCGCAATCCACGCCGTCCTGGATCAGATCCACGAGCTTGTCGCCGTAGCCCACGACCAGTTCGATGTCCGGGTACTTTGCGTGGAAGGTATGGAGCCGGGGCGTGACGACGGTGCGGCCGAGCGAGGCCGGCATTTCAATACGCAGCTTGCCCGTCGGCCCCTTGCCTGAGCGCGTCAGGGCGACTTCAGTCTCGGCGATCTCGCCGAGGATTCGCATGCAGCGCTCGTAATACTCGGCGCCCTCCGCCGTCAGCCTGAGCTGGCGCGTCGTGCGGTGAATGAGGCGCACATGCAGGTGCGCTTCGAGGTTCTGGATGATCGTCGTGGCCGACGTGCGGGATAGCCCCAGCGCCTCTGCCGCGCGCGAGAAGCTGCTCATCTCCACCACGCGGGTGAAGACCTCCATTGCTTGCACCTTGTCCATCTATGGCTTTCCCTGCTTCGGTACGCAGCACCGAACGAATGCAGCGTGGCTGTCCGATTGTTTGGCTGCGCCAAATTGTGTTCTGGATTATAGGCGTTTATCAGATTCGCGCACTGTACCAGAATTCATGCATCGCAACATCCGCAGGACCTCCCCTCCGTCATGGCCGATTCACCCCTCCATCGCATTGCCGTGCGCGTCAGTGGCGTGACCATTGCCGGTCATGCGCAGCGCATTCCCTTGCGCATCTATGCCCCGGCCGAATCGCGGGAGAAGTTGCCCATCGTGCTCTATTTCCACGGTGGCGGCTTTCTGACCGGTGGTCTCGACTGCGCCGATGTGCCGGCCACGGCGATTTCCAGCCAGGCGCCGGCCATCGTCGTGGCGGTGGGCTATTCGCTGTCGCCGCAGTTTCCGTTTCCCGCGCCGCTCGAAGACGGCTATCTGGCGGGTCGCTGGGCACAGGCCAACGCACAGGCGCTTGGCGGCGATGCGCGGCGCATGGCCATTGCCGGATACGATGCCGGCGGCAACCTGGCGACCGGTATCTGCGCGATGGCGCGCGACCGGAAGGACCTGGTCCTGCGCGCCCAGGCGCTGCTGGCGCCGTTGCTGGATCCAAGCATGACGCGCCTCGCCGACGCTGCACGGTTGCAGGAGAACGATCTCTCCGCCCGTGATTGCGCTCAGGGCTATCGGGCCTACCTGCCTGACGTGCTGCAGCAACTCCATCCGTACGCGGCGCCGCTCGAATCGCGCCGACTGGGCGGCCTGCCGCCGACCCTGATTGTCGGCGCCGCCCAGGATTTGTGCCACGTCGAAGGCGAGCTCTATGCCGGCGGTCTGCTTGCGGCCGGCGTGCCGACCGAGGCCAGCTGCTACAGCGAGGCCACGCACGGGTCCATCGTCACCCACGCGGGGGCGCTGGCCGAGGTGGCGGCGTTTCTTCGGCTGCACTCTGGCGAGCCCGCACCCCGTGGACGCCGGACCCGTCCCCAACCCGCACCCGATTTCCTTCCCGATTCCCAACGTCGACCTTCCCAGGAGTGAAGCCATGGAACATCCCCGATCTATCCTTCGTCGCCCGCCAGTGCTGGCCGGTGTCGCGGCCGTGGCCGTGGCCGGCGGCCTGGCTGCGGCCTTTGTACAGAAGGACACGCGTGCTGCCGCGCCTGCAGCGCCCCCGCCAACCGAGGTCATCGTCAAGTCACTCCAGCCAGAGAATGTGCGGGTCTGGACCAGCTTTTCCGGTCGTCTGAAGTCGGTGGACGAAGCGCTGGTCCGGCCGGAGGTCGGCGGTCGCATCGTCGAAGTGCGGATCCGGGATGGTCAGAACGTTCGTGCCGGTGATGTGATGTTCGTCATCGATCCGCGCCCGTACGAGGCCGCCGTGGCTCGTGCGCGGGCCGATGTGGCCTCGGCTCGTGCGCGTGCGGAATTCGCCGCGACCGAATATGAGCGGGCAAAGGGGCTGATCGATGCCGAGGCAATCCCCAAGAGCGTGCACGACCAGCGCAGCAACGAGAACCGGATGGCGCAGGCCGCCGTGCTCGCCGCCGAGGCCGCGTTGCGTCAGGCCAGCATCAACCTTGACTATGCCTATGTGAAGGCACCGATCGCCGGGCGCATCAGCCGCGCCGAGATCACGCTCGGCAATCTGGTACAGCCGGGGCCCAACGCGCCAGTGCTGACCCGGATCGTCTCGAGCGACGGCATCTATGCGGATTTCGAGGTCGACGAGCAAAGCTACGTCCGGACGATCCGCACGCATGCCAGCACGCAGAGCAAGGAGCAGCAGATTCCGGTCGACCTGAAGGTGCAGGGCGATACGGACCACACGTACCAGGGCACGATCTATACCTTCGACAACAGCATCGACGTGAATACCGGCACGATCCGCGCGCGCGCGAAGTTCGCCAACAAGGACGGAGCGCTCCTGCCGGGCATGTTTGTATCGATCAGCCTGGCGGGCAGCGCCGATACGCGGGCGCTGATGGTGCCCGACATCGCGATCGGCAGCGACCAGAGCAAGAAGTTCGTCTTCGTGGTGAACCCGGAAAACAAGGTGGTCTATCGCGAGGTGACGCTGGGCGCAGGCGTCGACGGGCAGCACATTGTGCTGAGCGGGCTGACTGCCGGCGACCGCGTGGTCACCACGGGCGTGCAGTTCGTTCGTCCGGATATCCTGGTGGCACCGAAGGAAGGCGCGCCAGAGGCCGTCAAGACCGCCGCCGTGGGAACGGCGACGCGGCCGGAGTGACACGATGAATCTCTCCAAATTCTTTGTCGACCGGCCCAATTTCGCGGCCGTGATCTCCATCCTGATCTTCCTRGCCGGGTTGATTGCGATCCCCAAACTGCCCATCTCGGAATATCCGGAGGTCGTTCCCCCGTCGGTCGTCGTGCGGGCACAGTTCCCGGGCGCCAACCCCAAGGTCATTGCGGAAACCGTCGCCACGCCGATCGAGGAGCAGATCAATGGCGTGGAGAATATGCTCTACATGTCCTCGCAGGCCGCCAGCGACGGGGTGATGACGCTGACCGTGACATTCAAGCTCGGCACGGACCCTGACCTGGCCACGCAGCTGGTGCAGAACCGCGTCAACGAGGCGCTGCCGCGGTTGCCCGACGTGACGCGCCAGCTTGGCGTCAGCACCGTCAAGAGTTCGCCAGACCTGACGATGGTGGTCCATCTGGTATCGCCCAACGATCAGTATGACAACCTGTACCTGCGCAACTATGCGTTGCTGAACGTCAAGGACGAGCTGTCGAAGATCTCCGGCATCGGCCAGATCAACCTGAACGGGTCAGGCAACTATGCCATGCGCGTCTGGCTGAATCCGCAGAAGATTGCGGAACGGAACCTGAATCCCGAGGAGGTGGTTGCCGCGATCCGCAAGCAGAACATCCAGGTGGCGGCCGGCGTGGTCGGCGGCGCGCCCTACAAGGACAACGTCGAGATCCAGTTGCCGGTCAACGTGCAGGGCCGTCTCACGGATGTCGACCAGTTCGAGAACATCATCATCAAGCGCGATGGCGGCGTGGTGACCTATCTCCGCGACGTTGCGCGCATCGAGATGGGCGCCAGCGACTACGCGCTGCGCGCGCTGCTGGACAACAAGCAGGCGCTCGCGCTGGTGATTTTCCAGTCGCCGGGCGCCAATGCGCTCGAGATCTCAAAGAATGTCCGCGCAACGATGGAGACGTTGAGCAAGCGCTTCCCCAAGGGCCTCGAGTATCGGATTGCCTACGACCCGACAACGTTCGTGCGTGACTCCATTTCGGCGGTCACGCACACGCTGCTGGAGGCCATCGTACTGGTGGTGCTGGTGGTGATCCTGTTCCTGCAGACCTGGCGGGCTGCCATCATTCCCTTGCTGGCGGTGCCCGTATCCGTGGTTGGCACGTTCGCGGCGATGCACGTGTTCGGATTCTCGATCAACGCCTTGTCCTTGTTCGGGCTTGTGCTGGCGATCGGTATCGTCGTCGATGACGCCATCGTGGTCGTCGAGAACGTCGAGCGCAACATCGCCAACGGCTTGCGGCCCAGGGAGGCGACGATCAAAGCGATGCAGGAAGTGACCGGGCCAATCATCGCCATCGCGCTCGTCCTGTGCGCTGTGTTCGTGCCGATCGCGTTCATCAGCGGGCTGACGGGTCAGTTCTATCGCCAGTTTGCCCTGACCATTGCGTTCTCGACCGTGATCTCGGCGTTCAATTCGCTGACCTTGTCACCGGCACTGGCCGCGCTGTTGCTGCGTGCCCATGATGCCCCCAAGGATCGCCTGACTCGCTTCATGGATCGATTTCTGGGCGGATTTTTCGTCAGGTTCAATCGGTTCTTCCTGCGAAGTTCCGACGCGTACAGCGGCGGCGTGACGCGCGCCTTGCACCGCAAGCGTGGCTCGATCCTGATCTATCTGGTGTTGCTTGGCGCTACCGTGCTGGGATTCGCCAAGGTGCCGTCTGGTTTCGTGCCGATTCAGGACAAGGGTTATCTGGTCAATCTGGTCCAGTTGCCCAATGGCGCCACGCTCGAACGTACCGAAGCGGTCGCGCGGCAGATGACGGAGCTTGCCTCGAAAGATCCGAGTTTCCGGACCGCCGTGGAATTTCCGGGGCTGTCGTTGAACGGCTTTATCAACAGCCCATCGTCGGCCACCGTGTTCATCGGCGAGAAATCGTTCGAGGAAATGCGTGAGATCGGTGCCTCCGGCCCGGCGCTGGCCGCGAACCTGCAGAA
The DNA here is from genome assembly GCF_056397345.1 of Cupriavidus sp. 05N38. Lineage (NCBI taxonomy): Bacteria > Pseudomonadati > Pseudomonadota > Betaproteobacteria > Burkholderiales > Burkholderiaceae > Cupriavidus > Cupriavidus sp. 05N38. Next base: position 37,195 of record NZ_JBFTNF010000059.1, read on the forward strand.
GAAATTTGCCTCCATCAAGGATGCGTTTATCGCGGTGTTCCCGCCGCCGCCGGTGCAGGGGCTGGGCAAATCGGGGGGCTTCAAGCTCCAGATCGAAGACCGTGGCGACGCTGGGTATCTGGCATTGAGCAAGACCGTCAATGCCGTGCTGGAAAAGGCCCGCAAGGCGCCGGAACTGGCCGGCGTCTATACGACCTATAACGTCACGACGCCTCAGTTGTTTGCCGATGTGGATCGTACAAAGGCTTCGCAGCTCGGTATCGACGTCGATGATGTGTTCAAGACCATGCAGATCTATCTCGGATCCCTGTATGTCAACGACTTCAACAAGTTCGGCCGTACCTATCAGGTCATTGCGCAGGGCGACAAGGACTTCCGTTCGAAGCGGGAGGACATCCTGAACCTCAAGGTCCGCAACGTCGAAGGGAAGATGGTGCCGCTGGGAGCGGTGATCACGCTGAGCGATACGAGCGGACCGGACAGCGCGTCGCGCTACAACGGCTACCGTTCCGCGGACCTCAATGGTGGGCCCGCCCCGGGCTATTCGACGGGACAGGCTCAGGCCGCTATCGCGAAGATCCTGGATCAGACGTTGACGGGGGAGATGACGTTCGAATGGACCGAGCTCGCCTACCAGCAGATTCTGGCAGGCAACACCGCGCTGATCGTGTTCCCGATCTGCATCCTGCTGGTCTTCCTGGTCCTGACCGCGCAATACGAGAGCATGTTCCTGCCGCTGGCCATCATCCTGATCGTGCCGATGTGCYTGTTCTCGGCCATYRCGGGKGTCTGGCTGACGCGCGGCGACAACAACCTGTTCACGCAGATCGGCTTCTTCGTGCTCATTGGCTTGTCATGCAAGAACGCCATTCTGATCGGCGAGTTTGCGCGGGAACTGGAAATCCATGGCAAGTCGACCTTCGCGGCAGCGGTGGAGGCCGCGCACCTGCGCCTGCGGCCCATCCTGATGACGTCGATCGCGTTCATCATGGGCGTGCTGCCGCTGGTGCTTTCGCACGGCGCCGGCGCCGAGATGCGGCACGCCATGGGCGTGGCGGTGTTCTTCGGCATGATCGGCGTGACCTTCTTCGGCCTGTTCCTGACGCCGATCTTCTATGTAATGGTGCGTGCCCTGGAGAAACGCATCACCAAGACTGAAAAGGTGCATCACCATGTTGAAGCTTAAGGCGATGACCGTGCTGGCCGCCGCTGCGCTGCTGGCGGCATGCACGACCCCTCCCGGTCCGCAATCGTCCGATATCGCGAGCCCGTCGCAATGGCCGAAACTGGCCGGCGGGCAGGGCGCAAGTGACTATCTTGTCGCAGGGGACGAGGATGCCAGCGTCGATCAGAAGTGGTGGTCGCGCTTCCGCGACCCGACCCTCGACGCGCTGGTGGCCGAGGCGCTGGAAGGCAACAAATCACTCGCGATTGCCACGGCGCGCGTGGAAGAGGCGCGCGCCGGCCGGCTGCTGGCGCAGTCCGCGCTGGCACCGCAGGTCAATGCATCGGCCAGCAGCGAGCGCGCCAATCGTGGCTTCGTGACCAACGATCACGCGGTGACGATCAATCAGGTGGCGATTTCCGCAGCGTGGGAGGTCGACCTGTTCGGGCGCAACCAGGCACGCACGGCACAGGCGACGGCGATCCTGCAATCGACACAGGCGACGCGGCAGGCCGTGCGTGTGGCGTTGCTGGCCGAGGTGGCCCGCACCTACTTTGAACTGCGCAACGTCGATCGTCAGCTGGACCTCACGCAACGCAATCTTGACAGCCAGCGACGCACGCTCGAACTGATCCAGGCACAACAACGCGGCGCGCTTGTCAGCAACTTCGACGTCCAGCGTGCCGCCGCGCAGGTGTCGGCCACCGAGTCGCTGTTGCCCGCGCTGCGCACCGGTTACGACGCGGCGGCAAACCGGCTGGCGACGCTGCTCGGGCGGCCGCCTGGCACGCTCGCGGCGACGTTGGCGACAGCGCAGCCGTGGCAGGCCATCGATCACGGTATCGTGGTATCGGCGCCGGCGACGGTGCTGGCGGAACGCCCTGACGTACGCGCCGCGGAGCGCCAGTTCGCGGCGACCATCTCGGCAAGGCGGGCGGCCGTGGCGGAACTCTTCCCGAACATCTCGCTGACGGCCTTCTTCGGCGCGCAGAATGCCACGCCATTCTCCTCCACGCCGTGGGGCATTGGTGCGGGCCTGCTTCAGCCGGTGCTGAACTTTGGCCGCATCCGGTCGCAGATCAACGCCGCGGATGCCAGGCAGACCCAGGCCTTTCTCAGCTATCAGCAGACCGTACTAGATGCGCTGGAAGACATGGAGAACGCGCTATCCGGCTACCTGAACGAGAACGTGCGCAATGCATCGCTGCTGGCAGGCGTGACGCAGAACCGCAAGGCTGCCGAACTGGCGCGGATGCAGTACAAGTATGGCTACGTCGGGTTGCTGGACGTGCTCGTGGCCGAACGAGACCTGCTGGAAGCCGAGTCGCGGCAGGCGACGTCCGATGCGGATCTCCGCAAGGATCTGGTGCGGATCTTTGCGGCGGCCGGGGGTGGCTGGCAGACCGAGTAGTGTCAGGCGCGGTCGCCGGCGCCGCGAGATGGGATCAGCGCCATCAGCTGGTCGGCGACCGTGTGAAGCAGTTCGCGCGAGAGCCGCGGGTCGTCGACCGCACGGGACATGGCCAGCGCCCCGACGCAGGCGCTGCAGATCAGCCTGGCCTGGGCCACGGCCTTTGGCTGGTTTTCGGGCGGTAGCAGCGAGGTAATCAGCGCCAGCAGTTGTTGCAGGCGCGCCGTGTACAAGGCATGCGGCGCATCACCGGTCTTGTCGGCGTCGTTGAGGAAAGCGGTGATGGCGCAACTGGTCTCCAGGTTGTCGCGATGGGGTTCGGCCAGGTATTCGCGCACGGCACGGCGAAGATCGGCGCGTGCCTTTGCGCGCCATGCGGTGGTATCGAGGAACGCCTGTGTCATGGCCTCCCGAATCAGCGCTTCGCGAGAATCGAAGTGCTTGTAGAAGCCGCCGACCGTGAGGCCGGCCTCCTTCATGATTTCCGCCACGCCGATGCCACGCAAGCCGTGGACGCGAAAACGCCGGGCTGCGATTTCCACGATACGTGCGTGCGAACTTTGCTTGTCAGCTTGTGAATATCCCATCTGAGCGGGCCGTGGAGTCGGGAGTATGGTCTTCGTCGGCTGCAGTGTGTGAGCCACGTGCCAATTATAGCGACGAAGACCAGCCACAGGCGTTCCGATTGCCTCCCGGCGCTTGCGGAACCCGGGGTCCTTGAAGCTCGCGTTGCTCACGGTATTGAGCTAGTGTCGATGCCATGAAGACCGCCGGTGAATCGCATGCACCAAGACGGGTGTCGTGATCAGGTGATCGCGCCAAGCTGCCAGGGAACGAACTCGTTCTGGCCGTAGCCATGCAATTCGCTCTTTGAGCGCTGTCCTGAAGCCGTCGCCAGCATGAGGCTGAAAATCACTTCCCCCAGTTCGTCGATCGACTGCGAGCCATCGATCACGGTGCCGCAGTTGATGTCGATATCCTCCTGCTGGCGCTGCCACAAGGCGGTATTGGTGCCGAGCTTGAGGGACGGGGCCGGCGCGCAGCCATAGGCGGAGCCGCGCCCGGTGGTGAAGCAGATCAGGTTGGCGCCACCAGCCACCTGGCCGGTCGCCGAGACCGGATCGTAGCCAGGGGTGTCCATGAAGACCAGTCCAGCCGCCTCCACCCGCTGCGCGTAGCCATATACGTCGACCAGGTTGGTGGTGCCGCCTTTTGCCACGGCACCGAGCGACTTCTCCAGGATGGTGGTGAGCCCGCCCGCCTTGTTGCCGGCGGACGGGTTGTTGTCCAGGCTGGCGTTCATGCGTGCGCAGTAGGCTTCCCACCAGCGGATCCGGTCGAGCAGCTTGTGCCCGACTTGCGGCGATACGGCACGGCGCGTCAGCAAATGCTCGGCGCCATAGATCTCCGGGGTCTCGGACAGGATGGCAGTGCCCCCGTGCGCCACCAGCCGGTCGACCGCCGCGCCAAGCGCGGGATTGGCGCTGATGCCGGAATAGCCGTCGGAGCCGCCGCATTGCAGTCCGACCAGCAGGTGGCTGGCATCGACGGGCTCGCGTCGCACCCGGTTGGCGTCGGGCAGCATCGCCTTGATCTGCTCGATGCCCGCCGCCACCGTACGGGCCGTGCCGCCGGTGGCCTGGATGGTCATGGTCTTCAGCGCGGCACCGCGTGCCAGTCCCTCGCTGTCGAGCAGGCCGTCGATCTGGTTGGTTTCGCAGCCCAGCCCGACGATCAGCACGGCTGCGAAGTTGGGGTGGCGCGCATAGCCCGCCAACGTGCGTCGGAGCAGCGCCAGGCCTTCGCCTTCGCCATCCACGGCGCAGCCTTGCCCGTGCGTCAGGGCCACCACGCCATCCACGTTCGGGTAGTCTGCCAGCGCCTGCGGATTGATCTCGCGCCGGAAATGCTCGGCGATGGCGCGTGCCGCGGTGGCAGAGCAATTGACGGACGTAAGGATACCGATGTAGTTGCGCGTGCCGACCCGCGCGTCGCCACGGACGATGCCCATGAATTGCGCGCGCTGCGCCGCCACGGCGGCAGGGCGCCTGGMGGCGCCAAACGCGTAGTCGCGCTCGAACTCGCCGATGGCCAGGTTATGGGTGTGGACGTGCTCGCCTGGCGCGACCGGGCGCGTGGCGAAGCCGATCACCTGTCCGTAGCGGCGCACCGGCGCGCCGGCCTCGAGTGCGCGCACTGCCAGCTTGTGCCCCGCGGGCACCAGGCCGCGTACCACCAGGCCTGCGCCTAGGCGCACGCCCGCCACCAGTTGCGCACGCGCGATGACGACATCGTCATCCGGATGCAGACGTATGACGGGTTCGCCGGCTACTGCTGCGGCTTGTTCCAGGACGGCGCTCATGCTGCGGCCTCCGGCAGGGGGGCGGCGGCACGGCGTTCGCCGCCGATATCGTGAAGTCCGGGGATGGTCATGTCAGGTGTCTGGATGCAGGGAATACGGGAAGCGGTCAGGCCGCCTCGGAGGAACCAAGCGGCAACGCCGGGGAGGGGCGGGCCCGTGCGCCGACGCTCGTCAGCAGCAGCACGCCGACTACGCCCGCGATTGCCAGGGCCAGCATGCCCGCTTGCTGGCTATGGAACGCGGATTCGACCGCGGTTTTCAGCGTCGGCGCGATAAAGCCACCGAGATTGCCCAGCGCGCCGATCAGGGCGATGCCGCTGGCCGCTGCAGTGCCGCTCAAATACGCGGTGGGCAGTGTCCAGAACAGCGGCTGGACCACCACAAAGCCGACAGTAGCCAGGCAGAAAGCCATCAGCACGGGCACCAGTTCATGCCCCAGCGTCGACAGGCCAATACCCGTGGCCGCCATGGCAAGCATGGCCATGGCGAATTCCCGTTGCTTGCCCCTGGCGTCCGCGATGCTGGTGATCAGGCGCAGGGCAATCAGGGCGCACAGCCACGGAATCGCGGTGAGCAGGCCCACCTTGGCGCCGATTGCCGTGCCGGTCAGCTCGGAAATGCGCGTCGGCAGGTAGAAGATGACGCCGTAGACGCTGACCTGGATGGCGAAGTAGATGGCGACGAAACGCAGCACCTGCCAGTTGCCCAGCGCGCCCAGTGCGGTGGCCGGGCCGTGCGCGGTCTTCTGCTTGTCTTCCGCGGCGATCGCGGCTTCGAGCGCGGTCTTCTCGTCGGCGTCCAGCCACTTGGCATCGCGCGGCCTGCTGACCAGGTAGAAGAAGGCGATCACGCCCACCACCGACGCCGCCAGGCCTTCGATGATGAACATCCATTGCCAGTTGCGCAGGCCCAGGTGGCCACCCATCACTTCGAGCAGCAGCCCCGAGAGCGGCCCGCCCAGCACCAGTGCCACTGGCAAGCCGAAGTAGTAAATGCCGAGCGCCTTGCCGCGCTGGCTGGCAGGGAACCAGTAGGTCGAGTACAGGATCACGCCCGGCGAGAAGCCCGCTTCGGCCACGCCAAGGATAAAGCGCAGCACGTAGAACGAGGTCTGGTCGTGCGCGAACATCATGGCCGCGGACGCCAGCCCCCAGGTGACCATGATGCGGCTGAGCCAGATCCTGGCGCCGACCCGGTGCAGGATCAGGTTGCTGGGGATTTCGAAGACGGCGTAGCCGATGAAGAAGATGCCGGCGCCAAGCGCATAGGCCGCGTTGCCGATATTCGAATCGACCATCAGGGCTTGCTTGACGAAGCCGACATTGGAGCGGTCGAGCATCGACAGCGCGAACATCAGCGCAAGGAAAGGCGCGAGGCGCAGGCGTGCCTTGCTTACCGCGCTTGCGAGCGGATCGTGTTTGGCAGCTTGAGTCTGCATGGGTTGTCTCCGGTACGAAGCCGCGCGTCGCGGCCTCATGTCATGGATTGCGGCATCCCCGTCTTTTGCTCGCGCGAGGATAGCTGCTGTGTTCAGGGCGGGGCGCCGTGGCGCCCGTTCAGCAAGCGCCGTTCAGAAGTTGGTGTGGCCGCGCGCGGCCAGGTTGGCCATCAGGGCGCGTACGCCGAACGTCCACGGAGCGATGCGGTCGCTTCGGCCCACGCGGTTGACCAGGCTGCCAAAGCCGTCCGGGCCATCGACGCGCAGGTCCACGGTCGCCCGCCGCACGTCGTCCAGCGAAAAGCTCTGGTCGAACAGGCGCAGGAACGGCCCGATCGCGCAGGAGCCGTTATTGTCCTTGGCCTTGCCCAGCAGCAGCGCACTGCGGCCCTCGAAATCGCGCAGGTTGACGTCATTGCCCAGCGTGGCGCCGGGCACATCACCGCGGCTGTTGATGGCCAGCACGATCTCGGGTTCCGGGTTGTTCCATGCCGAGCCGGGATGCAGTCCGATTTCCGTACCGGTGCCGAGCGCAGAAAGCAGCGGTGCCTTGGTGAAGATCTCGGCGTCCGGGCCGATACCCACCTCCAGGTACTGGGACCACATGCCATGCTCGATCAGCAAGGCCTTGAGTTCGCCCGCTTCGCGGGAACCGGGCCGGATCCGGGACAGGCGCTCGCCCACCAGCGCGCAGATCCGGCTGCGGACCTCGGCGGCGCCTTGCGGGTCGCCCTTGGTCTGCTCCTCGATGACGCGCTCCACCAGGCTGCCGGCAAAGGTCACGCCTGCCGCCTTGATCACCTGCAGGTCGCATGGTGCCAGCAAGCGGGCCAAAGCGTCGCCGCCGCGGGGACCGGCCATATTGGCCAGCAGCTCGTCGAGCGTGCCGACCAAGCGCCCGCGCGCATTGCGAACCACCGTGACCGGGTCGTCGTGTTCGAGCAGGGTGCTCATGGTCGGAGCGACATCGGAAATGTCGAATACACCATCCGGCCGCAGGACCACCACGGCCGGACCCGCCGGCGCGCCGTCACCGGCCGGGATCCATGCGCGGCCGACCAGCGTCCCCGCCAGCCCGTCGGCAGGAAGCGTTTGCTTGGCGCTGAGCGCGAGCGGCAATGTCATCGATTGTCTCCACCTGATGTTGTTGTCATGAGCGCCGTGATCACCGCGGCGTTGGATGGAACTCTACGTGGCAGTCCGATAAACATCCAATCGATTATTGGGTAGAATCAATTCCGTTTAGTTATTGATTCGACCGGGTTTACCCCGTTTATGCCCAGACAAACTGCTTCCGCCCCTTCCGCCGTGCTCGCCAAGCTGCGTTTCCGGCACCTGCAGCTGCTGGATGTGCTGGGACGCAGCCACAACCTGCGCATCGCGGCCGAGCAGTTGCATATTTCCCAGCCGGCTGCCACCAAGATACTGAGCGACATTGAAGACACCCTGCAGGCCAGGCTGTTCGATCGCTTGCCAAGGGATATGCGCCCGACCGAACTGGGCGAGTTCGCGCTGCGCTACGCGTCGACCGCACTGGCCGAGCTCGGCAAGTTCGTGAGCGAACTGGAAGCGCTGCGAGCCGGCGGGCACGGCCACCTCACCGTTGGTGCGATTTCGGCGTCGGCCGCGCAGGTGGTGACTACGGCGATCCGCGAGATCCTGCAGCAGCGCCCGCGGCTGGTCGTCAAGCTGATCGAGCAGAGCAGTGACCAGCTCGCGATCTGGCTGGAAGACCGGAAGCTGGACATCATGGTCGGGCGGCTCACCGAGCCACGGCACCAGGCGATCTTCGATTTCGAGGCGCTGTCACCAGAGCCGGTCTGGGTCGTCTGCCGGCCGGGACATCCCTTGCTGGACCGGCCCAGGCTGGAAATTGCCGACATCGGCGCATGGCCGTGGATCCTTTATCCGCAGCGCACCGCCATCCGGCAACTGTTTGATGAAACCGTCGCGGCGGCGGGCATCCAGGGCCTGGTCGGCATGGTGGAGACACCATCGATCTTTTCCACGCTGGAACTGCTGCAGGCGACGGATATGCTTTCGCTGCAGCCGCGCGCCGTGGTCGAGCGCTTCGTCGCGGAAGGCATGCTGGCGCACGTGCCGGTGCCGATCCGGCGCGCCATGTCGAGCTACGGCATTGTCATCCGCAAGCATGAGTTGCCGTCGGAGGCCATGCAGCAGTTCATGGCGGCGCTGCGGGCGGCGGCCCGGTGAGACAGGGCGGGGATCGCAGGGTTACAAGGTCGACGAACCGGTTGCGGAGGAGCACTCCAAGCGCGCACGCACAGGTCCGTGTCCGCCAGCCGGTTCAGTCGTCAGGGCGTGGCGAACGAGCCGTAGGCAGCCTTGCGAGGACCTAGTTTTGCGAGCGCCTCTGCCTGCACGGCCGCGCAAGCGATGCCGTCAAGCAGCGGCACGTCTGCCTGGGCGGCGATCGCCGGTACGTACCCGCATAACGCAGCGGCCACGGTGACGACAACGTCCGCACCGTCTTCCCGGCTGAGCGACATCACCGCATCGAGCATCATTGCGCCGGCCTCGTCCGCAAGTCCGGCGCCATATGGGGCCGCCGTTTCGATGCCGCGGATGCCAGCCACGCGCCCGGCATAACCGTATGAGGCCGCCAGTTCGCGGTACAACGGCGTCAAGGCAGGGCCGATCGTCAACAGTCCGATCCTGCCGCCTATCATGCTTGCCGTGGCCAGGGCCGCTTCGGTCGTTCCAACGACGGGGACAGTCAGCATTTGCCGCAGTGCGTAAAGGGCCGTGTCCATCGAAACCCCGAGAATCACTGCATCGACATTGGCATCCAGCGTCCGCGCCATCTTCAGCAGGCCATCGATTGACGCGGCATTGTCCACCCGCGACCGGATAACCGCGGGGCCCGCGGCGTTGGTCAAGCCGAAAATCTCGCATGTGTCGCCGGTCGCCCGCCTGGCTTGCGCAAGCATGCGGTCGGTGATGTGCTGGCTGGCATTGGGGTTCAGGAGGGCGATTCGCATGGGGCTGGCGTTGTCAGTAGTCGTAGAAGACGCTGGTAAGTTCAAAGCGGTCGTCCTGAGAGGCACGCCGCGCGACAGATGGCCTGCTCCCGGCGTTGGCGTTCTAGGCCTGCGGCGTGCCGCCGGCCGCGCCAGCCTGGATCAACAGCACCGCATCGCGCTTGTTGAGCAAGTGCTGGCGCAGGATGGCGGCAAGCCGCTTGCCATCGCGGGTTTCCAGGGCAAGCAGCATCTCTTCGTGGTCGTGGATGGCGCTGTCCCATTTCGGCTTCTGGTAGTTCGAGCGAAAGCGCAATGCCTGCAGCCGCCGGTTCACCGACAGATAGGTCTGGCGCAGCGCGGTGTTGCGTGCCGCAAGGTTGATCTGGTCATGGATCTGGTGATTGAGGCGGTAGTAGCCGGGCAGGTCTTCGTTCGCCCGGCATGCCAGCATCGCATAGTGAAGGGCCTTGATTTCCGCCAGTTCGACGGCCGTGATGCGCTCGCAGGCCAGCTCGCCGGAGAAGGCTTCCAGGCCGCTCATCAGTTCAAAGGTATCCAGTATCTCGTCGGTAGTAAGGCGCGATACGGTCGCGCCGCGATTGGGCGAGATATCGATCAGCCCTTCGGCGGCAAGCACCTTCAGTGCCTCCCTCAGCGGCGTGCGCGAGATGCCGAGGGTCTCGCAGAGTTCGCGTTCATTGAGCTTGCGGCCCGGCTCCAGAACCCCCTCGACGATGAATGAACGCAGGTGAGCGACCACCGTGTCGTGAAGGCGCTGGCGTTCAACCTTAGGCAGGACCAGGGCCGGCGAATCCATCACTTGGACCTCTTGTTTTAGCATTCAAAATTCCCTCTTGGCGTTTGCATGCGATTTTAGCAGACGCTTAACCGAAACTCAAAAATCCGCGTAAACCCGCGCCGTATATGGCATGCCGGGGTAAACACTACGCAAATTGCCGCTTCCTTCGTGAAGTCTGTCTGGTAAAGTATTTTGCATTCAAAACTCAAAAGGAGGAGTCAAATGCTGAATCTCAACTTCCACCCGGCCGGCCGTCACTTCCTGCAGATCCCCGGACCGAGCCCGGTGCCCGATCGCATCCTGCGCGCCATCAGCTACCCGACCATTGACCATCGCGGGCCGGAATTCGGCGCCCTGGGCCTGAAGGTGCTGGAGGGCATCAAGAAAATCTTCAAGACTGCGCAGCCGGTGGTGATCTATCCGGCTTCGGGCACAGGGGCATGGGAAGCGGCGTTGTCGAACACCCTGAGTCCCGGCGACACGGTGTTGATGTTCGAGACCGGCCACTTCGCCACGCTGTGGAAGAAGATGGCCGAAAACCTCGGCATCCGCCCCGAGTTCCTCGGATTGCCCGGGGTGGAAGGCTGGCGTCACGGGGTCCAGGCCGATATGATCGAAGCCCGCCTGCGCGCCGATACCGCGCATGCGATCAAGGCAGTGTGCGTGGTGCACAACGAAACCTCGACCGGCGTGACTTCAGATATCGCCGCCGTGCGCCGCGCCATCGACGCGGCCGGGCACCCGGCATTGCTGCTGGTCGACACCATCTCGGGGCTGGCGTCTGCCGACTACCGCCATGACGAGTGGGGCGTGGACGTCACCGTGTCAGGCTCGCAGAAGGGCCTGATGCTGCCGCCGGGCATCAGCTTCAATGCGGTGTCGCCCAAGGCCATCGAAGTGTCTCGCGCGGCCCGGTTGCCGCGCAGCTTCTGGGGCTGGGAGGAGATCATCGAGATGAACCRCACCGGCTACTGGCCCTATACGCCCAACACGAACCTGCTCTATGGCCTGTCCGAAGCCCTCGACATGATCCTGGAGGAAGGGCTGGACCAGGTGTTTGCCCGCCACCAGCGCCTGGCCGAAGCCTGCCGGCGCGCGGTCAGTGCCTGGGGCCTGGAGATCCAGTGCGCTGACCCGGCGGTCTACAGCCCGGTGCTCACCGGCGTGATGATGCCCGACGGGGTCGATGCGGACCTGGTGCGCCGGAACATCTATGACCGCTTCAACATGTCGCTTGGCGCGGGCCTCGGCAAGGTCAAGGGCCGCATGTTCCGCATCGGCCATCTGGGCGACTGCAACGACCTCACGCTGATGGCCACGCTGGCCGGCTGCGAAATGGGCCTGAAGATGTCGGGCGTGCCGGTCGCGGCAAGCGGCACTGTGGCCGCCATGGACTATCTCGCCGCGCACGCCACGCCGCTGCCGCTCAAGGCTGCGGCCTGACGTAGCCACTCCATCCCGGACAGGGGCGGGCGCCACGCGTGCCCAACGCGCCTGCCGGGACGGATCGCAACGGATCAGCGCAGCACTGCCGTACCTGACAAAAAACAGAGGAGACGCTGTGGATACAACACTGCAGGCGGGAGCAAAGATCAGGACGTTCGAGGATGCGACATATCGCAAGGTGAGCTGGCGACTTGTGCCATTCCTGATGGTCTGCTTCCTGATCGCTTATCTCGATCGTGTCAACGTAGGTTTTGCAAAGCTGCAGATGGCGCAGCAACTGGGCTTCAGCGAAACCGTCTACGGGCTGGGCGCCGGGATTTTCTTTATCGGCTACTTCTTGTTCGAAGTGCCGAGCAACCTGGCATTGCACAAGTTTGGCGCCAAGATCTGGATCGGCCGGATCATGATCACGTGGGGGCTGCTTTCCGCGTGCTTCGCGTTCGTGCAGACGCCAACCCAGTTCTACACGCTGCGCTTCCTGCTGGGGCTGGCCGAAGCCGGCTTCACGCCGGGCATCGTGTACTACCTGTCGTGTTGGTACCCGTCACACCGGCGCGCCAAGATCATGGCCATCTACTGCATGGGTTCGCCGCTGTCCGGCATCATCGGCAATCCGCTGTCCGGGTACTTGATGGGCGGCATGGCGGGTGTGGCCGGCTGGAGCGGCTGGCAGTGGATGTTCCTCATCGAGGCGGTACCGGCAGTCCTGCTCGGATGCTTCTGCTTCTACTACCTGGACAACTCCATTGCCAAGGCAAAGTGGCTGACCAGCGAAGAGAAACAAGTCCTCGAGCAGGCAAAGACCGAGGACGTCAAGGCGGCGGATCCGCAGGCGCGCGTCGGCAAGGTATTCACCGACCCTCGCGTCTGGCTGATCAGCCTGATCTGCTTCTGCTATGTCACGGGCCAGTACGGCATCACGTTGTGGCTGCCCACGTTCATCAGGTCGACCGGTGTCAGCGACCCTTTCCATATCGGCTTGCTGAGCGCCATCCCTTATATGGCGGCGATCGTCGCGATGTACTACTTCGGGCGCAGCGCCGACAGGCACCGCGAGCGGCGCTGGCACCTGATCATCCCTTGCATGATGGGGGCGATCGGTTTCCTGGCACTGCCCTGGGTCATGCACAGCACCGCGCTGTCCCTGGTGTTCCTGTCGATCGCCGCAGCCGGTATCCTGACCTGCACGCCGCTGTTCTGGTCCTTGCCGACGGCATTCCTCAGCGGCGCGGCGGCGGCGACGGCGATTGCCATGAGCAACTCGATCGGCAATCTCGCCGGCTTTACCAGCGGCTACATGATCGGCTACCTCCGCGACGTGACCCAGAGCGGCAATAGCGCCTACTACATGATCGCCGGGATTCTGATCCTTGGCGCCTTCGCGATCTGGACGCTGCCCGCCAAGCTGGTCAACCGATAGCAGGTGATGCGGGGCGCGGGCGTTGCGCCCTGGCTCCGCATCCCCGGCACCACAGCAACCTTCGTCAACACTTCGCGCGCCCTTGCCGGCGCATGGAAGCTCTCATGACAAACTCGTACGAACCGGGGCCGGACGGCCCGCGACATCACGCCCCGTTCAGCGTGGTGGAAGCTACCGTTGCCAGCGCGCATGCCGCGATGCGGGAGGGCCGGCTGACCGCGCTCCAGCTGGCGCGCGAATGCCTGGACCGCATTTCGGCGTATGACCAGAGCGGTCCCATGCTGCGCAGCATCCTGCAATGCAATCCGCTCGCGCTGGAAGAGGCCGCGCGCATCGACGCCATCGCCGGGCGCAACCCGTCACAGGCCCTTGCGCCCCTGCACGGCATCCCGGTGCTGGTCAAGGACAACATCGAATGCGATGGCATGGCAACCACTGCGGGCGCCGCCTGCCTGCGCGGAAATTTGTCCGCCGGCGATGCCTTTGTCATCCGCCGCCTGCGCGAGGCCGGCGCCATCGTCCTGGCCAAGACCAACCTGCATGAACTCGCCTCGGGAGGCGAGACGGTCAGCACCCTGGCTGGACAGACCCTGAACCCCTATGACCTGACGCGCACGCCTGGCGGTTCCAGCGGCGGCACCGGCGCCGGCATCGCCGCCAGCTTCGGCTTGCTGGGCATCGGCACCGACGGCGTCAATTCGATCCGCTCGCCGGCCTCTGCAAACAGCCTGGTTGGCCTGCGCCCGACCATGGGGCTGGTCAGCCGGTCGGGGCTGGTCCCGTGCGGGCTGACGCAGGACACCATCGGCCCGATCACCCGCACCGTCGCCGATACGGCGCGGCTGCTCGATGTCATTTCCGGCTATGACGATGCCGACCCGGTCACCAGCGTGGGCGCGCCGCACATTCCGGCGAGCTACACCGCAAGCCTTGACCGCGATGGACTCAAGGGCGCGCGCATCGGCGTGCTGCGCCATTTCTTCGGCGACCAGGAGGTGCACCGTCCCGTCAACGCCGTCATGCAGGCAGCGCTGTCGGTGATCGCTGCCCAGGGCGCCGAGCTCGTCGCGATTGAAGACGCCATCAGCCCGGACGAATTGCTGGCCTCCACGCTTGTGCACCACTACGAGATGGAGCGCGATCTCGACGCCTACCTGAAGGGGATGGCACCCGGCGTGCCAGTGCGCTCGATGAAGGACATCATCGCCGCGGGGGAGGTCCATCCGAGCGTGGCGGGAACGCTGGTTACCGCTGCTGCCCTGAGCGGTCGGGAACGCGAGTACCGCGAGCGGCTGCGGCGCCAGCAGGCATTGCGCGAGCGGCTGCAGGACCTGATGGCGCGTCATCGGCTCGACGCTCTGGCGTTTCCGCACCAGCGGCGCCTGGTGGTGCCGGTTGGCGAGACCCAGGCAGAGCGCAATGGTGTGCTCGCATCGGCCACCGGCTTTCCGGCCATTGTCATTCCGGCCGGGTTTTCGGCACCGGACGGCCATGCACGCCAGGGCGTGCCGGTCGGACTGGAGTTCTTTGGCCTCCCTTTCACGGAACCCGTGCTGATACGGCTTGCCTTTGCCGCGGAGCAGGCGTTGCGCGCGCGCCGGCCACCGCACTCGACACCAGCGCTGGCATAGCGAACAGCCGTCGGAACGAAGTTTTATCGCTGCTCTACAAACGCCCGCCGGACACGGCGGCGACAAGGTCGCGGACATACCGCGACACCCTCGCAACGAGGAGGAGACAAAGATGGGCGCAGAAACTGTAGTTCAATCGCCGAATTCCCCACAGCAGCACGAACTCGACCGGGCCATGGATGGCATCGGGGTAACGGCCTCGCACAAGAAGATCATTTTCCTGATCATGCTGGGGGTGATGTTCGACGTCTTCGAGCAGAACGCCGTTGGCCTGGTCGGCCCCATATTGCGAGAGCAGTGGGGAATCTCGGTCGCGGAAATTGGCTTCCTCAATACGCTGACCTTCAGCGCCGCCGCGCTGGGGCGCATCGGCTCCGGCTATATCGCGGACCGCTACGGCAGGCGCACGATGCTGAGCGTGAACTTGCTGCTGTTCACGCTGGGCGCCATCATCTGCGCGCTGGCACCCAACTATGGGGTATTGGCGGCGGGCCGCTTCATTGTCGGCATCGGCCTCGGCGGCGAAATCTCCATTGCCGTGACCATGCTGGCCGAATTGTGCTCGACGCGCTTCCGCGGTACCGCGGTAGGGATGGTCAGCGTGGGCAGCGGTGGCCTGGGCAATATGCTGGCCCCGGCCTTCGGCTTGGCCGTGTTCGCCCTGTTCCCGGGGCCGGACAGCTGGCGCTGGCTGTTTGCTTGCCTGGTGCTGCCGGCGTTCTTTGTCGTGTTCTACCGGCGATTTATCCCCGAGACGCCGCGCTTCCTGCTGTCCAAGGGGCGCGTGGATGAAGCTAACCGGGTGCTGTCGGTCCTCGCGTCCGGCCGCCTGGGCAAGCTCGACGGGGAGCCGACACCTTATATCAAGGCTGCGGTGCAGGACGACGCCCCGCGCACCAAGGTGCGGTTGAGCGATATCTTCAGGGGGCGACTGGGGCGACGCACGATCGCACTGGGCATTGCGGTATCGATGACCTACGGCGCGCAGATCTCGGTGCTGACCCTGATGCCGACCATCCTGATGTCGCAGGGCTACACCATCTCGAAGAGCTTTCTCTTTACCATGGTGATGCAAAGCGGCAGTCTGTTTGGCGCGCTGGCGGCGTCATACTGCGGCTATCACTTTCCGCGCAAGCGCGTGCTGACGGTCGGCGCGGGGCTGGCCTGCGCGGCCGGGCTGTGCTTCGGCTTCCTGACCTATAACGTAGCGCTGGTGCTGCTATTTGGCGCCGCCTTTACGTTCTGTGTGGTGTTGCTGAACACCTCGATCTGGATCTTCGCGCCGGAGCAATATCCGACCCATGTGCGCGCATTCGGCACCTCGGTGATCCTGGCGCTTGGCACGCTGGCGGGAGCGCTGACGCCGCTGGTCAGTGGCCGCGTGTTTGAAAGCCATGGTGTTGGCGGCATGTTCAGCATGCTCGCTGCAATGTACGCCGTGTTTGCGTTGAGCGTGCAGTTCGCGCCGGAAACCTTCGGGCGCGCCATGGGTGAGACCGCCGCCGACGACGAAGCCGGCCCGGCAGTCGATGGCAGTACAGCGAGTGCAATCCGGTCGTGAAAGCCGGTCCGCTCGCCGCAGCGCGCGTTGCACGCTCGCCGGCGAGCGGCGCTGAAGGCGATATTCATCACATTTGAAGAGGTACTTGAACGCATGACATCATCCAATATCGACCGGGTTGCGCAGGCGCTGCTCAGCGCGCGGGGCGAGCGCCGTTGCGCCGATGCGGAGCTTTTCGCCACCGCACTTGAAAACGCCGACCAGGCCTATGCCGTTCAGGCGATCGTGGCGCGTTCGCTGGGCTGGAAAGACGCCGGCACCGCCTACTGGAAATCCGGGGGTGCTTCGCGTGACGCGACGCTGACACATGCGCAGCTGCCGTCAGCCGGCGTGTGGGCCAGTCCCGCGCAGGCCGGCGACTGGCCCTTCACAAGGCGCGGCATCGAGGCTGAAATTGCGCTGCGGATCGGTCGCAGCGTCGACGCCGCGCAAGCGGCCAGTCTTGACCGCGCCGGCGCGGGGGCGTTGGTCGATGCGATGGCGGTGTCCATTGAAGTCGTCGATTCGCGCTGGCAGCAGTACGTGGCCGCGCCAGCCCTGCTGAAGCTCGCCGACTTGCAGTCACATGGCGCACTGGTGCTCGGAGAGTGGCGTGACTATGTCGGCCGGGACTGGGCTACCCAGCGTTGCCGGGTGCAGATCGGCACCGAAGCGACCGAGCGCCGCGGCACCCATGCGCTCGGCGATCCGGCCTACGGACTGCTTGCGTGGCTGCGCCACGCCACGCGCGAGGGACGACGCGTGGAGGCTGGTACGGTTGTCACCACTGGCACCTGGGTGGGCATCCTCGACGCGTCCGAAGGCGACCTCGTGACCGCGGAGTTCGATGGCATCGGACACGCCTCGGTCCAGCTCTGAGGAGGGCTGAGGACACGCCCCCGTGGCCAGCACAGACGCCGGATCAGGCGATCCTACGGCGCAAAGTTGCTCACTGCCACCCGGCGCTTGTCCTCGCCGATCTTGGACATCGGCACCTTCCGCTCTTGCAGCAGGCGGTAGGTTTCGGGCGACATGATCGCCACGGCATGCTGGCCATCCTGCCATTTTGCGATGAAGGCATCGAGTGTCGGCAGCCATTTTTCCGGCTCCTGCTGCGTGCCGAACTCCAGTTCGTCCGGGTGCTCCACCATCACGGTGGCATGGCGCAGGTAGAACGGCAGCGTGTGATCCAGCGTGCGTACGCCGTAGATCGGCATGTCGTCGGTGAGCACGGCCCGGATCGCCGGCACGAGGTTCGCGCCGGAGGCCGGGCCACCGATCGATTCGTGCCCGAGCAGCGCCGTGGTAAATCCGGCGAACAAGGCGAGCGAGTACACCAGCATGCTGGCCATCCGGCCATGGGTGCGCAGGAGCCGGCGGGCGGGCCACAGCCCTGCCAGCATCACGACGAACGCGGCCGCCACCCAGACCGCGTAGCGGCGGTAGTCGGCGTTGGCCGTGTGGTTGGAATGCAGCGTGGCCACTACCGGGCTGGCCAGCAGGCCGACCACCATGATCGCCATCATGCCGCTGACCTGGCGGCGCCAGCCGCGGTCGTCGATGCGCTCGAGCGCAATGGCGGCCAGCATGCCCAGGGCGGGGAAGACCGGCACGATGTAGCCGGGCAGCTTGGAGCCCGACAGGCTGAAGAAGACGAAGATCGCGCCGGCCCAGGCCGCCAGCAGCAGCGGCGGGCGGAACTGCCGTGACGTCGCCGTGCGCGCCGCCGCGCGGTCGTCGCGCAGCACCGCCCACATGCGCGGCGCCAGCCCGAGCCAGGGCAGGAATCCCGCCACCAGCAGCGGCACGAAATACCAGACCGGCCCGCCGCGCGAATGCACGGTTGAGGTATAGCGCTGCCAGTGTTCGTGGATGAAGAAAAAGTGCGGGAACTCGGGATTGCGCGCCGATACCAGCCAGAACCACGGCACGGTGACCGCCAGCATCAAGGCGATGCCAGTCAGGAGATGCAGACGCTTCCACAGGGCGACGTCGCGCGAAATCAGCGTGTAGACCACCAGCACCAGCCCGGGCAGCGCGATGCCCACCAGCCCCTTGCTGAGGATGGCCACGCCCATCGCCACCCAGCATGCCCACATCCAGTAGCGGCGCGCCGCCGGCGTGGCCGCGGGATGCTGGGCCACCAGCATGAAGGCCAGCACGCAGGCCATGGCGCCGGACAGCGTCATGTCCAGCGAATTGAAATGCGCCGCCACGCTCCACATCGGCGCGGCCACCAGCACCAGGCCGGTCAGCAGGCCCGCGCGCTTGCCGTACCAGCGGGCCGCCGCGAACATCGACGCCACCAGCCCCACCATGCCCGACAGCGCCACGCACAGGCGCGCCTGCCAGTCGCCCACGCCGAACAGCGTGTACGACAGCGCCGTGACCCACATGTGGAACGGCGGCTTCTCGAAGTACTTCAGCGCGTTGTAGCGGATCGTGACCCAGTCGCCGGTGGCGAACATCTCGCGGGAGATCTCGGCATAGCGGCCCTCGTCGGAGCTGAGCAGGTGGCGGGCGCCGAGCGTGCCGAACCACAGCAGCAGCACCGCCAGGCCTGCCAGCAGCCAGATGCCGGCCGGCAGGCCCGCCACCGGCCGGGCAAGCCACTCGGGTCCGCGGGGTTGCGCGTTGGCGTGATCTTCGGGGTGAACCTCGGTGTGAACGCGAGTGGGAGATCGGTCTTGCATCGGATGCTTGTGATCGCTCATGCGCTGCCCTGCGCCGGAAACACCACGGCCACGGTGAGGCCGCGGCCCGCCGGGCCGTCTTCCAGCCGCACCGTGGCGCCATGGCGCGTGGCAATGTTCTGCACGATCGCCAGGCCCAGCCCGCTGCCGTGCGCGTCGCTGGCATTGCCGCGGTGAAAGCGCCGGAACACATTGTCGCGCTCGGCCGGCGCGATGCCCGGGCCGGTATCGGTCACGGCCAGCACGGGCGCGCCATCGGCCAGCTCGATGCGCAGGTCGACCCGGCCGCCGGCGCCGGCGTAGCGGATCGCGTTGTCGGCCAGGTTGCGCAGCAGGATGAACAGATCGCCGGCCACGCCGCGCACCCGGCATTCGGGGTCGCGGGCTTCCAGGCCCAGGTCCACCTCCCTGGCTTCGGCCATGGGCAGCAGCTCCCGTACCACCTGCACGGCCACGTCGTGCAGGCGCACGTCGCCGACCAGCGACTGGGCCGCGGAGGTACTGTCCTCGCTGCGCGCCAGCGTCAGCAGCTGCGCCACCAGGTGGGTGGTGCGGTCCAGGCGGTCGCCCAGCTTGGCCAGCGCCAGCTTCTGCTTGTCAGCGCTGTCGGCGCGCAGGGCGAGCTGCAACTGCAGCTTGAGCGCCGTGAGCGGTGTGCGCAACTCATGCGCGGCATCGGCGACGAACGCACGCTGGGTGTCCATCGATTGCCTGAGCCGGTCGAGCAGGGCGTTGAGCGCTTCCACCACCGGCACCAGTTCAGGCGGGCCGCTGTCGTCGAGCGGCGCCAGGCTGTCGGCCGAGCGGCTGCCGACCGCGCGCGCGATCTCCTCCACCGGGCGCAGCGAGCGCCGCACCACGAAGTGGATCAGCAGGCCAAGCACCGGGACCAGCACCACAATGGGCAGCAGTGCGCCAAGCGCGAGCGAGGCCGCCAGCTTGCGGCGAAACACCAGCGATTGCGCGGCCTGCACATAGCGCTCGCCGACGTGCGCGCCGTAGATGCGCCATTCGCGGCCTTGCGCGCGCAGGTCATGGAAGCCCGGCAGGTCCGCGCGCGGCAGCGAGATCGGATGCGAGGCGTAGACCTGGCGGCCCTGTACGTCCCAGGCCTGTACCACGATCTCCTCGTCCAGTTCGTGGTCGCCCAGCGGCGGCGTGGTTTCGCTCGCCAGGTGTGGCGGCAGTATGCGCGCTGCCTGCTCCAGTTGCGCATCGAAGACCTCGCTGGCTTCTCGCCTTACCTTGAAGTATGCGCCCGCGCCCGCCACCAGGGCGCACATGAGCATCGCCCCGAGCAGGCCGGCCAGCAACTGGGCACGGATCGTCCTCATGCCGAGCCTCCCAGCTTGTAGCCGACACCGCGCACGTTGCGGATGAAGTCCGCGCCGAGCTTCTTGCGCAGCGCGTGGATATGGACTTCCACCGCATTGCTGCTGATTTCCTCGTTCATGTTGTAGACGGCTTCGCGCAGGCGCTCATGGGAGACCACATGGCCGGGCTGTTCCATCAGGGCCTGCAGCACCATGAACTCGCGCATCGACAGCGCGACGATCTCGCCCGCGCAGCGTACCTCCCGCGTGGCCGGGTCCAGGCGCACGCGGCCATGGGCCAGCTCGCTGCTGATGCGCCCGGCGCTGCGGCGCAGCAGCGCGCGGATGCGGGCAAACAGTTCGTCTAGATCGAACGGCTTGACGAGGTAGTCGTCGGCCCCGGCGTCGAGTCCGCGCACGCGGTCCGCGGTGGCGTCGCGCGCGGTCAGGATCAGCACTGGCAGCGCCAGCCCGCGCGCGCGCAGTTGCCGCAGCACGTCTTCGCCGGAGCGCCCGGGCAGGCCCAGGTCGAGCAGCATGGCGTCGTAGGTGCCGGGGGCATTGGCGGCCAGCGCGGCATCGGCCAGGCGTCCGTCCCTGACCCAGTCAACCGCATAGCCTTCGGCCCGCAGGCCTTCCTCCACGCTTTCGCCGATCATCGGGTCGTCTTCCACCAGCAGCAGGCGCATGGCAGGGGTC
This sequence comes from Cupriavidus sp. 05N38, assembly GCF_056397345.1. Classification (NCBI taxonomy): domain Bacteria; kingdom Pseudomonadati; phylum Pseudomonadota; class Betaproteobacteria; order Burkholderiales; family Burkholderiaceae; genus Cupriavidus; species Cupriavidus sp. 05N38. Next base: position 58,096 of record NZ_JBFTNF010000059.1, read on the forward strand.
CTTTGTACGTTGATGGGTCGCCGTCAGCGCCGCTGCAGCCGGTCCAGGCGCAGGCGCTGGCGGTGGTCGGTCAGGCGCCGCACCGCCAGCGTGGCGGCCAGGATCACGCCGAGCATGCTGCCCCCGGCGAGCAGGAACATCAGCAGGATCTGGTAGCGCGCCGCGGCGATCGGGTCCATGCCGGCCAGGATCTGGCCGGTCATGATGCCGGGCATGGTGATGATGCCGGCCGCGGCCATGGTGTTCATGGTGGGCAGCATACCGCTGCGCACCGCCTGGCGCACGATCACGCGCAGCGCGGCATGGCGGTCGTCGCCCAGCGCCAGGCGCGCATCGATCGCCGCGCGCTGATGCCAGACGGCGGTAAAGGCGCCGTTGAGCGCCAGGCTGGCGGCGTTCATGACGTTGCCGAGGATGATGCCGGCCAGCGGGATGGCATGGCGGGCGTCGTACCAGGGCGTGGGGCGCAACGCCGTGGTCAGCGCCAGCACGGTCACCACCAGAGTGGGCAGGCTCACGGCGGCGGCGCCGATCAGCGCATGCCAGGGGCCCGCCAGGCGCCGCTCCTGCCGGCTGCCTACCTCGCGCGCGGCGGCCGCGATCATGGCCGTCACGGTCAGCGCGGTCGCCAGCGGCGAGGACAGGCCGAACACCGTGCGCAGCACCAGGCCGACCAGCAGCAACTGCACTACCATGCGGCCGGCGGCCCAGAGCAGGCTCCGGTGCACGCCCAGCGACATGGCCAGCGATGCCCCGGCGCCGCCGAGCACAAGCAGGCTGGCCAGCGCCAGATCGTAGGCCGAGAGCGGGATCGGGGTCATGTCGGCACCGCCTCCAGCCCGGTGGCGCCGAGGCGGTAGTGGCGGTCTTGCAGCCGCGCGACCTGGGCGGGATTGTGCGACACCACCAGCAGCCCGAGTCCCTGCGCCTTGCAATCGTCAAGCAGGGCTTCCACGGCGAGCGTGGCGGTGGCGTCCAGCGCCGAGGTCGGCTCGTCAAGCAGCAGGAAGCGCGGCCGGCGCACCAGCGCGCGGATCAGGGCCAGGCGCTGCCGCTCGCCGGTGGACAGGCGCGCCGTGGCGGCCYGCAGGATGTCCGGCGGCAGGTGCAGGCGGGCCAGCAGTGCCTGTGCCGCCGCCGCATCTTCCATGTGGTCGAGCACGTCGTCGCCCCACCACCCGGACTCCGCCGCCACGTACATGACCTGGCGCCGCCAGGCCGGCGCGCTCATGCTTTCGCGCGGCACCAGGCCCAGCCTGACATCGCCGCGATTGGGGTCGAGGTCGGCGATCATGCGCAACAGCAGGCTCTTGCCCGCGCCGGAAGCGCCGGACAGCACCACGCAGCGGCCAGGCTCCACGGCAAGGCTGAACGGCCCGCGCCCGACGCCTACCACCCCACTGACGACCAGGCTGGCGGCCGCGGGAGGCACGGCAAACACAGGGGAGGGCACGCCATTGCCGGCGGCACGCTGCGCAACGGGCGCCATCGGGTCTCCCAGTGTCATGGGTTGAGCCATCCGCGCGCGATCGGTCTGGCCAGTACGTATCGGTAAAGCTGCTCGGCACGCGCCGTGAGCGTGGCAAGCAGCGGGCGGGTGGACGCGCCCGCCGCGATGGCCGCGCAACACGCCGCCAGCGCGAACGCGCCGGCGATGTCCAGCGGAAAGTGTACGCCGAGGTAGACACGCGCCCAGCCCGTGGCGGCCGCGGCCGCCAGCAGGCCGGCTCCGCTCACGCGCAAGCCGGCGCTGCGCGCGCGGACCAGGACGAAGCCGAGCGTGGCCAGCAGCGTGACGTGGTCGCTCGGGAACGAGGCGTCGGCGGCATGCGCCAGGTAGGTATGGCCGATACCCGCCATGAACGGGCGCGGCATCGGCAGC
>NZ_JBFTNF010000060.1:0-90500 GCF_056397345.1 Cupriavidus sp. 05N38
CGAGCGCAACGGACGCTGGACGCTACTGCAGCGCTCACGGATGAATGGCATGGCTTGCCTGGGGCAATACGAAGCTGCGCTAGAGACCGCTGTGGGCTGAGTTCTCGGCAGGCGCAAGATGGAAAGCACCCGCGGCTATGTTGAAGAGTTGCAGGGCACAAGGCGCTGGCGCAAGCGGCCTGACCGCCAGTTGGCGGAGTTGTATACCGAATTCGGGGCCGAGTTGGAACGCGCCTCGCGCGCAGGCGGTTATCGAACGACATCATGGCCAAGCTAAAGCTCAACGCGCAACGTGAGCATCGCATCGAGATGGAAATCGTCGTCGACGCGTCTACCGAGGAGGAGCGTGCGCTATCGTGGTACTGCTACCTGGAAGAAGAGTTCTCGTTTCCATTCAAAGCCAGTGTTCGCAAGGCGATGGACTCCTCGCCGCTGCCCATCGGCGAACACGTCTTGGTCACCGGACTCGCTCATGAAGATCTCCGCCGGGTCGGCATTTTTGCCTAGGTTCGGTGGGGCGAATGCGACGTGGTGGCGCCCCTAGCCCAGATCGATCCGGTGAACGGCGACAAGCCGACGCGCGTTGCGGTCGCGGACTGGCACTACTGGCGCGATCAAGGTTACGCATTCGGAATCCAGAGAGCCATTGCGCTGTCGCGGACGGAGCTTGCTTACCTCGTGCCTCGATCTCACGCAGCAACGGCCGTCGCGCGTGTCCGGTGTGCTCGGTTGCATCCGGGGAATTTTGAGGGAGGGAGTTGTTGTCGATCGACGATGAAATTGATGTCAAAGCCGTGGCGACGATCAAACCGGAGCGCCAGGGGACGGTGCTGGCCGAGTTGGCCAGGACGCATCCCCGTCTACGGCGTCGCTTGCGATTTGAGCTGGCCGCCCCCCACGGCGAGAACATGGTCGCTGCCGTCCGCGAATGGATCAGTGAACTCGGCGCGCAAACGTCGTTTCTCGACGCGGAACAGCTCAGCGAATTGRCAGCGGAGCTCGATGCCATCCGGGTGGCCATCGCCTCCTCTATTGCCGGAGCTGCCCCCGATCGCGCACCCGACCTGATGTGGGAATTCTTCGCGCTGGCCGGAACGGTCTATGAACGCACGACCGAAGAGGGATGGGAAGTCAGTGGTATCTTTGACGAGGCCTGCTCCGATCTGGTCAAGGTGAGTGCCCACGCAGGCGTCGACCCTGCACTATTCGCCACGAAAGTTGTCGCCGCGCTCAATGCCGATCAATATGGAGAGTACCGTGCGCTGATCGGGGCGATTGCATCAGCTGAGCCGTGGGCGCCAGCCTACCCCGGCCAATTGACGGCCTTGCTCAAGCGCATGAGCAGGACAAAGAACAGAGGGCACCTGCTGCCCCCCGGATGACGGCAACGACAGCGACGACGGTAGCAATGACAGAAAGAAATCAGCGGGCGAACGCGATTCGCTGGATCCAGGCCCAGATGGCCGAGTACGGGCTGCCGATGGAGGAACTGGAGGCAGCGGGGCGCTTTGATCCGGCGCCGGGGAATGGCACTGATTTGGATAGCGGATTCCCCTCAGATCGGAAAATCCACCGAGCATTGAAGGAGGCCCGGCCAGTGGTGCGACAGTCCTTCGGTAGAACGTGGTGGGGCGAGCAATGGCTCAATGCCCTGACACACATCGACTACGACAATCGTCTGCCGCGCGGGCGGACCTACGCGAACAAAGGAGCGGTCAAGGATCTTGTCGTCAGGGCCGGGACGATCCACGCCCAGATACAGGGCTCCCGGCCACGTCCCTACCAGGTGACGATCACGGTACCGCCGCTTTCCGCCAAGGATTCCGCACGGCTTCTGGACGCCATCGCCGCCGAGCCCACCCTGATCGCCCGGATGCTCAACCGGGAACTGGATCCGTCGGTGCTGGACCACGCACGCAATCTTGGGATTTCCGTCTTCCCTGCCCGGTGGAAGGACCTCGATATGCAATGCTCCTGCCCCGATTGGGCCGTGCCTTGCAAGCACTTGGCGGCGGTGATTTACCTCCTGAGCCGGGAAATCGACGGCAATCCGTTCCTGGTGTTTTCATTGCGGGGTGTCGACCTGGCGCAAGCCTTGAAGTCGCGCGACATCCATTTGGCGCCGGCAGCTGGGGCTGTCCTCCCCACGTTGACCGAGTTGCTGCCGACAGCTTCAGAGGCCCTGGCTGATGCGGGGGATCTTGCTGCGCTTGATCAGCTGGATTTCTCCGGGATTCCGGACCTGTCCGATCCACTGCTACAGGTGCTGCCGGCGCGCCCCACTTTCTTTCCCAATGGAGATTTTCGCGAGACGTTGCGGCGTCTTCTGGCACGTTCGAGAAAGGCCGCGCGACAAGCCATGGATTCCCGCGCCGGTGCCGTCGACGCGCAGCGCCTCACGTTCTCCGGTGATGACCGGCCGGGGATTGAACTGGACGCAAGATTGCACCCGTCGGTGTTCGGCACGAAGGACATCACCACCATCGAAGCACTGGAAGCAGCACTGGCTCACGTAGATGTGAGCAATCTGCCAGACGTGCAGCCCGAGGTCGCCGCGCTGTTCCAAGTGCGCTTGACGGCACTGCAGTTGATCGCGCATGGCGCGGTGATCCCGCAAATCCTCTTGGAGGATACCGACACTGTCTTGCTGCGCTGGCTCCCAGCCACGCTCGATGGTTTCGTGGCGACCGTCATGCAGCGACTTGCCACTGCGTTGCCAGCTGGCCTGGTCAAGACCGGGAAGGGAAGGAAGCGTGCCGTCCTCACCCAGGAGGCCCAGGCAACGTTCCTCTGTTCTCTGTTTCTGAATCACTTCATTCACGCATGGGCGGATGGCGCCAGCGAAAAGCCCCTCGGGAATAAGACGATGGCCTTGTTCTTCTGCACCGGCCGAGCCCGCTACGACGGTCCCGGTGAAGGGGAAATCGCCGCCGGCATTCACACCTGGCTATCCCGATACCATCTGGCGCGCCGAGAACATGTACCGGTGCTATGCCTCGAGGAGGCAAAAGCGGGCCATTTCGGGCTGGCACTCGCGATCGAGCATCGTTCGGCAGCGCTGGAGAAACCAGTACCACTGGCAGCGATTCTGACCGATGAGGCCTGGTCGAAGGGCCGTTTTGGCATTCTGCAGACAATCGCGCTACTGGCCGAGTTTTTCCAACCGCTCAATGCCTATATCAGTGCTGGCGCCAAGACCCCCGTCAAGATTGCTGCGGATGAGCTGCCGGCCTTGCTGTTTGATACGCTGCCGGTAATCCGCTTGCTCGGGATTCGCGCGCTGCTACCGAAGGCGCTCAACCATCTACTGCGACCTCGCCTGTCCATGCAGATCAAGGGTACGGCGACCGATACTGCGGGATTTTTTCGCGCCGACGATGTTCTTGCCTTCGACTGGAAAGTGGCCGTCGGTAACCATCTCATTACGCGCGCCGAGTTTGAAAGGTTGGTGAAGGATGCCGCAGGCGTTGTACGTTTCAAAGGGGCGTACGTCTATCTGGATCCCAAAGAGATCGAGCGCCTGCGTGCCCAACTGCTTAAGCCATTGGCACCTTCGGGCGCTGAACTGTTGCGCGTGGCCCTCGCAGGCGAACTCGCCGGCACGACCGTTGGCCTGGATGCCAAGGCCCGCAAGATCATTCAAGATTTGGTGGAAGCGGGCACGGTCCCGTTGCCTCGTGGTATCAACGCCACCCTACGCCCTTACCAGCAGCGGGGTTATGCCTGGCTTTATCGCAACGCGCGAATCGGTTTGGGCAGCGTGATCGCCGATGACATGGGGTTGGGCAAAACACTGCAGGTCATCGCTACGCTGCAAAAGCTCAAGGAGGATGGCGCGCTTGACGACGCCAAGGCCCTGGTCATCGTGCCTACCAGTTTGTTGACCAATTGGCAGAAGGAAATTGGGCGTTTCGCCCCCAACCTGAGCGTTGGCATCTTCCACGGCAGCAAGCGTGAGCTCGCGGTGAGTCGGCCTGATGTCCTGCTGACGACCTACGGTATCGCGCGTACGGCTGCTGCTACCCTCCATGCCTTGGCATGGCGCGTCGTCGTAGTGGATGAGGCCCAGAACATCAAGAACCCGGCTGCCGCCCAGACCAAGGCCGTGAAAGCGATCGCGGCCAGCAGCTTTATTGCCATGAGTGGGACGCCGGTGGAGAACCGCTTGTCCGAGTACTGGAGCATCCTGGACTTTGCGAACCGGGGCTATCTGGGAAGCCTCAATCAATTCGCGCGGGAATATGCGATGCCGATTCAGATCCAGCGCGATCAGCATGTCGTGCAGCGCTTCAAGCGGGTCACGGCCCCCTTCCTGCTGCGACGCCTGAAAGCCGACAAGGCCGTCATCAGCGATCTGCCCGACAAGATCGAGCAGGATCAATACTGCACGCTGACCAAGGCCCAGACGGCGCTGTATCAATCGGTGGTACAGGAGGGATTGCGAGTCATCTCAGGGGAATCCGACACCTTCAAGCGCCAAGGCCTGGTGCTGCAGATGATTCTGGCATTGAAGCAGATCTGTAACCATCCGGCGCAATATTTGAAACAGGGACAGGCCGACGCGGCGGCGTCTGGCAAAGCGGAGCGTTTTTTCGAGCTCATCGACGATATCCACGCCAGCCACGAAAAGGTGCTGGTATTCACCCAGTTCCGCGAGATGGGAACCCTGCTCTGCAGTTGGCTGCGACAGCGATATGGCCGCGATCCGCTATTTCTGCACGGGGGTGTCGTGCGAACCAAACGAGATGCTATGGTCGAGCGATTTCAAAACGACCGTACCGAGCGTGTATTTATTCTGTCACTTAAAGCCGGCGGGACAGGGCTAAATCTGACCGCGGCCTCCAACGTCATCCATTACGATCTATGGTGGAATCCAGCGGTGGAAGCGCAGGCAACCGACCGAGTCTATCGCATTGGCCAACAGCGCAACGTTCAGGTCCACCGATTCATCACTCGCGCTACGTTTGAAGAGCGTATCAATGACATGATTTTCGCCAAGCGGGAACTGGCCGACTTGGCAGTAGGCACGGGCGAACAGTGGATCGGTAATCTTAGCCGGGACGAGCTCAAGACGCTGTTTAGCCTGGGAGAGCGCTGAAAGGATGTCGCCCCACGTCATGCAGCAAAGACTATTCGGCTTTGATGTTGGCGGTCCTGACCACCTCCGCTCCACCGCCACGCGCACGTAGCAGTGCAACGCTCGCCACAGCGCTCTGCGGGCTGGCCCGAGTATCACACTGACCGCGGAGACGTAAGCATCCTGACGTACGCCGGCAAGTCCAGGCACTGGTAGCCGGCGGCCGTCAACGCCCGAGCCTCTTCGTCAGAAAAGGCTGGCGAGAACAGCGCCTTGGTCGAAGTCCACCCTTTCACCCGGCGCCCTTCCTTTGTCGACATGAACCGCTCGATTTGTTGCTCAAATTCGGAAAGCGAGGACAGGGTGTGCTTGCTTGCACTGCGCTTACACGAGCCGAAGCGAATACGCCGCGCGTCCTCGTCGAGTGCGACGATGTCGATCTCGATCGCGTTCTGTTCGTCTCGCGGCCGATTCCAGTAGCCCAGTTCGATGGAGGTCAGCGAGAAATCGCCCACGCCCTTTCGCGAACACTCTACGTGCAACTGACGAATCAGCTTCTCGAATGCGTATCCCTCGTGTCCGTGCAGCCGAGGGAGTGTCAGATCGATCGCCTTCGATAGCGGGCGCATGCGAGAAGCGTCCCGCGCCGGCTTCACGACCGACAGCCACACCTGCAGAAAGTTGTCGGTGATGTAATAGCGGGAATTGCGGCTCTTGCTCTCCGAGAACACCGGGTGGCGCTTGTCGACCATATGGTAATTCTCGACCAAGCGTTTGATTGTGACCTTCAACGACGCTTCGTCTTCATCCCGCAGCAGTGTGCCGACCAGTTGCCCGTGGCTCGAGCCCGGATGTTCCGAGAGGAAGTTTAGGACAGAGAGCAGTCTGCCCTTCACCTCACGGAGGAAGGATGTGTCTGCCTCTTCGGCCAGAGGGCTGCCTTCGCGAAGGAACATCCGCTCGAGCAAGGCTTCCTGAAACCGGGCGTCCACCTGAAATAGGCCCTGGTCATACGCGTCCCGGTAGAACTTGGGAACGCCTTCGAAGAAGCCCCAGAGCGTGAGCCAATGGTGCGGGTCGCGGATATCGTGTGCGCGGTACACCTCGATCAAGTCCTCGAAATCCCAGTGCTGCAGATCGATAGTCGCAGTGAGCCGCCCAAAGAGCGGCGCACCCTTGTCGTCGAGGAGCGCGCTCATTTCCGACTGCAGGGAGCCAAGGACAAACAGCCCGCCCCCTTGCGTATCGCGCAGCCGGTCCACTTGCTCCTGCAGGAATGAGTTGAAGGCGTAGAGCCTCCCCTCCGTGAAATACTGGAATTCGTCCAACACGACGATCAAGCCGCGGCGGCATAGAAGGCCGATCACGCCGGCCATCGAGGCGAAGTCAGTGACTTGCGGGGCCAGTGCATTTGCGATCTCGGATTCGCAGTCTTCCAGCGCCCGGCGGAACCCAGCCGCCACATCTCGCTCGTCTGAGTCTGGTATCTGCATGTAGACCATCCGAGCGAGTAACGACGGTTCGCTCTTGGATAGCTCACGCAGCAGGGTCGTCTTGCCAATGCGTCGTCGGCCTTGGATGCGGCAGAAGAACCAGTTTGGGCCATGGACAATCCGGTCCAGAGTCTCCAGCGTCCTCATTCGTCCGTAGAATTCCCAGGAGGTCATATTCTCTGCTTAAGTTACATTTATGTATCTTAAGTGATGGTTGACCGCAAAGCTAGGTGGGAAGACGGCTTGCTGCGGAAAAGCCCGTTCCCTACGTCAAGCGGAATAGCGCCGGGGACGTGTAGATTTGGATATCCCGTATAAGTTACAAAAATGTATCTTATCTTGAACAGTCCAAATAAGCGCTTTTTGCTTCACATATCCACGAACCCCTCGGCTTATAGGCCTGCATCTGGAGGAAGCGAAATCATTGCTGAGTCGGCTGCAGCGCACGATGGTCGCGGCACAGGTTGCCGAAGCGGTTGCCCGGATCAGCGTTTGCCCCACGTGCAGTGCGCAGTTGGCTTGCAAGGGTCACCATCACCTGGTCTTCCGTAGTGCGTTCGGGCGACTGTCGATTGACAGTCCCAGGATGGACAACTGCTCGCTGTCGAGCAAGCGCGCGGCCTGTGCCGCGGCGGTCACGACGAAGGCGAATTCGCCTCCTTGCGAAAGGGAGGATCGCGAAATAGATGCGCTGTTCGCGCGGCAGGTTGATCTTGCCGGCCAGGAACATCAAGGCTAGCAATTTTCCGGCGACCAGTACGACAACCAGCATCGCGACCAGAAAGGGCCGGTCCGCGAGCACACTGAAGTCGATCGCTTCTTCTTGCGTTTCGGAAGTTGATGGTGGTGCAAACAGCGTAGGCGGCTGCTTTGTTGCGGCGAATCAAGGCCCTTTCCCCGCCGATCGCCGGAAGCAGCGGGGGCGCTCTTCGCCGGGCGTCGGCGGCAGCACATACGCGTGCCGGTAACGGGCGAGTCCGACAAACAGCTCGGCGGTCGCGGGCAGCATCTGCCAGACAAGTGGCCGGCTTTCGTGAGCCACCGAACTCAGCCGCATCCCTCGCTTCTAGGCCTGGCGCAAGTTCACCCTCCCCGAGGTCCACCCGCGGCATGTCGCGCCAGTTCGCGACTACACCCTTGCGCTGCCGACGCCAACCTGAGAGCCCCCCCGCAGATCCTTGTCAGAAAAAGGAAAGCACATGACGCATGCGGGAAAGCGGAAAGCTGGGCCCGGCCTGATGATTCGACACACAGGTAGCCCCTCAGGCGAGCTCAATCGGCAAGCCACAGGTGCATCTTCATATTCGAGGAAGGCAGGAGACCACATGGCGAAAGTCGTTAGGATTTACGAAACAGGCGGGCCGGAGGTCCTTCGTTTTGAAGACGCCACGGTTGGCGAGCCGGGGCCGGGAGAGGTCCGCGTCCGTCACGTGGCCGCAGGACTGAACTTTGCTGACACCTACTTCCGCAGCGGCACTTATCAGGTTCCGCTTCCCAGCGGAATCGGCAACGAAGCCGCCGGCGTGATCGAGGCCGTCGGGGCCGGCGTCACCCATCTGGCGGTCGGCGACCGCGTGACCTATACGGGCTTCGCCAACACGCTGGGCGCGTACAGCACGGAGCGGCTGATCTCCGCCGCGCCGCTGATCAAGCTGCCGGAGGCAATCACTTGCGAAGTCGCCGCGGCGATGACCATGCGGGGCTTGTCAGCCTCCTACCTGATGCGCCGGATCTACCCGTTCAAGGCGGGTGACACCATTCTGCTGCATGCCGCAGCGGGTGGTGTCGGCCTGATCATTTCGCAATGGGCAAAGCTGCTGGGTCTGACCGTGATCGGAACGGTGTCTACCGATGCCAAGGCCGAAGTGGCGCGCGCCCATGGCTGCGATTACACGATCAACTACAGCCATGAGGACGTGGCCAAGCGCGTGCGGGAACTGACGGATGGCGTGGGCGTGTCCGTGGTTTTCGACAGCGTGGGCAAGGACACCTTCATGGCCTCGTTGGACTCCCTCAAGCGCCGCGGCCTGCTGGTGTGCGTGGGGTTCGCCTCCGGCCCGGTCACCGGGTTCGATCCGGCAATTCTGGCCCGCAAAGGCTCGGCATACCTGACGCGTCCCGGCCTGGCCGACTATATCGCCGATCCTGTTGAGAAGGCGGAACTGGTCGATGAATTGTTCGGCCATGTAGCGGCAGGCCGCATCCGCATCGAGATCAATCAGCGCTATGCGCTGGAAGACGCCGTGCAGGCACACCGGGACCTCGAGGCTCGAAAGACCACGGGTTCTTCCATCTTTGTGATTTGACGGTTTCCCGCCCCGGAAACGCTCTCATCTGGTTCGACATTCTCAATTTTTACGATTCACCCTGGAGACCCATCATCATGAACTTCCTTGACGGCCACTTGTATCCCGAGAACCAGCAGCCGCTGATCATTACGGCCGCTCCGTATGCGCCGGGCTGGATTCCCGCGGACTTCCCGGAGGATATCCCTGTCACCATGGAGGAACAGATCCAGAAGGCGGTGGATTGCTACGAAGCCGGTGCCCGGGTGCTGCATCTGCATGTCCGTGAAGCCGATGGCAAGGGGAGCAAGCGTTTGTCCATGTTCAACGAATTGATCGCCGGGGTGCGCGCCGCCGTGCCCGACATGGTGATCCAGGTTGGAGGCTCCATCAGCTTCGCGCCCGAAGAAGGCCAGGCCGCCAAATGGCTGAGCGACGACACGCGGCATATGCTGGCCGAACTCGATCCGAAGCCTGATCAGGTGACGGTGACAGTCAACACGACGCAGATGAACGTGACCGAGCATGCCGGCCTGGATGACTTCAAGGGCGTGTCGCGCGGATTCCCGCATCTCTACGACACGTACAAGGACATGATCGTGCCCTCGAATCCGAGCTGGGCCGAGGAACACATCCGACGCCTCACGGCCGCCGGCATCCAGAGCGAGTTTCAGGTCTACAACATCAACAGCTTTGAAACGATCGAACGCATGATTCGCCGCGGCGTCTACAAGGGCCCGCTGGTGATGAACTGGGTGGCGATCAGTGGTGGCATGGACCAGGCGAACATCTACAACCTGACCAACATGCTGCGTGCGGTACCCGATGGCGCCGTGGTCACGGTGGAAAGCTCGGTGCTCAATGTGCTGCCCATCAACATGATCGGCATGGCCCTGGGCCTGCACGTGCGATGCGGCATCGAGGATGTGCTCTGGAACCAGACCCGMACGGGSAAGATGAGYTCKGTCGAGCAGATCAAGCAACTGGTGCGYATYKCCSGCGARTTCGGTCGCCCCATCGCGACGGCGGAGCAGACGCGAGAGATCCTGAAGCTTGGCGTGTTCTACGACACCGTGGAAGAAACGCTCCAGGCCAATGGCTTCTCGCCCAATCGTAATGGTGGCCACCAGGGATTCCTGCGCAAGCAAGAAAATCAGTCGGCCTGACAACGGTTCACGCGGCCTTCTTGCGCTGTGCTTCGCGTCGGCGTTGCTCGTGCCGCTTGGGGCTGCGTCGCCCTTGCGGTTGGCGTTCCTGTGCTGCCAGAGCGATGCATCCGGAACGAGCGCAGCTAGAGCGATCGCCAACAGAAAAATTATATGGAGGGTGACAATGACATTTCGAATGCAAAAGCTGCTTGCTGCCACGCTGGGCACGGCAGCGCTTGCGGCGTTGTACGCATCCGCGCCGGTGCGGGCGGAGGATGCCTGGCCCGCGCGCCCGATTCAGATGGTCGTAGCGTCATCCGCAGGATCAGGAACCGATTCTCTGGCACGCCTGCTGGCGCAACGCCTGTCGGTGTCCTTGAAGCAACCGGTCGTCGTTGACAACCGGCCGGGCGGCAGTGGGGTCGTCGGAACAAACGTCGTTGTCAAGGCACCGTCCGACGGGTACACGCTGCTTTACACCACGGCATCGAACATGGTCATCGCCCCGGCCGTGCTGAAGACCATCCCCTACGATCCGAAGAAGAGCCTTGTGCCGATCGCCGAGACCGCGGAGGGCGGGGTGGTGCTGCTGGTGAGCAATGATCTGCCGGTTCACAACCTGCCGGAGCTGATCCAGTTCGTGAAGGTAAACCCGGAAAAATACGGCTACGCCACCTGGTCCACGGGGTCTTCCGGGCAGCTGACGATGGAATGGCTCAAGAAGCAGACCGGCATGAAGACCGATCACGTTCCATATCGGACTTCGAATCAATTGTTGACCGACCTTGCTTCAGGTGTCGTGAAAATCGGCTGGACCGATCCGGGCGCGCCCATTCCCTTCCTGCGTTCCGGTAAGGTCCGCGCCATCGCCATCGCAGGCAATGCGCGCGCACCGCAGCTGCCCGACGTCAAGACCATGGGTGAACAGGGCTACAAGTTCGATGCGGTGGGCTGGTTCGGCGTCTTCGCACCCTCGGGAACCAACCCGGCGATCCTGAAGAGGCTGGCTGAGGAAATCAATAAGGTCCAGAAATCTCCTGATCTCGCAGCCACGATGAAAGCCATGAACTTTGGGCCGCCACCTGCGAAGACTCCGGAGCAGTTCCGCGAGATGGTCAGCAACGATCTCCAGCTCTGGTCGAAGATCGCTACCGATGCGGGGATCCAGATCGATTAGTGCCCTGATTCCCCCCCGTAGAGCCGCAGCAAATTCAAGCTTTAAAACAGGACGAAGCGCAATTGCTCACCCGAAGGGGGAGGGGCCGCGCTCGTCCCTGCATATGCGCGGCTGTTTTGCGTAAAGGGGGAAATCGAATCTCAATTCGTCGCCTGGCAACGCTTTGACCTCGTGGCATCCGCGCGCCACAAGGTTGGAGACGATAACAATGAACGTGGAGGAGTTCTGGTGAAAAGAAAGATTCTTGCCTTGGCCGCCGTTAGTGCGTGTGGGGCAGCGAGTGCGCAATCCGGCGTGACCTTGTACGGTGTGGCAGACGTCAACGTCGAGTACGTCAATCGCGTCGGCGCCGCTGTGCCGTCGGCCGCCAACGGTTTCAAGTCGGGCGCCGGCCATAGTGTTGTCCGCGAGGACTCCGGTGGGTACTCCGGCTCGCGTTGGGGTCTTCGCGGCACGGAGGACCTGGGCGGCGGGATGAAGTCCATTTTCGTTCTGGAAAGCGGCTTCAATCTCGATACCGGCACGTCCCAGCAAGGCGGCCGCCTGTTTGGTCGCCAGGCCTTTGTTGGCCTTAGCTCGGAATATGGGCAGCTCACATTCGGCCGACAATATCAGTCGCTGTTTTCTACGCTGGCCAACTTTATCCCTGCCCGATATGCCACCCAGTACGAGCCGATCGGCGTGGTCACCGGAGCGAACTTCCGCGAGGACAATGCGGTGAAGTACGTCGGCGTGTTCGGCGGCCTTACGGCACAGGCCAACATGTCGTTTGGCGTAGGGACGACGCTGCCGCAAGTCGCCCCAAATGTTCCGGCCGCCGGTGGCAACGGTGAAGTTCCCGGGCAGTTTCGCCGCGACTCCGCCTATGGGGCGGGGTTGAGCTATATCTCCGGGCCTTTCGGCATAGGCGTTGCCTATGACCAGTGGAATCCGACGATCGGCACTGGCAGCGGTACCTTCAGAAAAGCCGCAGTCATGGGCAGCTACGCCATCAATGGCACGGCGAAGGTAATGGGCGGCTATCGCTGGGGCCAGAACAAGGACCAGAACGGTACCCTGACCATGCGCGACGATTTCTATTGGATAGGCGGTCAGTACCGGCTGTCTCCCGCACTCGACTTCACGCTCGAGTATGACTATCAGAACGTGAAGAGCCTCGGCGGCAACACGCACATTGCCAATCCCTGGCAGATTGCCCTGATTGCCGACTACGCGTTCTCGAAGCGTACGGATATCTATCTGACCATGGCCTATTCAAAGAACGCTGGCCTGGCGATGGAATCGGCCGCGAGCAACTACGCAACCAGTCTTACGGTCAACAACTACGCGCTGTCCAATGGCCAAAGCTCGATGTTTGGCGCCGCGGTGGGTATCCGCCACGTGTTCTGAGGGCGGCTATCAAGGCCAATCTACATAAGCTCCACCGGGAATGCCGATCTCCTGCCAAGTCGGCACTTTCCGCGGCATTCCCGGTTTCAAAGGTTCCACAGGAAACCCCTGTGGAACCTTTGCCCTTTTTGATACTGCAAGTAAAAAGGCAGTCTACGCGGCGGTCTTCCCACCGTTCACGTGAAGGGATCCCGGTGTTCCTTCCGTTCCTGCACTGTTCACAGCGATGTCGAGGCATCCAAAGCGCTCGATGGCATGCCGGACAAGACGGATAACATCGTCTTCACTGCTGATGTCGGCCGCCACGAAGTCTGCTTCCGCATCCATCTGCCGGAGTTCCGAGAGGAGGGCCGCTCCGGCAGCGGCGTTCCGCCCGGAGCACACCAGTCGCGCGCCTTTGGCTGCGAAGGCAAGCGCCGTCGCGCGGCCGATACCAGCGGTTGCACCGGTAACCAAGACAACAGGATAAGTCATGAATATTTCCTTGGATGGGTGAAGCGTTGTCCTTCGCTCTTTGGTCGGGAATGTACTGCTTGGTGGGACTTCGCCATGCTACGAAACATTGGGGTCGCTTGCCGTAGTTGCGCGCGGAATGTCGTGAATTGGAAAGTCAATGTCCTGACCGAATATGCATGGAAGCCCGCAACGCCAGATACTCGTCCCCGAGAAGCCGGCATCGTAGGTGATATCCCGTACTGATTCGAAGCCGGGCCGGCAGAACTACTTGGTCTCTCTATATGCAGGGCTGTACTGAGGCGTCTTCAAACCAAACGAGGAGTTCCAGTTTCATGGCATCCGAAAATCAGCCAACGGTTGTGATTGTTCCCGGCTTTCGCGATCACATACCAGAGCACTGGCAGTCGCTGCTGGCAGAGCGTTTGCAGCAGCAGGGACGAGCAGTGCGCATCGTGCCCCAGATTGATCAGGACAAGAGGTTGCGCCGTGCCAGGGTAGCGAACCTGGAGCGTGTCGTCAGCAACATCTCGGGGCCGGTCATCCTCGTTGCTCATAGTGTGGGCTGCCTGATCACCGTTCACTGGGCACAGGAGACGGAGTGCACTGTGCAAGGCGTATTGCTCGCCGCCCCGACCGACTATGGCAGCCCGTTGCCGCCCGGATACAGCGATCCGCAGACGCTGGCAGACGAGGGCTGGACCCCAATTCCGCGGCGCCATCTGAAATTCCCAAGCATCGTGGTCGCGAGCCGCAATGATCCGCTCGGGAAGTTCGAACGAGTCGGCGAGCTGGCGCACTCCTGGGGCAGTCGGTTCGTCGACGGCGGTGAAGTCGGGCATCTTGGACCGGCGGATGGCTATGGAACGTGGCCACTGGCGGAGCAACTCGTTCAGGAACTCTGAGGGCAAGCGCGACGGCGTCGGTGGTAGCCAATATTCGGCGATGCCGTTGTGTTGACAAAGGCTGCGCCGAATCAGGCCATCCAGTGCCCGACCGGACCGATGCCGGAATTCAGGCTGCCGTCAGCCAGGCCACTTCGCCAGCACGTCGCGGATGATCTGTGCAAAGGCCTCGGCCGACTGGCCGCCCGAGACCAGATAGCGGTTGTCGAAGATGATCGATGGAACGGATGGATACCCATCGCCTGGAATTCCGCCACTTCGGCGCGCACCGCGTCCGCATACTCGCCGCTCTCCAGCACGCGTCGCCCTTGAGTGGCATCGAGCCCCACCGATTGGGCCGATTCCAGCAGCATCTCATGATTACTGGGGTCCTTGCCATCGCCGTGATATGCCTTCAGCAGCGCCTCCTTGCACACATGGGGCGTCTCTCGCCGACGAGACCTTATATCGCTTTGAGTGCGGGATGCCGAAACCCGTGGTCGTTGCGCGTCTTCCTGTCGACGCGCATGCGCCTTATCCCTTCGTGAAGATTTCCAGAAAATGCTTGCTCGGATCCTCGAAATAGATTCGGCGACAGCCATCCTCCGTGCTGACCTCGCCGGGGCGGCGGCGGTAGGGATCCGCCCAGTACATTAGATTGCGCGCCCGGATGCGGGCGAAGCTTTGCTCGAATTCGGCGTCGCTGATCAGGAAGGCATAGTGTTGCAGGGCAACGTCGCCTTCCGCGTCCATGAAGTCCAGGGTGACATCGTTGTCCAGCCGTACAGCAAGAAACGGCCCGAACGGCACCGCGGCGGGACGTCCCAGGATCTCGGAGAGGAAGTCGGCGGACTCCTTCTTGTCGCGGGAAAAGACGATGGTGTGATTAAGCTGGATGGCCATGTCGCAATCTCCGAATTGGGGGGTATCTGCAAGGGACCAACGTGCCAGCCTGCGCGGTGCGGATACCAACCGTTACCGCGCCCCCTGGCAGGGTACATGGTAGCCACATTTCACAGGTATTGATTGAGACGTCATCGGTCCTCGACGTCTGAACAGCCGCAGTCCATACTTTTTTCGCCAAGCCCGCGATCCCCCGCGGCATATTCCAGAAAAAGCACAATACAAGACATGCGGCAGGCAAAGCGGCGCGCATCCTGGCGACCAGACGCCGTACACAAGACCGACGGTGCGGGCAGCGACCGCAGATGCCGCGAAGCGCCCGGTCCGGACAATGGTGGAGACATGAAACACAAGTTCCTGAGGCTTGCGGGCGCGCTCGTGCTCGGTGCTGCCCCCGGGCGGCACAGACAGGGCAACCCGCCCCAATATCCTGCTGATCGTCGCCGACGATCTCGGGTATTCCGATATCGAAGCCTTGGGCGGGGAAATTGCCACGCCGAACCTGGACCGCCTAGCGGGCCTGCAACGCAGCCGGACGGGTTATGAGGGATACCTCAACGAGAAGGCATTGTCGTTCCCGCAACTGCTGAAGGACGCTGGTTATCGCACCTATATGACCGGAGAATGGCACCTCGGCGTCAAGGACGAGCACGGGGTCAGGGCCCGTGGCTTCAACCGCGGATATGCCATGCTCCGTGGGGCAAGGACCGCTGGGAGCTGTACGACCTTTCGGTCGACCGCTCGGAACTGCATGACCTGGCGGGTAGCCGGCCGGACAAGCTGAAGGAGCTGATGGCCGCCTACGAGGACTACCGAAAGGCAAACGGCGTGGCGGAGTTCGACGGGCTGGCACAGCGCAAGGGCTATAGCAATGGCACGTCCTACTACGAGGATATTCGTGGGTTGGACAAGTAGCGCTCCCAGGGCGAGCGTGACCGTCCTGCTGGTCCTGGCGGTGCAGGGTGCAGGGCGCAGGCGTCAGCGTCGCACCGACGGTTGCGACGGGGGGCGGCACCTTCGGTGCTGTACACCGCTCGCCTGGCCCAGACCGACAGCCTGTGCGAGAGTTATTGCGGTGTACCGGAAGGCTTCGGGCCCGGCAGCGCTGGCCATCCGAACCGGGCCGGCATGGTCCGCCTTCTGGGCGGGACTTTCCGAATGGGATCGGCGCAGGGGTATCGCGAAGAGCACGAGGTCTCGCCCGGTCCCGGCGGGGAGATGGCGGCCTTGCCGATGACGATGTGTTCGAAGCCGGCCGGTGGATCGAGATATATGGCTTGTGCTGAAGTCATGGCATTCCGTCCTACCGACCGGAGCGATTCCGCCCGGTGGGGTTTCAATGGTGCATCGGACTAGACAATAACGGAACTGTTCACGTCAGCGAGAGTGTTCGCCCCAAGCATAGCCATATCTCGATCAACCTCGTCGCGCAAAAGAGTAATGGCGTGGCGAACGCCCTCCGATCCACCAACGGACGCAGCGTAGATAAAGGGCCGCCCCAGGAAGACAAAGCGGGCCCCCAGTGCCAGTGCTTTCAAAACATCACCGCCTCGCCGGATTCCGCTGTCCATCATGACGGTTGTCTTGTGCGCGACGCTTTCACAGATTTCTGGCAATACGGCAAGCGGCTCCACGGCACCGTCCAGTTGGCGCCCGCCGTGATTCGAGACGATGATGCCGTCGGCGCCCAAAACCACGGCGCGTTCTGCGTCGGATTTGTGCAAAATTCCCTTGATGACCAGATTGCCGCGCCATCTTTGCCGGATGCGTTCGATGTCCGTCCAGTTCAGGTGATCACGGCCTGTTGTGTCGCGAATCGCCGAAGCCGACAAGATCGGTGCGCCGCGCGTGGCAAAGGAGTTCTCAAAATGCGGCATTCCGCTCGAGAGGAGCGTTCTGGCGAACGTTCCCGCCAGCCAGCGTGGCCGGGACACGCCGTCGAATGCCAGGCGGACGGATGGCCGCAAGGGCAGCGAGAAACCAGTACGAACGTTGTTCTCCCGGTTGGCCCAGACGGGAATATCCACCGTCAGGACCAGCGTGCCGAACCCTGCCGCGCAAATCCGCTCAATAAGCGCGTCCCGACGCATGGCATCGCCCGGCAGGTACGCCTGGAACCACGTGCCTGGTGCGGCAGCGTGAACGTCCTCCATCGGAATCAGGGACGTGCCGCTCATGATTGCGGGTATCTGCTCTTCGCGCGCAGCTTGCGCCAGCACCACATCGCCACGGTAAGCGGCAATCGCGCTGATTCCGACGGGCGCTATTCCAAACGGAGACGCGTAACGCTGCCCGAAGATCTCGGTCGCTTGCGATCGTCCTGAGACGTCGACCAGGACCTTGGGGCGAAACCTGACCTCGTCGAATGCCGACCGGTTGGCGGTGAGCGACTTTGCATCCTCCGCGGCGCCGGCAATGTAGCCAAAGATAGGACGCGGTAGGCTTTTCCTTGCCGCGACTTCAAAATCGGCAAGCGAGAGGATCGGTCGTAGTCGTCGATGAATCTGACGGTTGGCGCCATAGGCAGGCTTGGCAGGTATTCCAGCGCTCGGAACGGCTTGGCTTTCTGCAACTTCTGTTAGAGATGTCATCTTGATTTGAAGTGTCTATCAGGCCCAACCGCTATCACTATCAGCCACGCCGGATCACATTGATAATCAGGCGAACGTGCCTCGCTGGCGCATCAGCTCGCGGAACAGCGCCGCATTTTTCTCGAACGGCGCGCGCCCGTGGAGGTAGAAATAGTTGTTCAAGACAACCAGGTCGCCGACGGGCAGCGACACTTCCCTTGTTCCCGGTGAAGCCTCCATGGAAGTCGACAGGTCGTTGAGAAATGCAGCCTCCTCGCGATTGCGAGGCTGTACGAACTGATCGATGAAGGACATCGACAAGCCGAACTCGTTCTGGAAGAAGAGCGGGCGCTCGACCCTATCGCTGACATTCTTGGATCCCGGCGCCTTGTAGAGGAACGGCTGCGTCCCGAGACGGTGACTGACAAACCTGCCACAGTCTTCCCAATCGTCCAGATGCAAGAATCGGGACTCCCCGCCAGTTGCATTCTGTTCTGCGAACTTCATCATCAACAGCCAGTCCGTCGCTTCGGTAACGAAGGTGCCATCGGTGTGCATCGTGAAGAGTCGATAGGCTTGGCGCAAATAGGAGTCGCTATCGTCCGTGTGCTTGACCACGAAGCGAGCATAGTAAGTKCCCGACATCGCATCGTGGTTGCCGGGGCCCAAGAGGTGCCCAATGGCAGTGCCGAAGCGAACGAAATCGTCGGCGTCCGTCGTCAGCCCCTGGAGGCCTACCGTAAAGCCACCGTGCTGCCGATCCTTCACAATGCCGTTGATGGTTGTAGCGAAGTCTTCGCCGATATGCTTCGCGATCAGGTCCGCGAGCCCGTAGCGCATGAAGGGAACATACTCGAGATTTTGAACATCGACCTTGCGTGCGTCATGCAGGAACCCAAGAACGGCATCGCGCTCAACGGTCACATGCAGGATGCGATGGTGATCTGGGTGGGCAGACACTTGGAAGCGGGACTCGTCATTGCTGGCAAGCACTGACGCAGGAAGCGGGGCATTCATTGGTAGCTCTCCGGGATGTTGTAGGGTGCTATTTCATCTGGAATCTTTGATATGATCCAGATAGAAAGCAGTAATCTTTGTTCCGCAATTGAGATTAAAACGATGATCGACGTTCGCCAGTTGCAGTGCTTCGTCGCCGTGGCGGAAGAGCTTCACTTTGCGAAGGCGGCAGATCGTTTAGGTGTCGCACAATCAGGGCTCAGCACCCAAATCCAGCGCCTTGAACAAGATTTGGGCGTCACGCTCTTGAACCGCAACAAAAGGAAGCCGGTGTCACTTACCGACGCGGGGCACCTGTTCCATGCCGAGGCTGTTGCTGCGTTGCGGCACATTGAGCGGGCCGACCAGGTGGGGCGCCTGGCTGCCCGAGGGCTGGCTGGCGTCATCCGTGTGGGCTATGTGGCATCTGGCGCAAGCAGCGGCCTGTTGTCCATGATGCTGAGCGAGTTTCGGAAAGCGCATGAGATGGTCCGGATCGAAGTCGTGCCAATGGAAACGCCAAGGCAGCTCGAAGCGCTCAGCGATGGCCAGATCGATGTGGGCATTGTCAGGCCCAGGCGACTCTATCCGGCTGGCGTTATCACGAAGGTCGTACAGACTGAACGTCTGCTGGCTGCAATGACAGCAAGCCATCCTCTTGCAAGGCGAGGGACAGTCTCAGCGCGGGCGCTAGCGGATCAATCGTTCATCGTCCCTCAGTTTACGGACGAGGAAGGCTTCGGCGATGCCCTATCCGCCCTGGGAAAAGCCGGAGGCTTCACGCCTCATCTGGAATATCGTGTCCAGGATTTCATCTCCGCAATCTGCCTCGCGTCCGCGGGATACGGCGTGGCCATCGTGCCTGAGTCGATGCAGAATTTCTCCCAGCCAGGCATCTTCTACACTCAGATCGCCGACTTCAAATTCTCAGTGCATCTGGCGCTGGCGCATAGGCGCCGGGAAATATCCCCGGCGGTACGAGCCTTTGTGCAACTCGGAACTGAGGCTCTCAATGGCCGTGCTTCGTAGACTCGGCAGCGCGCTCAGCCGTGTCGCGCTTCCGCGACGTAACACCATCTGCCGATGAGGAACACGGTGAAGGGCAGAATTGCCGCGAACGGTAGCCAGCGCAAGGCAACTTGAAGACCAACCGCGTCCGCTACCATACCGGTGATAAAGGGGCCTGCTGCGAGGCCCAATATATTGTTAAACAGCGTCAGAGTGGCAAATGCCGAGCCGTGAATGGCTGGCGGCGTGGCCCCGGCAATGATCGCGCTACAGGTGCCGAACGAGCTGGCAAGGAAGAACACCCCGGGCGCAAGGAGCGCGAGTTGCAGATTACCCTGTGGCAAACGGAATGCGATCGCCAGCAGAGTGCCTAACACGAGGCAGTAACCAATGGCCATGTTCCACCTCTTGAGCGACGAATCCCCGCTGATCCGATCGGTCATCACACCGCATATGAGTTGGCCCAGGCCGCTGACAAGGACAAGGCCGGCCGCCAGTGTGGCCGCTTCGCTGACAGGCATGCCCCAGTAGCGATTCAGGTAGCTGGGCAGCCACACGAACAGCGTGCCTTGAACGAAGATCTGCAGGGCGCAGCCGAGGTAGGCACAAAAGACAGACCGGGACGGGAACAGGCCAGAGAAATAAGCGCGCGGTGTCAGTTTCACATGCCCGTGCACCGCGGTTCCGTTTGCATTGTCCGGTTGCGCACTTGCGAGTTTTTTCTCGGTGACCACGAAGTAATAAATGATCACCAGCGCAAAGCCAAGGATCGCCATCAGGCCCATCGACCATCGCCAGCCAAAGTGCGTCGCGATGATGCCGGAAAGCGAAACACCGAGTACGGACCCAAACGCTGCGGCAGACGTGAAGCCGCCGGCAATGGTAGACCGCATGTGCCTGGGGAAGATGCTCATGAGCATAGCGAATCCGACACTTCCGTAGGCAGCCTCGCCGACACCAACGAACAAGCGTGCGACGAGCATCTCGTGGTAGGTGCTGGCGATGGCGCACSCGAGCGTGGCAACACTCCACACCGCCACCATCAGTGCAATGCTTTTGACGCRCCCCCAGCGGTCCGCGATGATGGAAAATGGGAGGGTCAGCACGCCGACCGTCAACGGCACCACGCTACTAATCGAACCGAGCTGGGTATCGGAAATCTGCCACTGCAATTTCAAGAGTGGAAACAAGGCATTGATCGCCTGCCGCGACATGTAGTCAGACAGTAGCAGGCAAAACATCAATGCAAAGACCACCCACGCGTAGGGTCGGGCACCAGTGGTGGCCGCAGCCGGCTCAGCCGGCATCGCGTTACTCGTAGACACGTTCAATTTCTGTCTCCTCAGGACCTCTAGCGTCGGATCATCTAGCCCGGCGCTACTTCCCGCTTTACCTTGCACGCCTTGAACTTGGCCATTTATGACAGTCATCCGCTGACGCAGGGGAGCCGAGGTCGGGGCCAACCTGCACGCTCTGGATATCTGAGCAGGGTTTTCCCTTTGCTTGCGCGAGTTGGTAATAACTTGTCGCGAACGGGCAAGCTGGTTGACCCGATGCGATTCGAGAATAGACGAACAAGCCTTTCTAAACACGTAAAGCATCGCAATCAAAAGGGATAGACATGAAGAAGCAGATCAATCACTCAGGATGGCGCGGTTGCGCCTTGGTAATTGGTGTTGGTGTTGGTGTCGCCGGGGGCRTGTCCGTGGCCCAAGCCCAGGAGGCTTGGCCCAGCAAGCCGATCCGTCTGGTGGTGGCGGGGCCTGCCGGCGGCAGTGCCGACGCGTTGGCTCGGCTGCTGGCGCAAGGCCTGCAGCAAAAGTTGAGTAAGCCCGTCATCGTAGAAAACAAGGCGGGTGCCGCCGGTGCACTGGCGATCGGCGATTTGCAGTCCAACGGCAAGGATGGCTATACCTTCCTGGTTATCCAGGGCGGTGTCGTGAGCGAAGCGCCGTTGGCCTACAAGGTTCATTACAAGCCCTTTACGGACCTGAAGCCCCTGGCCCAGATCAGTCGCACGGGGCTGGTGCTGGTAGCCAACAAGGATGTGCCCGTCTCCAACCTGAAGCAGCTGGTGGACTATGGCAGGTCGCAAAAGGACGGCCTCGTTTTCGCTTCCTATGCTACGGGATTGAAGGGCCACACGTCGGGCATACTGCTCGGGCAACTCACGCATGTGCCAATGCGGCATGTGGGCTACAAAGGCTCTCCTCCGGCGTTGAACGACCTGATGGGTGGCCACGTGCCCCTGATGTTCGATGGGGTGACTACCTCTTTGCCGCTGATCAAAGCGGGAAAGATCAAGGCGATTGCGTTGAACTATCCGACCCGGATCGCTGAATTGCCGGATGTGCCTACTTTCAAGGAGCTCGGTTACCCGCAACTGGCGCAAGCAGGGTGGTTCGCAGTGTGGTCCCGCCCGGATGTCGTACCGGCAGTCCAGGAGAAAATCCGCGAGATAACACTGGCGTATTTCAGGCAACCCGCAGTGCAGAACCACGTCAAGGACATGGGGATGGAGCAGGGGAGCGCCGCTACGTCCGAGGAGTTGATGGCGGACCTGAAGCAGGCATACCTGCAACAGTCCACGCTGCTGAAGTCCATTAACTACCAGCCAGACTAATAAGAGATTATTCGGCGCAAACTCGCCATTGCAGTCCGAATGGGCTTTGCGCAATCATTGAGCCAGTGTGCATGCGGCATCGTCGATCCGGCGATGTCCCATCGCTGGGGGAGGGGCTGGGGGATAGGGCGGGCTCTCGCCGCATGCGGACGTCTGGCGGAAAGCCGGCCGCCCGCCCTGCACTGGATGCTACGGCAGGTGAGCATACGGATCGTGGCCGTCGAGTCTGGCTGGTCGTCCTTAGCGGGCGCTGCCGTCTTCAAGTCCCGCAGGCCCGCTCCCTTTTTTTCTCGGCCTGCAGCACGCCGCGGTGGGTTCGGTCACGAGAGTTCGCGAATGAACTCATTGGCTTGCGGCCACTCGCCATAGCCTGAAGCGGGATTCAGATGCCCGACTTCGCCGAGTTCGACGAAGCGGCTGCCCCACGCCTGCGCCAGGCCGCGGGCGCGGTCGAGACGAGTCAGAGGATCGTTGCTGCTTGCCGCAACAATGCTCGGAAACGGCAAAGCGCAGCGAGGGATCGGCAGCCAGCCATGGTCGCCCAGCGTGTTGAGCGTCGGATAGCCGGCCGGCATGGACGTCTCGAGGTCGGCGGGTGCCGCAAGGAGGGCGCCGAGAATCTCACGTGTGGCGCCTCGGGCTGCCCAATGGGCGACCATCATCGCGCCTGCGCTGTGCGCCACGATGATCACCGGCCCCTCGACGGTGGCCAAAGCGCGATCGATCGCGTCGACGCGGGCAGCGCAACTCAGCTTGTCTTGCTCAAGCGGGGCGACGCTGACGACGCGAGGCAGCGCCGCCGCCAGCAGGGTCTGCCAGTGTTCCGCAACATGGTCACGCAGGCCAGGGACGATGAGAACGGTCGGTGCCGTAGAGGTCATGTCGATCTTTCAGTAAGGCGCGTCACCGATGATGGCGGTACGCTCCATCTTTCGGTGGCACGGTGGATAATCCATCACTGCGTAGTGCTKGGTTGAACGGTTGTCCCAGAACGCAACGCTGTTCTTCTTCCAACGAAAACGCACTTGGTATTCGGGGATGTTGGCCTGGCTGACCAGGTAGCTAAGCAAATTGCCGGCACCCGGCGCCTTGTCCAGCCCGAAGCGCACGTTGGCCGGCACATTGAAATTTGTGAAGTGCGTCGTAAAGCTTCCATTGACAAACAGCAATTTCTCTCCGGTTTCGGGATGGGTGCGCACAACCGGGTGCTCGGCGTCCGGGTACTGAGCCTTCAGTGCGAGACGCTTTTCGATCGGCATCGCGGCACCGAAGCTCGCCTCGATGCTGTGGCGCGCGCGCAATGTGGCGATCTTCGTCTTGATCTCCTCGGGCAACTGGTTGTAAGCCTCGACCATGTTGACCCACATCGTGTCGCCGCCCACAGGCGGACATTCGACGCAGCGCAGCACGCAGCCCATCGGAGGCTTTTCGCGCCAAGTGGCATCGGTATGCCAGGAATTCTCGTTGCGTTCGGGGGGGCTGTCCGGGGTCTTGTAGATCTGAACCAGTCCTGGGTAATCGGGATGGCTGCCTACCACCGGGTGGTCCTCCAGCTCACCGAAGCGGCGCGCAAAGGCTACGTGCTGCGCGCGCGTCATGTCCTGGTCGCGGAAGAACACTACGCGATGCTTTAGGAGCAGCGCCCGAATTTCCGCCATCTGTTGGTCGTCCTCGGCAGCCGCGCCAAGGTTGACGTTGCTGAGCTCCGCACCGATCGTGCATGTGATTGGCTCGACCCGGATCGAGTTGCCCAGCGAGGTTGCGCGGACCACTGCGGGTGCCGCCTTGAGGTGTTGAATCATGAACGTGTCTCCGCTTGTCGGTTAGGCCGATCGATCCTTGCGAGTTTGGATGTCGCGGGTATCTCCCGCTTGACAGTACATGACAGGGATTTATCATTCCATGTCAATGTCCTCCTAAGTTCTCCAATGGCGTCACTTGTCCGCGCTGCGGCCCTCACCAACTACAGCGAGGTCGCTCGAGCCTCCGGACTGGATCCGGTGCGGATGCTCTTTGACGCGGGCTTGAGTCCGAGCGTACTGTGCGAGCCGGACATCATGATTCCAGTCGAGTGTGTCGGAAGGCTGCTTCAGGCGTCCGCAACCATGTCAGGCAATGAGAGTTTCGGACTGTGCATGGCCGAGTCGCGCCTTTTGTCCAATCTTGGGCCGGTAGGATTGCTGATCCGCGATCAGGCGACGCTGCGCGACTCGCTTCGCATGCTGATGCGTTATCAAGCGTCGCTCAACAGTGCGTTGTCGCTGGCGGTCGAGGAGTGCGATGAACTGGTCATTATTCGCGAGGTGGTAATGGCTGGCAAAGCACATCAACCCACGCGTCAAAGGGTTGAACTGGCGCTAGGGGTCATGGTGCGTTTGATACGTCAACTCCACAAGCCCGACTGGGAGCCGCGGCGCGTATGCTTTGAGCACCCGGCGCCGCGCGATCTGAGTACGCACCGACGGTTTTTTGGCCCTTGCGTCGAATTCGACTATGACTTCAACTGCATTATCTGCGCGAAGGCCGACCTCGATGCACCCAACCCGTCCGCGGATCCGGCCATGGGGCGCTACGCGCAGCAGTTGATAGACGCGTCCTCCATGGCGCAGCAGGCGACAATGCCTGAGGACGTGCGGCGCATGATCCTGCTGCTGTTGCCCAGCGGGCGCTGCAGCATCGAACAAGTGGCTGAGCATCTGGGCGTGGTGTGCCGAACGGTCCAGCGCCGGCTGGCGGAGCATGGGCAAAGCTTCTCGTCGATCGTGAACGACATCCGTACGGAGCTCGCCATACGCCATGTCAACGAGAGCGATCGTCCGTTGACGGAGGTCGCGACCCTGCTCGGTTTTTCCGCGCCGAGCGGATTCTCGCGCTGGTATCACGTGCAATTTGGCTGCAGCCCGAAGGAGAGCAGGGCAGCACGCGGCACATTGCGCCGGCAGGCGGCACCGACCTGAGCATAGCCCTGGCAGAGCGTAAGCCGCGTCAGGCCCTGTCATGTACGGACGCTCTCTTTGCCGGATTCCGCAGGTCTTCCGTCTCGCCAGCCGCGCGACGCGTGGCGAATTGGCGTTCGAGCAACCTGCTCTCCACTCATCCTCTCTATCTGCAGGTTGCCAGCGAAGACCGCGATATCTGCTCGCAAGTATGGTCCCGCGAGGCAGCGGCTGTCCCGCCGGGAGACATCAGCGCGGGTTGGCAGAGTCTCTAGAGCCCGCGACCGTTCCCGATGGCGCGGCCGTTCGTGCTGCTGGCAGACGTCCGCCTGGCGCTACGAAAGTCCATTAGTGTGGCTGGACCCGACGTTCAAATGACTGCGTGGTCGAGCTGACTTACGACGCTTCATGGCCGGCTAATGCCGTTGCACAGGCGTGTGGTTTAAGGAAGTCGACGAAGCCTATTCCACCCAGGATTGTCACATCCAGGCACGCGGCGTGGCTTGGCGGAGGTAGCCGTCGCGGATATTGCACAAAGAACACCGGCGCAGCCACCGGTAGATACCCACTAGTTGACCAGCCTTGCGGCGAGCGTTCGCCGCCGGGCAGGGAGTTTAGTCGCCACTAAAGCCTAATGGCTCGCGGCGTAGGCTAACCGCGAGACGGAACAACCTTGAGTGGCGTAACCACAGCCTGCTCTGTTAATCTCACACAATTTTGTGTAGCTGCGACGACCTCGCAGCGAGCACCAAACAAGCTGTCGCCAATAGGAGCGACATTGCAACGGGAACGGGGAGCAGGGATGAAGGGGATAGTTTTCAATTTGCTGGAAGACGTGGTCATCCGGCACCATGGCGAGGACGCGTGGGATTCCCTGCTGGAAGGCGCGGACCTAGACGGCGCTTACACTTCCCTTGGCAGCTATCCCGATGACGATATCTACAAACTCGTCGGCGTCGCTGCACAGACGTTGGACATGACCCCGTTTGCCACCCTGCGCTGGTTCGGACGCGAGGCGATGCCTTTGCTTGCCAGCCGCTATCCTACCTACTTTAGCGCCCACACCACGACTCGCCCGTTCGTGCTCAGTGTCAATTCCATAATTCACCCCGAAGTCCGCAAGGTCTACCCGGGTGCGGACGTCCCGACCTTCGGCTTCCGCGACGAACCGGACGGGTCGCTGCT
Source organism: Cupriavidus sp. 05N38 (assembly GCF_056397345.1). Lineage (NCBI taxonomy): Bacteria > Pseudomonadati > Pseudomonadota > Betaproteobacteria > Burkholderiales > Burkholderiaceae > Cupriavidus > Cupriavidus sp. 05N38. The sequence goes on from NZ_JBFTNF010000060.1 coordinate 26,128, forward strand.
GATGACCTACCGTTCCGCGCGGCGTCTGTGCGCACTGGCACAAGGTTTTGTCGAAGGCGCGGCCGACCACTTTGGGGAAGCGCTGAGTTTTGACCACCTCCAATGCATGCATCAAGGTGACCAGAGCTGTCAGTGTCGGATTAGCTTCCTTGGCAAGAAGGCGAGCTAAGTTACCATGAACAGCGTTCAGCAGTTTGAGGTGGAGACCGAAAAACTGCGCCGGCGGCTCCAGCGTGAGCGCAAGGCGCGCATCGAGGCGGAAATCATCGCTGAGAAAGGGCTTCGCGAGCTCTATGAAAAACAACAGCAATTGCAGTTGTTGGAGGCTGTCGCAGACGCGGCCAATCAGGCGATATCCGTCGCCGATGCGCTTCAGTTTGCCGTACGTACGGTTTGCCAGTTCACCGGCTGGCAGATTGGGCACGCGTACCTTGTGGATGGCACCGGGGGCGAGCCACGCCTGCTCTCGACGTCCATCTGGCATGGCGTCGAGGGCGAGCGCTTTCATGATTTCTACCAAGCCACCGAGGCCGTGGACTTTCGGACCGGCGTTGGCTTGCCTGGTCGCGTACTTGCCAGCGCAACGCCTGCATGGGTCATGGACATTGCCCGGGACCCCTATTTCTCCCGCGCCGGCGTGGCTGAGCGGGTCGGGTTGCGGGCCTCCGCTGCCTTCCCGGTGCTGCTGGGCAGCGAAGTGACTGCGGTCCTTGAGTTCTTTGCCGACCGCGTGCTGGAACCGAACGAAAGGCTGCTGCACCTGATGGCGCAAGTTGGTACCCAACTGGGCCGAGTGGTCGAGCGCAAACGTGCTGAAGACCAATTGATTCACGATGCCTTCCACGACGCGCTTACCGGCCTGCCTAACCGTGCATTGTTTGCTGACCGACTTGCCCGTGCCGTTGCTCGCGGTATTCGCCATCGAGAAGTTACATTCGCAGTGCTCTTTGTCGACTTGGACCGTTTCAAGCTGGTCAACGACAGCCTCGGTCATCTGGCCGGCGACACCCTCATCATCCAGGTAGCGGGTCGCATGGCAAGATGTCTGCGTGAAAGCGATACGCTGGCTCGGATGGGGGGCGATGAATTCACGATTCTGCTGGACAGCGTGGCCGACGTGAATGACGCGGTACGCATGACCGAACGATTGATGCGGGCCTTCGAAGCGCCTTTCCAGATAGAAGGCGAGGAGCTCTACGCGAGCGCCAGCATCGGCATCGCCATCAGTTCCTTGGGCTACGAATCGGCCGAGGAAATTCTTCGGCATGCGGACCTGGCGATGTATCGGGCCAAAACGCTGGGCAAGAGCCGCTACGAAGTCTACGACCACACCATGCACGAGCATGCCGTGAGTCGCCTCGCACTGGAAACCAGCCTGCGGCGTGCCCTGCAGAATAACGAGTTTGTCCTGCACTACCAGCCCGTCGTCACCTTGGACAATGAGGRAATTGTCGGTGTGGAAGCGTTGGTGCGCTGGCGCAAGTCGGAAACGGAGCTGGTCTATCCTGCCGACTTCATCCAGGTGGCAGAAGATACCGGCCTGATTCTGTTCCTCGGCATGTGGGTGCTGCGCGAGGCTTGCAAAACGATGGCCCACTGGCACAAGGAGTATCCCCGTACACCCGCACTGACGGTCAGCGTCAATGTCTCCGCGCGCCAGTTTGCCCAGCACGACTTTGTTCAGCATGTGGGCAGAGTGTTATCGGACACCGGCATCAATCCACGCACGGTCAGGCTGGAGATTACGGAGAGCATTACCATGGTGGATTCGGAACGGACCGTCGCCGTGCTCACGCAACTTCGTGAACTAGGGGTGCGTATCAGCATCGACGATTTCGGCACGGGTTACTCCTCCCTCAGCTACCTGCACCGCTTCCCGCTGGATATTTTGAAGATTGACCGGTCCTTTGTGGCTCAACTCGACCGTGGCCATGAAGGCTTGCAAGTTGTGCAGACCATCATGAGTCTGGCCCGCAACCTCGGCATCGAGGTGGTCGCCGAGGGTACCGAAACGCAAAGGCACGTGACGCACCTCAAGTCGCTGGGCTGCGATTTCGGGCAAGGCTATTTTTTCTCCAAGCCCCTGGAATCGGTCGCCCTTTCTGCGCTGCTGGAGGCGCAAGTGCCACAGAATACTGAGGCAACGCTCGATATTGACGCGTGTGATTCTTCCGCGGCCAATTGAGCGCGCGGCAAGTAGACTCGAGGCGGCGGGCTTGCCTCCACAGGAGAGTGACAGTTCCATTTTTTGGCCTTTGGATTTCGATGCGGCATTTTTGAGATGCGGCCCAACTTCTCGGCAAGTGCCTCACCGCCGCGGCCACAAGGTTTGCGCTTTCGTGCGCTGCAGCAGTCGACGGTGGCCGTAACCCTTTCACAGTCTTCTCCGGAGCCCAGATTCTTCCCACAGCCATAGGAAGACCGGCAAGTAACTTGGGCGCGCCCCCAAGAGGGCCTGCGTCCAAGATACGCCCTTGTGCTCTGCAGAGCATACGGGCGTATCCCGGCCAACCCTCCTTCTTAGGCTCGCGAGTACCAGCACCGGTGCGACGAATAGTGCCACCTGGACGCTCGAGCCGACCGCAATGGAGAACGAGAGGTCGACGCGATTTCTCATGGCTGCGGTAATGGCCGATGCATGCTCGGCGGCATTTGCCAGGATCGCCACCACGAAAACACCGACGAATATGTCGCTGAGGGCGTAGTCGCGCATCATGGGGGCAAGCGCACCCACCATGATCTCGCTCATCCACGCCGTCCCTACGGTGGCCGCTGCGCGTGTCGCAATCGCCCGCGCTACGGACGAGGAGGGTTGATTCTCCACGCCTTCCGGAACTACCGTCTCCGTTTCGTAGGCGCTGCGGTACAGCACGAGGCGAGCGCCGGCATTCCATGCGCCCCGCATCGATCGTCCCAATGCGGCCGCGGGGCGCTCCTCCGAAGACATCGAACTTCCTTAACTCGTTAGTCGAAAGAATTCATCACGGCATCCCCGCAAGTCGGATAACCGGGGATATGCTCGCCTAAACCTTGCGCGATCGGGTGATGCGAACGAAGCCGCTTGAGGGTAATCAAGCGAAAGATGCCGCATGATGGTGACCCGGTCCGACACCGATGAAGCAGATCGCTACCGAGATGAACGACAAGGACTGGAGGGTACAGACGGGGAGGGGCAGAGGTAGGGTAAGACCGCGAATAAGCCCGACAACAGCGCCGACGGCAGACGCCGGTCAGCGCAGCATCGATGAGCGGCTGCATTGTCCCTTTGCATTCCTGTCCTTCTTTTCCTTTAGTGAGGCCGACGAAATGCCTCTCAGTTTCTAATTGCATGAGGACGGAGAGCCACGATGAATCCGATGTTCACTGTGCTGCTTACCGGCCTCATCGCATTGGGCACGGCTAAAGCGCTTGCGGATTCTCCCAAGGCGGCTCGCGCGCAGGAATTGGCTGCTACCGCCGACACCATAGGACAGGAGCCCGGCAGTGCGGATTTCATGCGGGTCACCTCCGTTGAAGGTATCACCGAGTATCGACTGCCCAACGGACTACGTGTCCTGCTGGCACCGGACGACTCTGTCCCCCGCACAACTGTGAACATCACTTACCTAGTCGGCAGCCGGGACGAAGGGCGAGCGGAAGCGGGCATGGCTCATCTGCTCGAGCACATGATGTTCAAAGGGACGGACACCCTGACGGCCGCTTCTCTGCGGGAAGAGTTTGCACGCCGTGGCATGAGCGCCAACGGCACGACTACCGTCGACCGCACCAACTACTTCGCCACCTTTCCGTTCAGTGAGGACAACCTGGATTGGATACTGCGCATGGAAGCGGACCGGATGGTCAACAGCCGACTCGAGGCGGTCGACCTGCGCAGCGAAATGCCCGTGGTCTTGAATGAGATGGAGATCGGACAAACTCAGCCGCAGAGGGTATTGCTTCTGGCCTTGAATGCCACTGCCTACCAATGGCATCCTATGGCAGAGCTACTATCGGCACGCGACATGATCTGGAGAACGCTTCAATTCCGCTGCTACGCGCGTTTTACAAGCGCTACTACCAGCCCGACAATGCCGTGCTGGTGGTTGGCGGCACGTTCGATCCGGCATGGGTGCTGGCTACCATCGCCCGCCATTTCGGTCCGATTCCCCGTCCCGAGCGCACACTCATGGCCGCTGTCACCGCCGAGCCCGCGCAGGAAGGTGAGCGTCTCGTGACGCTGCTCCGGGCAGACGACACCCGAATCATCGGCGCGATGTATCACGTTCCGCAAGCCGCGCATCCCGACGCTGTGCCGATGTGGCTGCTGCTCCAGGTGCTGAGTGGCCCCTCGGGTGGGCGTCTGAACAAGAGTCTGGTCGATGCCAGGAAGGCCTCCAGCGTATCGGCGGAGATCGGCGCCATGCGTGACCCCGGCACGGTTCTCTTCCTTGTTGAAGTCTCTAAGGGGAAATCGCTGGAGTTGGCCAACGAGGCCTTGCTGGAGCAGGTCGAAGGTCTCGCAGAGCGTCCGGTGACTACCGTCGAGCTCGAGCGCGTGCGCGTCGATGCGCGCAATGCGATTGACAGGGTGTTCAGGAACCCCGACGCGCTGGTTATGCAGTTGTCCGAAGCGATTGCATGGGGGGATTGGCGTCTGTGGTTCCTTCTTCGCGATCGCGTGGAGAATGCTAGCGTCGAGGACCTGCAGCGTGTGGCCATGCGGTATCTGCGACGTGCAAACCGCACGGAAGGCAGGCTGATTCCGGGCGAGCAACCACAACGCGTCGAGATGCCGCCGCCTACAGATCTTGCGCACCTGCTTGATGGCTATCGCGGCAAGCCCGTGGCCGCGCCGCCACCGCAATTCGATCCCGCCCCGGAGAACATCGAGGCGCATACGCAACGGTTCACGTTCTCCAACGGAATGAAATTGGCAATGTTGAGTCGCCCAACTCGCGGTGACATTGTCACCGGAATGTTAATTCTGAACATGGGTACGATCGACAGTCTTAAGGGGAGGGCTCCTGTCGCCGAGCTGACTGCCGCCGCGTTGACCCACGGTGCGGGCGGCCGCGACCGCGAGCAGCTCGCGGACTTGCTCGCCAGGCTCAAGTCCACCGTCAACATCACTGCGCAAGCGGATCGCGTGACGATTCGATTCGAAACGCACAGAGACCAGCTCGCAGACTTCCTTCCGGTGTTGCACGATATCCTGCGTAAGCCCGCTCTGGACACCACCGATTTTGACGACATCAAGCGCTCCAGCATCGCCGAGATCGAGCGCGTCGGCAATGCCCCGGGCATGCTGGCGTCTGTCACGATGGACCGACACGACAATCCCTACCCGCCTGGCGATCCGCGCCATACGCAAGATCAGCGTGAGCGCATTGCAGGCGTGGACGCGACGCGCGTGGATGACATCCGTGATTTTCATCACAGGTTCTACGGCGCCAGCCACTCGCAGTTGGCGCTGGTGGGCGACTTCGACGTAGACGGCGCGAAAGACCAACTCGAGAAGCTGTTCGGTGACTGGAGCGCCTCCGAGCCCTATGTCCATGTCGATCGGCCCTACCGTCCGATCACTCCTGCGACATTGACGGCCAAAACCACGAACAATGCTAGCGCCATCTACTTGGCCCGCATACCGATGGCCGTGACCATGAGCTCAGCCGACTATGCAGACCTCGCCATCGCCGATCGAATCTACGGTGGCAAGTCACTGCGTGGCAGGCTATCCGAAAGGCTCCGTCAGAGCGATGGCATCAGCTATTCGGCCGGTAGCTCCTTGCAGATCAACGCGATCGACACGGCAGGCAGTTTCACCATGCAGGCTTCCTTTGCGCCGCGCAACCTGGAGCGCGTCAAGCGTGCCGCCGAAGAGGAGCTCGCGCGCTTCGTGCGGGACGGAATCACGGCAGAAGAGCTTGCCGACGCAAAGAGCGGATTGCTTGAACAAGGCACCATTGCGCGAACGCGGGATAGCGTACTGGCACAAAACCTGGCCGACCAACTGTCCGTTGGCCAAACCATGGACTTCACCGCAGAGCAGGAACAGCACGTGCGCACGGCCACAGTCGCCTCGGTCAACGCTGCGATCCGCAAATACATCGTGCCGAAGCGTGTCATCAGCGTATTTGCCGGCGACCTGAGGTCCGGAGCGGCGAAAGCCGCGCCGGCATCGAGATAACATACCCTCGCCAGAGCGCGCTTCCTCACCCTCGCTGAGCAAGAAGCTACCGGCTTGGCGCTGTGGCGGTCTATTCTTTACCTGCGGCGGGATTCTTGTGGGGGTATCCCCGGAATGTCCCGATATATCAACTGGTTGTCCCATAATGTCAAATGGCCGGCCGCGTTCTCGCCAATACTAGTGCGGGTACCTAGGAGGACTCCGCTGTTACCTGAATTGCGCTCTGGAACAATGCGATTGCGAACTGCAAAGCAATTTCACTCTGCCGGTACGCCGTCACAAATCAATAGTTGAGGAGAAAAATGGTCCGACTGAACTTCCTTGTAACTGCCTTGGCCTTGTCGATAACCCTGGCTAACAGTGCCGTTATCGCGCAGCCTTCACAACAGACGACACCATCGACTTCGTCGGCTACCACGGATGTCAACGAAGTACCGCAGCCGCCCAAAGGAATGACGCCGGCCGAAAGAAAGAAGTGGTTCAGCGAACGCTTCAGGGAGGCCGATGTTGATCATGACGGCAAACTGACCCGTGAAGAAGCACGCGCTGGCATGCCTGAGGTCTACAAGCGCTTCGACCAGCTTGATACCAGGAAACGCGGTTACGTGACCGAGCGGCAAGTGGGTGCAGCCTGGTCAAAATTGATCAAGGACGATATGCAGAAGAAAAATCCAATCATCAACTAGGAGACCGCGCCAAAGCGGGGGCCGACGACCGGACCGCTGCTGAGAGGACAATGAGGCACCTGCATTCATGGCTTCCGATCCTGCGCCGGCGACCTCCGTCCTGCAACTTCGAATTGCTCTGCGCGGCTTGAGCCCGCCGGTCTGGCGGCGTTTGCTCATTCCTGAGCGCGTCACGCTGGCTCGGCTCCACGAGGTCATTCAGGCAGCCATGGGCTGGACAGACGATCACCTGCACCAGTTCATCATTCGTGGCCGGCGATATGGCGAAAGCCGCGATGGGGCTCTGCAATTTTCCGCGGCGGCAACCGCGCTGACGCCGGGCGCATTCGCTCTGTGCGAGCACGAGGCCTTCGTCTATGTGTACGACTTCAATGCATGGTGGCGGCACGATATCCGCGTCGAGCGGCGCGTGCTGAGGCAGGACATCGTGCGCGCTCTGATGGGCGGGCAGCAGGGCCCGTTCTCAGGAACTCTTCAAGAACCCCAATTAGGCAGTCGCTTTTCTACAAAGGCCGCAATCCCTTCACGCGCATCGTCGGTGTCTGCAACGCGACAGAACGTATCGACCGCGTAGGAAACACCACGACGGTAGTCGCTGTCGACGGCCCGATGGAATGCTGCTCTGCCAATGTTCATCGCAGATGCCGACTTGGCAGCTAGGGTCGAGGCCAGTAACCGCGCCTCCTCGAGTACCTCGTTCGCTGGCACGACACGATTCACGAGATGCAACGCCTGCGCTTCGTTCGCGCCGAAGGCACGCCCGGTGAAGAGCAGATCGAATGCCACGTGACGGCCGACAATGCGCGGCAAATGGGTGAAGTGGATTGCCGGGAGCATGCCGACTTCGATTTCGGGGTATCCGAAGCTGGCATCCTCGGCAGCCACAATCAGATCGCAGGAGATAGCCAGGGTCATGCCGCCTCCGCGCGCAGCTCCACTCACCGCGGCGATAGACGGCTTGCCCAGACGATACTGCGCTTCGGACAACTGGACGTAGAGCTTGTCCAGGAGCGTGTGAACGGTGTCCGCCGAAGCGCCTTGCAGTGCGGCAATATCAAGCCCGGCGCAGAATCGTTTCGGTACCGCACTCGCAACGATGACGGCCCGAACCGCGTCGTCAGAGGCCGCACGGTCCAAAGCCCGAATCAGCGCGTCGACCATCGGAACGGTGAGGGCATTGACAGGAGCGTTGTCGAGGAGGATTTCGGCGACGTGATCGCGGACAGTGTAGGTAACCAAGGACATAGTCTACTCAATACTGGTTTGGGGTCTAGGCGGCTGCGATCGCCGCAGCGGAGGTTACCGTGCCGGCGCGGTGCATACCTTCAATCTGCTCAGGCGTAAAACCAGCCTCGTGCAAGATTTCGTCAGTGTGTTCGCCGAGCAGCGGGGCTGGACGGCTTGCATGGCGTGCTTCTCGGCGGAAGCGCACGGGCAGGCCAACATTCGCGACGGTGCCCAGGACGGGATGCTCCGTCTCGACGATCAATTGTCGGGCCTGTACCTGAGGGTGCGCCAGAGCCTGGTCCAAAGTCTGGATCTGCGAGCAAGGCACGCCTATTTGCCGGAGCGCTTCCATCCAGTAAGCGAGCGGCTGAGTCGAGAGGCGCGACTGCACTAGATCGACCGTTCGGGAGAAGTTCCGTACCCGAGCGGCATTGGTAGCAAAGTCCGGATGGTCTACCCAGTCCTCGAGACCCGCCACAGAACAGAAGCGCTTCCATTGCGAGTCATTGCCAACTCCGAGCATCAGCGGCGCATCGGCTGCATCGAATGCCTGGTACGGTGACATCGACGGATGTGCTGTGCCCATCCGTTGTGGTGCTTTTCCGCTACGCCAGTAGTTCTGCGCCATATATCCCATGAAGCCGAGGGCGGTCTCCATAAGCGCCACTTCCAGATAGGTCCCTTTTCCGGTTGTGTGTCGTTCGAGCAGGGCAGCCAGGATGCCACTGAGGGCGTGCATGCCTGTGCCGATGTCAACGGGCGAGAAGCTCGCCCGTGCAAACTTCCCGCCGGGCTCCCCCATGGTGCTGATCATCCCACTGAATGCTTGCAACATCACGTCATAGCCGGGCTCGTTACCCAGGGGGCCATCGCGCCCGTAGCCGGATATCTCGCAGTAGATCAACCGGGGATTCACGGCGCTCAACGTGTCGTAGTCCACGCCGAGTTTCTTGGCGGTACCGCCACCGAATCCCTGCAATACCACGTCAACGTTGGCCGCCAGTTCTTGCACGACGCGTTGGCCGGCTTCGGTTTTGAGATCTAGCGCGATGCTGCGCTTGTTGTGATTGACGGCCAGGAATACGGCAGACTGGCCCGCATCCTGAGGAAGCCAGCCGCGCGTGTCGTCGCCCGAACCCGGCGGCTCGACTTTGATGACATCTGCGCCCAGCTCACCGAGGTATTGGCCGCATAGGGGGCCGGCCAGGACCTTGCTCAGGTCCAGAACCCGAATGCCTTTCAATGGTTGCATGGTTTGAGTTTCCTTTTTATTCCGGCTGGATGCCAAGACCGCGCGCGATGTTCGTCCAACGCTCGGCGTCTGTTCGGACGAAGCTGACGAGCTGGTCGGGACGTGTCGGCATCGGTTCGGCGCCGCGATTGCGTAGCGCTGCAACGTAATCGGGGTCGTTGACTGCCTTTGCCGCAGCCGCTCGCAGGCGGTCTACGACCGCCTTAGGCGTCTGCGCGGGGGCTTGCAGGGAGAACCAGAACTTCAGGTCCGCGCCTGGATATCCCGCCTCCTTGAGCGTCGGCACGTCCGGYAGCATCGGAGAGCGCTGCGAAGAGGTAATGGCAAGTGGCTTCAGCTTGCCGCCCTGGATCTGGCCGATGCACGTAGTGAATGAGTCGAACACAAAGTCGACCTGGCCGGCCATCACGTCCGTGAGAGCCGGGGAGCTACCTTTGTACGGCACCGCTACCGCTTTGAAGTCAGCCTTTTTCTGCAGCAGAGAGCCATAAATGTGCGGTGATGATCCAGCGCCAAAGGTTGCGTAGGTCAGAGCGTCGGGCTTCGCCTTCCCGAATTGGACCAGATCGGCAAGCGTCTTTACCTTGAGTTTGTCGGGATGGATCACTAAGACGTTCGGCATCGAGCCTGTCGTCGCGATGGGCACGAAATCTCGTCCTGGCAGGAAGCGCGCATGCGGGTACATCAGCGGGTTCACAGCTTGCATCGCTACGGTGTTGTGCAGCAGGGTGTAGCCGTCATTGCCGCTATCGAGCACATGCTGGGCGCCAATGTTGCCGCTGGCACCAGGGCGATTGTCGATGACGACTGGCTGGCCCAATTCTTTTGACAGGGCCGTCGCCAATAGGCGGGCAATGAAGTCGGTGGGCCCGCCAGCAGCAAACGGCACAACGATCCGGACGGGCTTGGTCGGCCAATCAGCGGCGAAGAGGGGGCTTGCCATTACGGAGGCGACTGCCCCCAGCAGCAATGTGCGTCGTGTCGGATTCATCATCGTGTCCTATGGTTTTGCCCGTAGCATGACGACCTGCCGGATATAAGTCCAAGACAAGTTTCGGATATCCGATATAAGATTTCGATATGGCCAATTCGCCGAGGCACTTCATGGCTCTCGAACTTCGTACCCTGCGGGGATTTGTCACAGTCTGCGCAGCGGGTTCCATTTCTCGCGCTGCCGAGCGCCTGCACATCGCGCAACCTGCGCTAAGCCTCCAGATGAAGAACTTGGAGGAGGAGTTCGGAGCGGCCTTGCTTGAGCGAACGCCGCGCGGGGTCGTGGCCACGGCCGCAGGCGAGATGTTGCTCGCACATGCGACCGATATCCTTCGGCGCGTGGAAGTGGCGTACGAAGACATTCGGACAGCGATCAAGCAACCGCAGGGGCGGGTAGCCGTCGGGTTACCGCAGTCGTTGGCAAAGCTACTGACCGTGCCACTCGTGAAGGAAGTCTGCGCGGAATGGCCGGGGATTGACCTGCAAATCATCGAACAGAGCACCGGATACATCCCGCAAGGGCTGCTGACCGGGCATCTGGATATTGGCATGACCTTCGGCGGTACGCCCGAGCCCGGGCTGCGCGCAGATCGGGTGCTCGAAGAACGCCTATTGCTTGTCGGGCCGCCCGGCGAGCTCTCGGCGCACGGTCGAAACGGAATCAACGCTGCTCTCAGCGTGCCGTTCTCGCGATTGGGTGACTACCCATTGATTCTTCCCGCCGGACTGCATGGTCTACGCAGCCTCATCGATCGGTTCAGCGCATCCCAAGACACCGAACTTCAGGTCATTGCGGAAGTGAATGCGATTCCGGAGCTCATAGCCCTTGCTGCTGCGGGGGCGGGCTTCACAATCCTGTCTCACGCGTCTGTACAGGAAGAGTGGCGAGGTGGCATCGTATCCTGTGCGCGAGTCGCTGAAGAGGGGTTCACGCGACAGGTCTACCTTTGCCGGGCCGCGACGCTACCCGCGTCGTTGGCCGTGACGACGGTATGGCAGCGTCTTCTCGCAATAACTGGGCGGTTGGTAGACGGCGGACAGTGGCCAGTCCATTGCTTTAACGCGCGCGGGGATAGCGCTGGGAGTTAGTACTGAGAGGTTCAGGAAGTTCTCCCGCCCAGGTTCAGTACCTTGCGCCAGAATGAAGCTTGATGGGCTGCGGTGGTGGCGCCCAGCCTGCTCGGCAAGATTGCCATATGCGGTGGTCGCTCGGCTTCGGCTATGCATTGACGRCCCTTGGCGCAGCAGGGCGTTTTACTCCGAATCTTGAATATCGAGTGCAAGACTTCATTTCAGCAATCAGTCTGGCATCGGCCGGTTATGGCGTCGCGATCGTGCCGGAATCGCGATGCAGAGCTTTTCCCAGCCCGGAATCGTGTACTAGCGTATCGCGGACTTTCACTTTCCGATTCAGTTGGAGTTGCCGCACCGGCGTCGCGAGATATCACCTGCAGTGAGGTCTTTCGTTCAACTAGCCCTCGCTACGCGCAAGCCAAGAACCAATCGCTAGCCCGCGTGAGGCGCTGGCACGACACCAGCGCGCGTCGAAGGCTTCTCTGACCATAGCTTCGCCTTGGCCTTCAGCCGCCAACAAACTTTGTGTACCGGTACTCTCTGCTATGCACGAATATCACGTGTTCTGATCGAGATTCGGTGCGCCGACTCTGTACCGACTCGGCGCCAAGTGCCCGATAGTTTTTCGATATACCCGAATCGCCATTCCATATTAGTCAGACTGCGGTCCTATCCATAGACTGAACACAGTCTCATTCAACAGGAGTCGAAATGGACAAGAAGCGGGTTGACCTCTACTGGGATGTAGGTAGCACCAACACCTATTTTGCGATCAAGCTGTTCAAGCCGATCCTCGAGCGCCACAACGCCGAGCTCGTCCTGCATCCCTACAATCTGGGGTACGTATTCCGGAACAATGACTACGAACTCATGAAAGAGTCGAAGGCAAAGCTTCGTTATCGCAAGCGAGATCTGATGCGCTGGGCCGAGAAGTACAATATTTCGTTCCAGATCCCCCGGCAATTTCCCATCAAGTCCAGCAGGGTTCTCCGTGGATCTCTCGCAATGCGACGAAAGGGCTTGGAGTTGGCGTTTGTCGAGCAGGTCATGGAGGCGTACTGGGAACGCGGTGACGCCAGCATCGTCGAGTATGCCGGGTTGCGACTGATTGTCGAGTCTCTTGGCGTAGACTTCGCATGGTTCGAAGAGGTCGCCGGAAGCGAGGAGATCGGCGCCGAACTTGCTCAAAGCACGGACTCAGCCGTTGAGCGGGGAGTCTTTGGCGTGCCGATGATGTTCGTGGGTGACGAGATGTTTTGGGGAAAGGACCGCCTCGATTTTATGGAGGAGGAGCTTGCGCGGGTAGCGTAGGCGAGATCCGCGACGGGTTGGCCAGCGACGCCGTGCCTGCGCTGGCCACGCCAGTCCATCAGAATTATGGACCTATCCAACGGTGCGCGGTCGCTCATCGACCTACCCGGATTCCCACCTTGCTTCGGCAGACGGGCTCGTCAAATCGACGTCACTCCGTTCGCAATCTCGACGCCGGACCAAGACTGACCTCGCATTGCCTCAAATCCCTTTTCCAAAGAGAACTTGCACCCGCACAAGCGCTTTTTCGATCAAGCGCGATTGCAGGATGCAATACGCCTTCTTGAGGTATGCTTGAATTGGGCAGTGTCGAAAGACCCTGCCCATAGGGGAACTCAAACGATCCGGCGCTCTCGGAGCCGTAGAAACTCAGCTGCATCTACCCCAGCCATATTGCGCAAAATCTCTTCGGTGTGTGCGCCAGGAACCGGGGCCGGGGCGTCATAGCCAACCTCCGCGTGACCAAATCGCAAGGGAAACGATGCAGCCTTGACATCCATGGTTGCCTCAGCGAGCGGATTCCACAGTGACACGGCCATGTTCCGTGCGACGATTTGTTCCCACGCGAGCACGTCGTCGATCGTCCTTACGGGGCTGCATGGTATCTTTGCAGAGTGCATTTGCATTTCAATCTCCGCAGTGGGGAGCGACGAAGTCCATGCCGATACGATCTCATCGACCGTCGCGTTGTTCGACAGGCGCCATCCCACGGACATGAAGTTGGAGTCTTCCTTGAGGTCAGCGCGTCCCATTAGGTCCAGCAGTGTGCTCCAATCATCGTTGGTGGCAGTGCCAAGAGTCACCCAACCATCCGCACTCTTGTACGCATTGAAGGGAGAGAATCGCATGATTCGGTTACCCTGCTGAAACGAAAGGCCCAGCTCGCGATAGCAATCGAGCGGCTCGTCCAGGATCAAGGACAGCAGGCAGTCGGCCATGGAAACATCCACAGACTGTCCTGCACCGGTTTGCTGGCGGTAGTTCAATGCCGCCACAACTCCGAATGCCGCGAAAAGGCCCGCGATCGCGTCCGAAAGCGGAGACCCTGTTTTCGTTGGCCCGGCGTCCGGTTGTCCCGTAATGCTCATTAGGCCAACGGCCGCTTGGACCATCAGATCATAAGCCTTGAGATGCTTTGCGGGTCCAGTAGACCCATATCCGGTCAGAGAGCAATAGACGACGCCTGGATTGACCTCGCGGAGCACTTCATAGCCGATGCCAAGTCGATCCGCGACTCCCGCGCTGAAATTTTCGACCACGACATCAGCGTTCCTGACCATGCGCATGAACAACTCCCTGCCCTCGGCATTCTTCAGGTTCAGGGTCGTAGACTTCTTTGATCGAGCCCGCTTGAGGTACGCGATGCCCATGTCAAGCTCTGAGCGCCGTTCGAATGAAACTCCTTGAGGGCCGGCGAAGGGCGGAGAAAACGCGGTTGGATCTCCGATCTCCGGATCGTCGATCTTTATGACTTCCGCTCCCAACCCGGCGAGGAAGAGCGTGCATTGAGGGCCGGAAAAGAACCTGGTGAGGTCAAGTACTTTGATGCCTTCGAGAATCCGTTTAGTCATGGGATACCGTTTGCCTGTTTAGATGCATGGGAAGTCTAGGCATGCAACGGGGTACCCGGCCAATAGGACTTTGTGGTAGCGGTATTGCGATTCCGTATGGCTATTCAATTTTCGAGGCGCCGGGCCATTCGCCTTCGGCCACCAGCTTCAGCGCAGTCTCCCGAATTAGTTCCATGATCCGGCGAGCCGCCGAACTTAACGGCATGATGTCGAACGTGCATAACGAAAGTCGCCGATGCAACGCCGCGTCGGTGATTCGCTGAATTGTCAATCCCTGGGTGCCTCCGGGGATCGAAGGCGACAAAATAGTCGACCCTACGCCACTTGCCACGACAGCGCGGATGGTGGCAAGTGAGTCCAGCTCCGCCAAAACAACGGGCTTTTCCCCCGCTGCTTCGAACGCTTCGTCAATGATTTGACGCGTGATGTTGGACCGACCAGGGAGTATTAGCGGTCGCTTTGCCGCTTCGGCGATGGTGACCTCCTCAGGCGGCGTACTGCCAGGCAGCTGGCAGGAAAGCAAAAGCAGGCGCTCGATGAGAAGCGGGGTAACCTCAAGGTGAGCGCCAAGTCTTGTTTCACATACCGCCCCCGAACCGTCCACGCGTTCGAACAAGAGGCTCATCTCGATCCGGCCGTTTACTACCAGTTCTTGTAGGTGCCCGCTCAGGCTCTCGGTGATCTGTAACTGAATATCGGGATACTGCACGGCTGATGCAGCGAGGAGTCTGGGCGCGAGGATGGTTGCGGCACTGGTCGGTAGGCCGACAGATACCTTCCCTTGCGGGTGCTCGCCCGCGTGCTGAACGTCACTTTTCATGAGATCGGCCTGGCGCAGCATCGCCCGGGCGTGGCGATAGAACACCTCTCCCGCCTCAGTTGCGACCACGCCGCGAGCGCTCCTGGCCAGCAACCTCACTCTCAGTTCGTCTTCGAGCTTGGCGATTTGCTGGCTGAGCGCCGGCTGGGCGGTGTAAAGATCGGCAGCCGCGCGTGACACGCTACCGAGCTCGACGATTCGTACGAAGTACTTTAGTTGTCGGAATTCCATAGCAGATTGTATAGCGTGGCGCCCATCGTGGGACTGCCATAAGTTTTTGACATGCCCCAAGCGGGACACAGTATTGGCGCGACGATCGTGACATTTCTAAGATGGCTCCATCAGTAACGAACCACCTTATCGAGATGATCGATCTTTACTTCTGGAGCACGCCGAACGGCTACAAGGTCTCCATCCTCCTTGAAGAACTGGCGATGCCCTACAGCGTCATACCGGTGCACATTGGCAAAGGTCAGCAGTTTGCACCAGAGTTTCTCGAGGTCAGCCCAAACAACAAGATTCCCGCCATTGTCGATCATGAAGGTCCTGACGGGCAGGCCATTGCGATGTTCGAGTCGGGTGCCATCATGATGTACTTGGCCGAAAAGAGTGGCTATCAGTTTATGCCACAGGACACCCGGAAGCGATACGAGGTCCTGCAGTGGCTGATGTTCCAGATGGGCGGCGTCGGGCCCATGCTCGGCCAGGCACATCACTTCCGAAAGTATGCACCTGAGAAGATCGACTACGCCATCGATCGCTACACAAACGAGGCACGTCGTCTCTATACCGTCATTGACCGTCGACTCGCCGAGTCCGAATACCTCGCGGGCGACTACTCGATTGCCGATATGGCGACCTATCCCTGGCTGCGCGCACACAAATGGCAGGGCCAGGATATTGCGGATTATCCCAATCTCGAACGTTGGTACCAAGCAGTGCGTCAGCGTCCGGCCGTTCAGCGTGGGGTCGCCGTGCTGGCTGAGAAGGTCGACAAGACCGGTGCAAAGCCAAGCGGTGATCGGTGGGACAACTTGTTCGGCAAGAATCAGTTCAACTCGAGATAGGAGAAAGCTACCGTGCCACATACCAATACTCCAATGCTCACCGGATTTCGTGTGCTGGACATTACCCAGATCGTCGCTGGACCGACCTGTACCCGCATCCTCGCCGAAATGGGCGCAGAGGTTGTCAAGCTTGAACTTGCCCCCTTCGGCGACAGAACCCGTATTGGTGGGTTGCGTAGTCAGCAACCGGAGCACAAGCGCTGTTCCCAAAGTACCTATTTCGTTCAGCACAATCATTCAAAGAAGAGCCTTGCACTGAATCTCAAGAGTGCCAAGGCGCGAGAGCTGATTCTTAGGATGATCACGGAGTTTGATGTTCTCGTCGAGAATTTCTCCCCGGGCGTTATGGACCGTTTCGGGCTTGGATACGAGGTATTAAAGAAGATCAATCCTGACCTCGTGATGTGCTCCATCTCTCTTGCAGGACAAAAGGGTGTCCTGGCGAATAAGCCGGGATACGACTATGTCGCGCAGGCATATGCAGGTATCACGGACCTCATTGGCGAGGCCGAGGGAAGTCCCGCGCTGATCACGATGGCCATCGGGGATGCATCTACCGGTGTTGCCGCCGCCATGGCCGTCGGCTTTGCGTTGCTGCATCGCGAGCGGACAGGGGAGGGGCAATACATTGAGACATCGCTGCTCGATACGTACTTCAATATGCATGAAGTAGCCATTCCTCGCGTCAGCCTTAGGAAAGGCTACGAGCCCACGCGAACCGGTTCACAACACCCCGATGGAGGCCCGACGGGCATCTTTCGCTGTGGTGATGGCACGTACCTGACGTTGGCCACGCTCCCGCACCAGTGGGAACAGTTCGTATCCGCCTTAGGACGTCCGGATCTATTGACTGATCCGCTATTTTCCAGCGCTGCGCTCCGCCGTGACAACAACGAGCAGCTCAAAGAGATTCTGGAATCGTGGCTTAGTATGTTCCCTTCCAGAGACGCTGCAATAGATGCCTTGGAGCGCGAGCGGATTCCGTGCGCGCCGGTTCTAAGTCTTCGGGAAGCCATGAGCCATCCTCACTTGCAGGAGCGCGGTGTGGTTCGAACGGTGCGTGACCCGTACGTTGGAGATTTCCAGATTCCCGGCCCTCCGGCGCGGTTTTCCGCATGGGAGTATCCCGCCTCACTGAAGGCCGACTTGCTAGGGGAGCACAACGAACAAATTCTGAAGGACTTTGCGGGACTTGGAGAGGATGAAATTAGTGCCTTGTATGCCGAAGGAGTGCTTGTGCGAGACAAACTACTTGATCCATTGAGTGCGCCAATGGCAGAGGCGGAGATTGCGAGATAACCCCGGCGGATGACAGCATGGAAACCTTCGATTTGTTTGTTATCGGCGCCGGTTCTGGTGGCGTGAAGCCAGAGACGCCATTGGATTTGGGTGGAACATCGAGAGTCAGGGACACAACTGGGCGGCTCTCGTAAACGGCATTGCCGATGAGGTAACCCGCCTCGAGAACCTGTACAGGAAGGGCTTAGATAGCAGCCAGGTCACGATCTTCGATGAAAGCGCGTCGATTGTGGACAGTGGACGAGTACGGCTTGCTTCAGGCAGGACGGTGCTGGCTACGCACATCATAGTTGCAACGGGAGCGGCGCCGGCGCATTTGGACTTCCCCGGTGCGGAACATTGCATCACATCAGATGACGTCTTCGCACTCCCAGAACTGCCGGCACGCGTCGCCATTATTGGTGGTGGCTACATCGCGTTTGAGTTTGCGGGGATCTTTAAGGGGCTGGGTGCCGATGTCGAGGTGCTTCACCGAGGTGCGACCGTGCTCCGAGGATTCGACGAAGATCTGCAGGCGGGTGTTATTGACGCGTACCGTGAGCAAGGCATCCGAATTCGATTGAACCGCTCGGTTCGGTCTATCTGCGCGTTTCCCGAAGGCTACCGCCTGACGGATCATGCTGGCGAAATCCTCGATTGCGATGTTGTGCTGAACGCAACTGGCCGCGTGCCCAATACCGCTGGCGCAGCAGGCGTGCTTGTGAAAAAACCGGRCGGTGCCATTGCAGTGGATGACCGATACGCAACGTCACTAGACAACGTATATGCCATTGGGGATGCGATTGGGCAGTTGAACCTAACGCCGGTCGCAATACGGCAGGGCCAGTGGCTCGCCGAGTCTCTGTTCGGTTCGACCCTGTCCTGCCCACCGGACTTCGGGCTGACGCCCACGGCCRTATTTTCCACGCCGGAGATCGCTTGTGTGGGAATGAGCGAGCGGCAAGCGCGCACTGCGTTTCCCGACATCATGGTCTACCTCACCAATTTCCGGCCGATGCGTGCGGCTCTCGCTAGAAGTTCTGAGCGCGTGATGATGAAACTGGTCGTCGACGGGAGCAGTGACCGGGTACTCGGCATACATATGCTCGGCCGTGATGCCGCAGAAATCATTCAAATGGGAGCTATATCGCTTCAGAATGGCATCACCAAGCGCGAATTTGATCAGACCGTCGCGCTTCATCCCAGCGTTGCTGAGGAGTTCGTCACCATGCGAAATCGTGACTAAAGACGTCACGGGGTGGCAGAAAAAATAGTCAATACAAAAAATATCTAATATTRGGAGACAGATCATGAAATACCTCGCCGCACTCGCCATAGGATGGGTGGCATGCAGTTCTTCGTTTGGAGAATCATTTCCTGCCCGGCCGCTAACATTGGTTGTACCGTTTTCACCAGGGGGCCCCACCGACGTGGTGGCGCGACATTTAAGTGCTGCGATGGGGCGCTCTCTCGGACAATCTGTGATTGTCGAGAACCGCGCAAGCACTGGCGGCATTGTTGGTTCGGAAGCTGTTGTGCGAGCCGAGCCGAATGGATACACGCTTCTGATTCACAACATCGGGATGGCCACGTTGCCATCGTTGTCGAAGAAGCTCCGCTTCGACCCGACCAAAAACTTCGAGTACATCGGTCTCGTCGCCGACGTTCCGATGACGCTTATTGCGCGTCCCGATCTCGCTCCTTCAGGTTTCGGCGAATTGCGATCCTATATCGCTAAGAATCAACGGAAGATCAATCTCGCCAATGCGGGGATTGGTACGGCGTCTCACCTTTGCGGGCTGATGCTGATGAGTCAGCTTCACGCCGCCATGACCAGCATTCCCTACAAAGGGGCGGCTCCGGCAATGGTTGACATCCAAGGTGGTCAGGTCGATCTCCTCTGCGATCAGGTCACAACAACGTTGCAGCCGATCAACACCGGACGTGTGAAGGCATACGGCAGCACTACGGCATCGCGACTCGCGGCACTGCCAGAGCTTCCGACGCTGCGAGAGCAGGGCCTGGGCGAGTTCGAGGTGACAGTGTGGCACGGAGTCTACGCGCCAAAAGGCACACCAAAACCGGTGGTAGCGAAGCTGGTCAAGGCATTGCAGGAGGCTGTGACAGATCCGGCGTTTCGCGAAGGTATGCAGAAGCTCGGCGCAATACCGGTCTCAGTTGATCGAGCCACACCAGAGGCTCTAGCGTCGAAATTGCGAAATGAGATCGCGAGGTGGACGCCGGTCATCATCCAAGCAAATGCGTTCATTGACTAGCCGTAAGCGCGCGATGCGGCGAAAGCGGACGGCGGCTTCAGGAATTGAGGAGACGAGATATGAGTGACGTCGAAGTCAGTACGCAGTGGACGTGGGCCAGCGTAGTACGACGTATTGCAATGGAGGCCGCCGCTCGGATGCTCTTCAAGCAAGACGCGCGGGACAGGGCAATTGGTGCTGCCGTCGCGGAGTATGCATGGGACTTGCGGGCGGCAAGGGAATGTCGTGGGACGCTCATGGAGGTTGAGTCCACTTGGATTCCGCCAGGCAAGGAACAATTGACGTGGGACGCGTCCGAAGAAATTCTGGATGCTGTAGCGGCTGCTCTGAATGACTACCGCAAGAATGGTCATGATGCTGATTAACGCTGTTCCTTAGATCATCGCTGCGGTAATGATGCCGGCCCGCCATAGTGCTTTGGATCGTGGCACATGTGAGCTTAGCGGAACTCGYGTGAGGCTCGGGGAGACCTGTGCCGAAGAAGGCAATGGCCGTTGCGCCATGTTGCGAAGTGAGGAAAATTATCTATCACAAATGCACTGCGCGCCGAGCAGAGCAGAGCGTACAAACCGCGTGTGCCAAACAGTTGAACACTACGGCCCTTCTTCCGGGGCCTCGATTGGCGGCCGGCGCTCGATCTCCGGATCGTAAGCCTATCGACACAGACTCCCTGGTCAGCACGCCGAGTGCGGCGCCGGTGAGTCGCCTCGGATCATTCCCCGATCCGTTCAGATTCCCGCATATCAGAATTGCCACGCAATTTCGCGCGGCGGTTGGCGTTGTGTCCAGGTTATCTTGCCCGCATTGTCCGTCGACCCCTCATGCGGTTTCAATTCGAAAATTAGAGATGTGCTGCGGATCCGTGCACATCTTCGCCAAAAGGCTTGCGTCAGTTCCAGTGCGTAAGGCGCCATTTTCCCCAATGCGGGAGTGCTCTCGGCTTACGCATCACATCTGCCATGTGCAGTGGACAATATATGCAAATAACGCAATCATAATTAGAAATAGTTTATTCTTGTAATGAATGACGGCTCGCCCCTATGCTTCCCCTACCGACACAACGATGTTTGATAGGAGTCAGAGCAATGAGCGCTGTAGAGCAAGAAGGGGCGGTTGTGAGCCGCATGCCGGCTGGCGTGGACCTGGTCGAATACTATTACGAGCGCGGTTTCAGCGACGGACTGCCGGTCGTTCCACCGACGCAGGAGAAGATTGATGAGATCGTCGCGCGCCTTGGCGGCGATCCAAAATTTGTCGAAGCTCGCATTGCGCCGCGCTGGGGCGAGCTGACGCGCGAAGTGCTGGCCATCAACATGGTAATGGCCGGCTGCAAGCCCGAGTACACGCCGGTGGTGCTGGCAGCGGTGAAGGCGCTGATTGATCAAGCCTTCAACCTTAACGGCGTGCAAGCGACTACCCATGTCGCGTCTCCGCTGCTGATCGTCAACGGTCCGATTGCACGTGAGATCGGCATGAACGGCGGCTGCAATGCATTTGGCTCCGGAAATCGTGCAAATGCGACCATCGGTCGCGCAATCCGTCTCATCATGCTCAACGTTGGCGGTGGCTGGCCCGGCGATCTGGACAAGAGCACGCTGGGCCATCCTGGCAAGTACACCTACTGCGTCGCCGAGAACGAAGCTCAAAGCCCCCTCGCACCGTATCACGTGGAACACGGCTACAAGCCGGAAGATTCGACGGTGTTCGTGATGGCCGCCGAGGCGCCGCACAGTGTAACCAACCATATCTCCAATGATCCGGAGGGCATTCTGGACACCATGTGTTCGGCGATGAGCACGATCGCCTCCAACAGTGCAGTGCTCGGCGGGCATATTGCGGTGGTCCTTGGGCTCGAGCACGCTCAGACCATCGGCAAGTACGGCTGGTCGCGCGCCGATGTCCGGAACTACCTGTTCCACAACCACGGCAACCGGTTTGTCGACCTGGCCTATGGTCATCGCTACGGCAAGGTCTACAACCGCAATCTGCCGAAATACTACAAGCGCAAAGACGAAACGCGCATCCCGATCATCCACAGCCCCGACAACATTCATTTGTTCGTGATGGGTGGTGAAGCCGGACGGTTCTCCGTGCTGATCCCTGGCTGGGGCCACATGAGCACGCCTGTTCTGCGAGCCGTTGAAGGCAGTGGTGCCGGCGACAACGGCGCCGAATGTGTCGGCGGTGCCTGCGCACTCTGATCCCCACACGCGACCGCCGCAAGAAAACTAGGAGATTTCCATGTTGATGAAGAGTGAAGAATCTACCGTCGAAGTGTTCGACCCGCGCGGTGCGCTGCGTTTCGACGATGCCCCCGTGTCCGAGCGTAAGAAGTCGTTGAAGAAGCTGCGTCTGGGCATCCTGGACAACTCGAAGTGGAACGCCAACAAGCTGCTGCGAGGCGCTGCGGCAGCGCTCGGCGAGGACATCGATTTCGCCGCGGTGAACTACTACGTCAAGCACAGCTTCTCGAAGGACGCCACGCCGGAACTGATTGCGCAGATCGCTGCCGAGAACGATGTGGTGCTGACTGCGATCGGCGATTGCGGCTCGTGCTGCTCGGCATGCATTCGCGACTCGATCGCGCTGGAAAAGCTCGGTGTTCCGAGCGCGGCGATCATCACGACCGAGTTCGTCCGTGAGACAGAACTAACCCGCCAGGCGGTCGGCATGAAGTCGCTGGAGCCGGTAGTGGTCTCCCACCCGGTCAGCTCCATCACGCAGGAAGAAGTCGCGCACCGCGTCGCGCAGATCAAGGAGCAAGCGCAGCAAGTGTGGCTCGGCACCAAGGAACCGCTGAAAACCAAAGTCGAGCTTCACTAATCATGAACGAAACCGTCCAAAGTTCCGGCATGCAGGACATCGAAGCATTGCTTGCGCAAAGCGATTCGCCTGTTCTCGTGGATTGCTATAGCCCGGATTGCAAGCCGTGTGCGGCCCTTGCCCCAGTGCTCGACGACGTCGCTGGAGCGATGGACGGGCGCATGATCGTGGAGAAGGTCGATGTGGTGGCAAATCCAGACGTTGCTGCCCGCTTCGGTGTCCGCGGTGTGCCGACCCTTCTGCTCTTCCAGGACGGTGCGCTCAAGGCCACGCGTACCGGTGCCGCGTCCCGCACGCAACTGGTCACTTGGCTTGCCGGCCAGCAGGTCTTTTGAGCCATGAGCGCGCACTTCAGTTGGGAAGATCCCTTGCTGCTGGAGGCTCAGCTAACGGGAGAAGAGCGCGCGGTTACTGACGCCGCGCGCGACTACGCGCGCGGTCGCCTTGCGCTGCGCATCCAGATGGCCTTTCGCACCGAGGAAGCGGACCCGGTTCTTCGGGGAGATGGGCCCGGACGGCTCGCAACATGTTTGGCGGCAATCGCATCAGCGACGAGTTCTGCATCGCGCGCCACATGTTGAACCTTGAGGTCGTCAATACCTGCGAGGGCGCCTACGACATCCATGCCCTGATCCTGGGTCGGGCGATGACCAGTCTTACCGCATTCTGATTGGAGGCTACGGAGCCATGGGAGCACTGTCTCATCTGCGTGTGTTGGATCTTTCACGCGTACTTGCGGGACCCTGGGCGAGCCAGATTCTCGCCGATCTTGGCGCGGAAGTCATCAAGGTCGAAAGGCCGGACACCGGTGATGACACGCGCTCTTGGGGGCCACCATGGGTGAGCTCTCCGGAGTGGAGCAACAACGAGCGCCAGTCAGCATACTTCGCTGGCGCAAACCGGAACAAACAGTCTGTCGCCGTTGATTTGAGCCATCCCCGAGGCCAGGCAATGGTGCAGGCATTGGCCGAGCACTGCGATGTGGTAGTTGAGAACTTCAAGGTCGGTGGCCTGAAGCAGTACGGCCTCGACTATGAATCGCTCCGCGAGATCAATCCAAGAATTGTCTACTGCTCGATCACTGGATTTGGGCAAACCGGTCCGTATTCGCACCGTCCAGGCTACGACTTTCTGGTGCAGGGCATGGGTGGCTTGATGAGCATCACAGGTCGGCCCGATGGCGAGCCTGGCGAAGGGCCGCTTAAAGTGGGCGTGGCGCTGACTGACATCATGACCGGTCTCTACGCCACGATTGGCATTCTCGCAGCCCTCGCACACCGCGAAACCTCGGGGCGTGGCCAGTATGTTGACGCGGCCCTGCTGGATGTCCAGGTTGCCTGCCTGGCGAATCAGGCCATGAACTTTCTGGCAAGCGGGGCCCAACCGCCGCGCCTGGGAAACGGACATCCAAATATCGTTCCCTACCAGGATTTCAGTACCGCCGACGGCCACATCATCATCACCGTAGGTAACGAAGGCCAGTTCGCCAGGCTCTGTGAGGTACTTGGGCAGCCCCTGTGGACCCAGGACCCGCGCTTTGCTTCGAACAGTGCACGGATTGCCAATCGCGCGGTCCTGATACCCCTGATCCAAGCGGTCATCGACACTCGTGAGTCACAGCATTGGCTCGAGAGGCTGGAAGCTAGTGGGGTGCCGTGCGGGCCCATCAACACGCTCCAGGACGTCTTTGCTGACCCGCATGTCATTCATCGCGGGATGACGGTTGCCCTCGACAACGCAGATGGATCCCAGGTGTCGGTCGTTGCAAGTCCGATTCGCTTGTCTGCCACACCGGTCGAATATCGGAGTGCACCCCCAAATCTCGGTTCCAGCACCGCTGCAGTGCTCAAGGAGTTGCTGAAGATCGACGATGCGCAGATCCAGCGTCTCGCTCAGGAAAAAATCATCCGGATCTGATGCCAGATCCGACATCTGTTTCCGTACCTTGTGAAGAGTTGCCATGAGTACCAAAGAAGCGAATTCCCACGCCCGCGTTCTGATTCTCGGTTCGGGTCCGGCGGGCTATACCGCAGCGCTCTACGCTGCTAGGGCGAACCTGTCACCGGTGCTCGTCACCGGTGCCGCGCAAGGCGGCCAGCTCATGACGACGACTGACGTCGACAACTGGCCCGCGGATGTTGCCGGCGTAATGGGCCCCGATCTCATGGAGCGATTCCGTCTTCACGCGGAGCGTTTCGATGCAAAGACAATTTTCGACCACATTGAGGAGGTGGATCTGAGCAAGCGTCCCTTCACGCTGCGCGGAGAAGCCGGCACGACGACGTGTGATGCGCTGATCGTTGCCACAGGAGCGTCGGCCAAGTACCTCGGTCTCCCCTCAGAGGAAGTCTATCGTGGCCGCGGGGTAAGCGGTTGCGCAACCTGCGACGGTTTTTTCTACCGAAACCAGGATGTCTGTGTGGTCGGTGGCGGCAATACCGCGGTGGAGGAAGCGCTGTATCTGTCGAACATCGCCGCAACCGTGCATTTGATTCATCGTCGCGACAGCTTCAGGGCGGAGCCCATTCTCGTATCCCACCTGATGGAGAAGGTCGCGGCCGGCAAGATCCACCTTCATCTGTGGCACGAGCTCGCCGAAGTCACGGGGGACGAGTCGGGCGTGAGCGCGGTCCGACTGCGCGAAGTCAAGAGTGGCAGCGAGGTTCAACTGCTGGTGACTGGCTGCTTCATCGCTATCGGCCACAAGCCGAACACGGACATTTTCAAGGGCCAGCTCGAGATGCGCGAGGGCTACATCGTCACCCGCGCGGGCAGGGAAGGAATGTCCACCATGACGAGCATTCCGGGCGTGTTCGCCGCTGGCGACGTTCAGGACTCCATCTACCGCCAGGCCATTACGTCGGCGGGTAGCGGTTGCATGGCGGCCCTCGATGCGCAGCGTTTCCTCCAGGAGTACGTTCCAACAGCCGGGTAAGTGGTTGCTCAGCTGGGAGACATCCTCCCGCTTAATCGAAAAGACATACAGGAGACAAACATGAATAGGCGCCAGTTCTTGAAGGCGGGCGTAGCTACAGTCGGCTCTGCCCAGCTCGCCGCGCTGCCGGCCCTATCGTCGGCGGCCGCATATCCATCAGGACCGATTCGCGTAGTCATCCCGTTCCCGGCCGGTGGCCCTACCGATGTGGTCGGCAGACTGGTGACGCAGCCGATGTCGGAAATCCTGAAGCAATCGCTGGTCGTCGACAACCGGGGAGGGGCGAGCGGAACCATTGGCGCGGATATGGTAGCCAAGGCAGCCCCTAACGGTCAGACCTTGTTGATCAACGTTTCGGCACAGGTCATCAATCCGTTCTTGTACTCCAAGCTTCCGCACGACCCGCTCAAGGACTTTACCCCGATCACAAGCCTTGCTTCCACGCCGCTGCAACTGCTTGTTGCCGCAGACCTGCCGGTGCACAACGTCAACGACCTGATCAGGTACGTTAAATCGCAACCCACCGGCTGCAGCTTTGCCTCGGCAAGCAACGGCGTGCCGGGTCATCTGGCGGGGGAACTCTTCAGAATGACCACAGGCATCTCGGCGGTCCACGTCCCCTACAAGGGCAGCGCTCCGGCACTGACGGATCTGATCGGGGGGCAGGTGACCTTCATGTTCGACTCCATGCCAGCCTCGCTGCCTTTGGTCAAAGCCGGAAAGCTTCGCGCGCTGGCGGTGACTGGGACCCGCCGCGCGAAGAGCCTGCCGAATGTGCCGACGCTCGTGGAAAGTGGCTTTCCGGAGATGACGATGACGACCTGGTACGGTCTGTGGGGCCCCGCCAGGATGCCGCCAGAAACCGTAGGGATCCTCCAGTCCGCCGCGGCGAAGGCCCTCGCAAACCAGGATGTCAAGGCGCGTCTTGCGGATCTCTCGGCAGACCCGCTTGGAGAGTCGCCTGAGCGCTTCGCGGCTTTCTGCGCCCAAGAGGCGGATAGGTACGCGAAGATCATCAAGGCAGCAGGTATTCGATTGGCCTGATCGGTCGGTAGATCCGGGCCACTTGACAACGCCGTTCCGGTCGCAAGACCGGCGGCGCGCGCCTTGAAGCAGGATCAACGCTGCGGATTCGACCGGGCGATGCAACGCACCTAAGGCTGCGTGAGGGCTCCTGTGGTAAGCATGAACTTGGTCGGCAGGGACAGACCGCCGCCGCTTGCCGTGCGGCATAATTGCCGTGCCCTTGGAACACCAATCGTCCGCTGCCATGAACAAGAATCTTGTCCCCGATCTGAGCTCCCGCGAATTACAGGCGGTCTGCGCCATTGCAGACGAAKGAAGCCTTCTTGCTGCCTCGATAGCATTGGACCTGTCGCAGCCGGCGTTGACACGTACGCTGCAGCGCGTTGAAGCAGCGATAGGTGTCGAGCTCTTCCGACGCTCCACTCGCAAGGTGGAGATCACCGCTGCGGGGCTGGAGTTCGTCGCGCTGGCAAACCGCATTCTCGCCGACCTCCGGATTTCCTTTGAAGGAATGCGGGAAATCGCTGACGAGCAGCGCGGGCAGGTCATCATCTCCGCGGTGATGTCGGTGGCCTCGACTCACTTGCCCATCGTTGTGGCACGTTACCGGGAATCCCGGCCACGTATTGAAATCCAGGTGCGCGAAGGCGTGCACGGCACTGTCCTGGACGCGGGGCTGAACCTGCAGCACGCCGTGACGGTGACCCAGTTTGCCACGGTAATGCAGTTTGTCCACGCTGGTGTCGGCCTGGCCATTGTTCCGGGTGGGGCGATTCCCGCAGCACTTGGCCCGGGTCTGGTACTGAAGCCGCTCGCGCAGCCAGTACTGACGCGTCATATTGGGGTCATCGTCTTGAAGGATCGCGGCCTCACGCCGAGCGCCGAAGGCTTCCTTGCGGAACTCAAGGAACATTGGAAGGCCCGTCCTCYGGCGCGGCGAGGCGCGTGATTTATGCGAAAAATGCAATCGAAATTGGAAATAGATTGAACTTGTAAAGAATTGCAGGTTGCCTCTATTCTTGCTCTCAAGACACAGCTTTCTGGGAGACAGGATGCAACCGCGACACCTCGCACCAGCCAGGGCGCAGACGACGCCCGCACGATCGCTCCAGTCCCTGCCTCCAATCTTCTGGCGAGGCGCGGCAGTGGGCTAGAACCAGAACCGCCAGGTTCTCGCTTTTTTTCCTCATCGCTTTCGTCTCTTTGGGCGATGACGGCAGGGGCTGCGATGCGCAGCCCAACAGTTTCCGTACTCAACTACTTCTTGGTGCGATCGGGAGATCGCGCCTGATAACCTATGACCAAACAGCGTCTCAGCGGCCGCGCCGCGTTCTTGAAGCTCCTGCAAGATGAAGGTGTCACGCATGTGTTCGGCAATCCGGGGACCACCGAACTGGCGCTGATGGAGGCTATGCCAGAAGCGACGGGGATCCAGTATGTCCTGGGGCTGCAGGAGTCTGTCGTCTTATCCATGGCAGATGGATTCGCGAGGGCAACTGGTCGACTGACTGCGGTCAATCTGCACTGCACTCCTGGCCTTGGCCACGCGATGGGCGCACTGTACAACGCGAAATTTTCGGGCTCTCCGATGATTGTCACGGCAGGGCAGTATGAGCTGGGCTACGGCTTGCTGGAGCCAATGCTGTATGAACCTTTGGTACCGCTCGCAGAGCCTCTGGTCAAATGGGCATATGAGATCCAACGGGTAGAGGATCTGCCTCGAGTCGTTCGCCGCGCAGCGAAGATTGCCATGACCCCGCCCTTCGGCCCGGTTTTCCTCAGTCTGCCGGGTAGCATTCTCGATGACGAAGCAGAACTGGAGCTGGGTTTCAGCACACGAGTCGACGCAATGGGTGGCCCGTCAAGCCGCACGCGTGACGCACTTGTCGATGCGATCCTCGCCAGCAAAGCGCCAGTCATCGTTGCCGGACGAGAGCTTGCAGAGCAGGACGCGTTCACGGAGGCTCAAGAGCTCGCGGAGCGGATCGGTGCTGCGGTCTACCATGAACCTATTCCTTACAACACGCGGTATCCGTCTAAGCACGCATCGTTCATGGGCGACCTGTCGCGCAATCAGGCGAAAGTGCGGGAGTTGCTTGGCAGGCATGACCTATTGATTGTCCTCGGCGGTGATCTGTTGAGAATGTCGGCATTTAGTGAAACCGACCCGATGCCGGATGAACTGCGGGTCATTCACATCTCGGAGCGCGACTGGGAGCTTGGCAAAAACTACCCCACGCACCTCGCGGTACGAGCGGGGGTCAAGGAAACGCTCACTGAACTCCTGCCACGAATCGCTTCGACGCAAAGCGCGGACGACCGGGATGAGGCCCGTGCTCGACTCGGTCGGTTGCGTGATTCGAACTGGACGGTTCGGCGAGAAGAGCTTCGCCGGCATGCATCCACTATGCAAGCGTCGGAGCCGATCGATCCTCGTGTTCTGGCCATGACGCTCGCGGACGCAATACCGGCTGGCACCATCGTGATTGAGGAGGCGCCAACAACCTCGCCCCTGTTGTCCAATTTTCTCGAGGTAACGGCACCTCGCGACTTCTTTGGGCTGGCCAGCGGCGGGTTGGGCTTTGCCATGGGTGGAGCAGTCGGAGCCGCCCTTGCCAGGCGGAATACACCCGTGGTCGCTTTGGTTGGGGACGGAAGCGCGATGTACGCCATCCAGGCGCTATGGACGGCGGCGCACGAGAAGCTCCCGATCACGTACGTCATCGTCAACAACAAATCCTATCGAATCATCAAGGAACGCCTGGTAGCAATGCGTAACTGCGACGACTTCCTCGGCATGGATTTGGTCAATCCGGCACTGAACTTCGTTGAGATGGCACGCGGTATGGGTGTCCACGCCGAACGGATTGCAGATCCTTCTCAGCTCGCAAGTTCCCTGCGTGCCGCCATCGAATCCCGGCAGCCGAGGTTGCTGGAAGTCATCGTCGACGCTGGCAAGCAAGCCGTCGGTCAGGGCTGACGGCATTGTGCAGAACCCAAGGCAAAGGAGAGAAACCGTATGAATGAGACGACCGTAAACCTGAAGAATCCCGAACTACTGCGTTCCCAGTGTCTGGTAGGGGGCGAATGGGTGGAAGGGACCCAATGGATTGATGTAAAGAATCCATTTGGTGGCAATGTCGTAGCAAAGGTGCCAAGGTTAGGGGCGAGGGAAGCGGATCAGGCAATCGCATGCGGAGCTGCGGCGGCGAAGCGATGGGCCAAGAGCACCGCCGGGGAGCGCGCGACGGTCCTGCGTCGATGGTTCGATCTCGTCCAGGCGAATCTGGAAGACCTTGCGACCCTGTTGACGCTGGAGCAGGGCAAGCCGCTGCAGGAGGCGCGGGCCGAGATATCCTACGCTGCCTCCTACATCGAGTGGTTCTCCGAGGAGGCGCGCCGTGGCTACGGCGACATCATTCCCTCGAACGATCCCTACACTCGTCAACTGGTCATTCGGCAGCCCGTAGGCCTGTGTGCGGCAATTACTCCGTGGAATTTCCCGTCTGGGATGGTGACCCGAAAGGTGGCCCCCGCGCTCGCCGCTGGCTGCTCCATCATCGTCAAGCCCGCTGAGCAGACGCCTCTTTCCGCGCTTGCGCTAGCCTACCTCGCGGAGGAGGCCGGTCTTCCGGCCGGCATCCTGCAAGTTATCACCGGCTCTTCCCGCGAAATCGGCGCGGTCCTGACCTCAAGCCCTGACGTTCGCAAGCTGACACTCACCGGTTCCACAGAGGTGGGGCGCGTGCTGGCTGCACAATGTGCTCCGAGTCTCAAGAAACTGTCACTGGAGCTTGGCGGCAATGCGCCATTCATCGTGTTCGAAGACGCTGACCTCGAGAAGGCATTGGAAGGGCTGATGCAGTCAAAGTTTCGAAATGCCGGGCAAACATGTGTCTGCACCAATCGCATTCTCGTCCAGGAGTCGATTCATGACGCGTTCGCAGAGCGGCTGGCTGCGGAAGTCAAGAAGTTGCGCGTAGGGGACGGCATGGCGACGGGCGTTGACCAGGGCCCGCTCATTGACTACAACGCGCACGAGCGTATGCAAGTTCTTGTCGACGACGCAGTGGCTGGCGGAGCAAATTTGCTCTGTGGGGGATCGCCCGATCCGATCGGGGAGCTTTGCTTCTCCCCGACCGTACTGAGCCGGGTACGCCCTGGTGCCCGAGTCGCGACAGATGAGATCTTTGGACCGTTGGCAGCCCTCTATACATTCCGTGACGAGGAAGAAGCCATCGAGATTGCGAATAGCACCGAGTATGGATTAGCGGGATATGTCTTTACCCGCTCGCTGGCCCGGGCCTGGCGAGTCAGCGAGGCCCTCGAGTGCGGCATGGTTGGAATCAATGCAGGTCTGATCTCATCCGCAACCGTACCCTTCGGCGGAATCAAGCAGTCGGGATACGGCAGGGAGGGCTCCAAATATGGTCTGGATGACTACACCGAGCTCAAGTATTTGTGCATGGCAGGTTTGGAGAGCGAGGTGTAAAAGAGCTGAAACCGGCGTTCGGTCACACTTGGTTTGGAGATGGCGTTGGATACATTGCGTCGCCATATCGGGCGGATTCTTGACCCCTTCGGCCACTTGCGCCAGGCGAAATCATTCCACGCGTTGCGCGTCGGGCTGGCGGTTCTGGCGTCGATTGGCCTGACAACAGGTTTGAAACTGCCGCACGGTGACTGGGCAACTATTACCGTGCTAGTCGTTATTGGCGGCTTCCAGCACCATGGGAATATCCGCACGCGAGGGATTGAGCGTGCGAAGGGTACGCTTCTCGGTGCGTTCATCGGGTTGCTCCTCGTCGCCCAGCAACACTATCTGTCGACTCCGGGTGTCACATACCTGTTGCTAGCGGCAACGTGTGCCTACTGTGCCTACCATGCTATCGGTACGGGTGGCTACGTTGCGCTTCTTGCTGGCGTCACCATCGTGATTGCAGCAGGACATGGTACGAACGATCTTTCGGAAGGCCTGTGGAGGACCATCAACGTTCTTATCGGGACGACGATTGCTCTTCTGCTGTCAATAGCATTGCCTTCTTATGCATTACACGCGTGGAAGCTTCAGCTAGGGCAGCTTTTGCGGCAAGGAGGATATCTGGTCGCTACGGTGGGAGGCGATGAAGTTGGCCATGCTGACCTGAAACGGTGCACTAGTCGCCTGAACGTGGAGCTCATTCAGCTTCGCTCACTCATGGCGTCGGCAGCAAAGGAGTGCTCCATGCGCGCGAGCGCCTTTGAGGACGTGCAGCATAGTCTGCGCATGTGTGTGTGCCTTCTGGAAGTTCTTGCATCCTTTCCAAAACAGAACTTCGGGACCTACCCATGCGATCCGTTCGTTTCGCACTCATCGCCTGGAGGCAGGCTTCGTACGCAATTTGAACGTTTGGCGGACGATTTGAATCATGAGCAGCCACTTGCGCAAGACGGCACCAATCTGGAAGCAGCCGCGACGCTCAATAACGCGTCAACCGTCATCTTCATTCAGTTAGCCGACGAGCTTGTGACGCTTCGGAGCCGACTGCACCCAATCCTCTGGCAGCGATAAACCCTTGCTCGGGTCGCGCTTTCGGTTGGGTTCCGCCTCAGCCACTTTGCCAAGAGCCATCTATTGCAATATTTTCTTACCGCCCTAGCTCGACGAAGGTTGCCATGAGATTGTCGAGTTTGACTGCCCTGCAGATGCTAGAGAGCGCCGCTCGATTCGAGAGCTTTACCCGGACGGCGGCAGAGCTAAAGGTTACCGAAAGCGCTGTCTCCAGGCAGATCCACGCGCTAGAGGACCGGCCAGGCGTATCGCCGTTCCAACGCCTTAGCAAACGTGTTGCTCTCACTCCGGACGGGGATTGCTACGTGCGTGAGATACGAAACGAGCTGAAGGCGATTATTGGTACCGTTTTTCGGGCATGGTGTTAGTTCGCACATGACGCCAAGGCCGTTGGCCAAATGATACGTCGAGGCAAGAGCTGCGAAATCCGATTCTCGTCACCTCCGCCAAGCCTCGCGCTGCTAAACGGCCGATCTGGAATCGGACTGATAAATGCCGACAGCGCTACATCCAGACGATCAGCCGCCTTCGCTAAATGGAGTTCCTCGACCACCGCCACCAAGCAACAAATTGTGGGTCTCTATCATTTTTTAATCTTCTTTGGCGAATAAAAATTCGCGAAAGCGCTCTGGATCCTATCAAAGAATGCGGCTCCAATGGAGTACACCTGCTGAATTTGCACGACGACGCACGTATGGAGGACTATATGCAACTATTCGCGGAAGGGCCGAATGCCTCTAGCGCTCAAGGGCAAGTTGCAGAGGCAGAGAGAACGCAACCAAGCCCTGAGTGCACCTCCGCGATTTCAGGCCAGATCTGCAGCGATGAGATCTACGTGGACACCGACCGAACACTATCGGAATGGCCGGTGAGACATGCATCCCAAACCGCACCTCAGCTAGGCATGGTGCATTTCGCAAAGTCGATCAAGACCGATGTTCCACGAGGCACAGTCGGTCGTTGCGTCGAGAATCCCACTTCGGCTGACCTTTTGCACTATATCCGTGCAATGGTAAAAAGCTTGCGCCGCGCGGCGAACGAGTCTGATGAAAGTCGAGACGAAGGAACGGAGCGCGTACTCGGCGCGCTCCTGCGCAATGCCATGGACAGCGCATCGGTCTTGGACATTGTGGTGACGCTGGGCTGTGCCGCTGAACTATCGCTCTATCCTGAGGATGCAGTCCTCGAACAATGTACGACTGCAGTCCGCGCGGCGGGAAAGACTGCATTGGTAGGGGCTGTGTGGGCGGTGCGCCATCGCTGCGCAAGAGCGGGGGATAGTCGACGGCGGTTCGCCGCCTGATCCGGAGACCGCGCCAAAGCGGGGGCGGACGACCGGACCTCTGCTGAGGGGACAATGAGGTACCTAAAATGCGCGCATAGCTTCCGATCCTGCGCCGGCGACCTCCGTCCTGCAACTTCGAATAGCTCTGCGCAGCTTGAGCCCGCCGGTCTGGCGGCGTTTGCTCATTCTGTTGATCCGATGCGAGGCCATGCACAGCCGCCTGCAGAATCGGCCTGTTTCCGAAGACGCTGCGGATGCTGACGAGGCGTCACGCGCCCGGTGTATGGAGTCCTGAGCGCGCAGCAAGCCTACGCAGTCTGCAGTTCATGCTCAGTGTGTGACGCTAATGGGCCGTCCTTGCGCCAGCCCTGGTTCCATTTAACTCTGGTATCAAGGGAGTTCTACCTGGTCGAATAAGACGTTCAAGCCTCTACTGCGTGTGGGCGCCAAACTCAAAGGGTACCTGAGAGCATCCTTCGCGGCTGCGATTGGGGTACGTCAAGCGGCTCCGCCAGCGGATGCGCAACGGCACGAGGTGAGGTTTGGTGAGGTTCTGCCGATCGATGGGCACAATCCGTTCCCGCGGCGCGGACCCTCACGGATAGCCAGTGCGGCAGCCACAAGAACGTGCCGGCCAACCCAACCACGCTAGCGCAGTTTGTTGTTTTAGTCCGCCTGCGCCAGCGGGTCGCAGGGCTACTTGCCGCCGGTCGCGCCGCCGGCAATCCCGCCGCTTCCGGCCCGGGCCCGGCAGCCGGCGATCCCCTCGGAGTGCTCGCCGACGTGCTCAGCCGGGCTGACCAGCGCGCGGGAGCCCTGGCTGGATACGCTGACGCCGCCCGGTTCGCCGGCCAAGCCTGCGAGCGGGGTTACGACGCGTTGAATGGATCACCGCAAGGCCCCGTGGCGAGCGGCAGTAGTCGGGGACTGTGAAGGTCGGAGGAAAAAGAGGGTGTAGGCGGCAGGGTGAAAGCGCCTACACCCACGAGGATTGGCAACGGGGTCAGTCTGTCGCCGGTATTGATTATGGTGCACCGCATCAAATTCAGTACCCCGCCGACGAAGGGAAGAGTCACGGAGCAGGGGAAGCGGCTGGCGGATCCCGAGCACGAGGTCAGGACGCAGCGTCGATGAAGTGGTTGCTGATTCCCTCGAGCCAAAAGACCGCCGCTGCTTGAAACGGGATGTGCGGAATGGTGGCGGCGGACCGTCCCCCAAGGCTTGACTCGCGCGCCGGTGGCGCGCTAGGTGGGTCATAAGCCTGTAGCGAAAAAAGCCACGAAAACGCGTACTAGCGGCTCTCGCAAACGTATTCCCGATGGATTGTCATCGCCCCCACCGCGCACGCGCCGAGCGTCTCCTTGGTGGACTCGCAGGACGGGCAAAAGGTGACGCGCAGGGCAATCACGCGTGCTTTCCATTCGCCGGGATCAAGCATGATCATCTCCTAGGCGCTCCCACTCACCCGCCCCTGACAGTGCTCGCGCGCCCAAATCGCGCGGGCGATCTGCTCGAGGCGATCGGCTTCACGTTTGGCCGCGATTACCTGGTCTTCTAGCTCACGTTCTGCGTGGCTGCCCGCCTTCGCGTCGAGCAGCCGGTAAAACAGCGCGCTTTCCCACGATGCTCTCCAGCTTCAGCGCGAGGGCGTTGCCATAGAGCCATTCCCCATCATCTACCGTCGCCACGTAGAGTAGGCCGGCCGGCGGCGTCTCGCCCAGCATCGGGTGCAGCGCGACCTTGCGCTTCTCGATCGGCTGCGCGCGAAAGTCCCGGGCGCCCGCCACGAAAAGGTCGAAGAGCAGTAGGCCACCAGGTCGGCGCCAGCGTGCCAGCCGCGGCGTGCCGCGTGCCGGTGAGCCGCAAATCTTGAAAAGCGGCGCACTATGTGAGCCGAATATGGCAGAATGCGGCTCATGAGCACGAATTCTTCCTGGATCTGGCGCCGCGCAGAATGGCCTGACTTCACCTATGACGCGCAGATGATCGCGCCTGACTTGGCGGAGGCCTACCGGATGCACGGTGTCGTCGAAGGCAAGGCCATGGCCATTGGCCTTGGAAGTACCAGCCAGGTCGCGCTGGATGCGCTATCCGATGAGGTGGTGGCCACGGCCGCCATTGAGGGGGAGCGCCTGTCGCTCGATGTTGTCCGCTCGTCCGTGATGAGGCGGCTTGGCTTGGCGACGTCCGGGCCCACCGACCGCCATGTCGATGGCCTGGTTGGGGTCATCAGCGATGCCACAACAGCGTTTGATCTGCCCCTGGATAATGACCGCTTGTACCGCTGGCAATCTGCGCTATTCCCCGGTGGCACGTCCGGCATCCACCGAATCGCCGTCGGCCGATACCGCGACCATGACGATCCGATGCAAATCGTAAGCGGTCCGCCAGGCCGTGAGCTGGTGCATTACGAGGCACCCCCATCAAAGGACGTGCCGGCGCAGATGACGCGCTTCCTCGCATGGTTTGCTGAGTCCTCGCCAGCGCAGGCCTCGCCGTTGACGTCCGGCAGCAAGCTGATCGATGGCTTCGCTCGGGCCGCTATTGCGCACTTATGGTTCGAGAGCATT
Source organism: Cupriavidus sp. 05N38 (assembly GCF_056397345.1). Taxonomy (NCBI): domain Bacteria; kingdom Pseudomonadati; phylum Pseudomonadota; class Betaproteobacteria; order Burkholderiales; family Burkholderiaceae; genus Cupriavidus; species Cupriavidus sp. 05N38. The sequence goes on from NZ_JBFTNF010000060.1 coordinate 62,039, forward strand.
CACCCGTTTGAGGACGGCAACGGCCGTATTGGGAGGGCCATCGTTGACATGGCCATGGCGCAGCATTTGCGACAACCGGTGCGCTTCTACAGTCTTTCGCGGCAGCTACTGACCTCGCGCTCGGCATATTACGACGCCCTCAATCAAGCTCAGTGTGGTGACGCCGACGTGACGTCGTGGGTGCAGTGGTTTGCGCGCCAATGCACGGCGGCATGCCATGCCGCGAGCCAGGTCATCGACCAGTCGATCAAGAAGAGGCGCTTTTGGGAGAAGTATGAGGGCAGCGGGATTCATGAGCGGCAGCGCAAGGTGCTGCAGCGCCTTCTCGACGACGGGGACGGTGGCTTCCTGGGCGGCCTGAACGCTGAGAAGTACATGAAGATGACCGGCGTCTCAAAGGCCACGGCTACACGCGACCTTTCGGAGATGGTCACGGGCGGGCAATTGTGGAGCCACGGTGTGGGCAAAGCGGTGCGCTATTACATCAATGTGCCGGAATGGACGCATGGTGTAGCTTTGGAGCCCGATCCGGGTGAGGCCGTATAGCCACTTTTCCGTCACGACCTGCGACACGCTAGCAGCGTCCCGCTTGGCGGCGAGTGCAGCAAGTGTCACGACAGCGCGCCGTGTTCGGTCGTGGGTCCGGTATGATATGAAATCGATTACTTTCGGGGTTATCTCTTGTCGGGCAAGGATCGGATACCAAATCGTTTGGCGGATGTTGCTAAGGCTGCGGGCGTGTCTGTTGCAACCGTTTCGCGTGCATTCAACATCCCTGACGCCGTACGCGAGGATGTTCGCAAGCATGTGATCGCGGTTGCGGAAAGGCTTGGCTACGTCCCCAATCCGGCCGCGAAAGCGCTGCGCACACGTCGAAGTCATATTGTGGGCGCAGTCATCCCAACGCTTGACTATGCGATCTACGCCAGCATGATCAACGCGTTTCAGGCTGCCATGGCAGCAGAGGGCCAGATGGTCTTCATCCTGAGTGCGGGTTTCGACAATACCAAGCTCTACCAACCGGTTCGACAGCTAGTTGAGCGTGGTGCGGAAGCCTTGCTGGTTGTCGGGCGGATCGACGATCTGCAATTGGTTGAGTATCTGCTCAGTATCGACCTCCCGGTGGTCACGACCTTTTCCTTCCTGCAGGACGAACCTTTCGCTTCCATCGGATTTGACAACTACGTTTCGACACGGCGCGCGGTGGAATACTTGCTCCAGATAGGGCACCGCCATGTCGCTATGCTTTCCGGCCCGTCACAAGGAAATGATCGGCAGATAGCACGAAAAAAGGCCTTCGCCGATGCCCTTAGCGACGCTGGGCTGAAGGGTGAACCCCTCATCCTGGAGAGTCAAGGCGGCTACAGCATGGCGTTTGGATCGACTGCTACGCGCCGCCTGCTTGCCGATGCGCCAGAGACGACGGCGATCATATGCAACAGCGATGTGCTCGCATTTAGTGCTATTGCCGAGTGCCGAAAGGCAGGATACCGCGTACCCGACGACATGACGATCGTGGGTCACGATGACCTGGACTTTGCACGCTTGCTCGAACCCGCGCTAACGACGATCTCGGTTCCGGCCGAAGAAATGGGCCGCCGAAGTGCCGAGGCATTGCTGGACGCGCTTCGCCACTCGCGCAAGCCGCTGCCGTCTGAGATGCACGCCAATCTGGTGGTTCGGGAGTCCGTCGCCGCTCCTCGCTCAAAGAAGCTTTCCACCCGCTGATCCGTTGCCGGCGCCAATGACGTCGCTTGATGACTCCCACCTCGTCTCGCCCCACATGGGATTCTCTTTTTTGCACTGGTTTGGTGCTTTCCCCTATCCGATGTGACATACGCCAGATTGTGGAATGGGAAAAGCATTCTTTAAGGCGCTTTTTTTGCAATCTGACGTGGAACGCTCCTTGCCTTTCGGTCTGCGGCAGGGTTAATCCTAGGAATGTAATCCTTTACATAGATTTGCCGGGACCCTAAGATTCTGGTGGAGGAGATCTGCGGCATAGCAGGGGCCGAAGCTGCTTTTTGAGCACATCGGTTCTCCCTTATTTGTAATCGATTACATTACGGCACCTGATGAGGTCTGATTTGTGCCTAACCGGCTTCTCGTCGTGACGGAGGGTCAGTCCGTTTCCATTTCTTATGTGTGGCATCTAAATTGTCAGGAAGGAAGGTAGTCCTATGAAATCGTCTCCCCGCGCCGTTCTTTCGGCGATGCTTGCTTCGATCGCATTTCTTTCCGCCTCTGCAGGCGCGGCTGATGCTTATCCGAGCCGCCCCGTCGAACTCGTTGTTGCGTTTCAGCCGGGTGGCGGAACCGACTCGATGGCACGTGCGTTTGCAGACGCGGCAAGGAAACACTTCCCACAGCCAATCACCGTAATCAATAAACCCGGGGCGAGTGGATCCATCGGGCTCTCTTACGTCGTGAATGGGCAGGCCGATGGCTACCGTGTGGCCATGGTGTTCGCCGAGTTGCTCACGCTCCCGCTGCTGGATATTGGGAAGGTGACCTACGAAGACTTCCAGCCCATCGCCCAATTCAGTTCCGACCCGACCTCGGTTACGGTTCGAGCCGATGCACCATGGAACACCCTCGAGCAATTTGTGGCCTACGCCAAGGCAAATCCAGGCAAGGTGACCGTGTCCAACGCAGGTAATGGCTCTATCGGCCATGTCGCGGCGGCAGCGCTCGGGCAGAAGATCGGTGCGACGTTTACACACGTCCCGTATCAAGGCAATGCACCGGCGATCCTTGGCCTGCTCGGCGGGCAGGTTGAAGCGACCACCGTACCCTACGCTGAGTTGAGGCAGTATGTGGCCGCTGGAAAGCTGAAAACGTTGGCTGTCATGGCCGACAAGCGCATGCCGGAAATCCCGCAGGTGCCCACGCTGAAGGACAAAGCCATCGATCTTTCGGTTGGGGTGTGGCGGGGTATCGCCGTATCCAAGTCCACGCCACCAGACGTGGTGGCCAAGCTCCGCGCGCTCGCGGCAGATGTAGCCAGGGAGCCGTCCATGCAAGACGCGGTCAAGAACTTGCACATGACACTTGCGTATGTCGATGCGCCAGAGTTCAAGGCACTGATGTCCAAAGAGAGCGATCAGTTCAAGCGCATCTTGCCTGCTCTCGCATTGAAGCAATAGAAACCAGTCGGACCGCTGTTCGGAGGTGGTTGGCGCGCCCCCCAAATGTCGTGCTCAGCAGTCCATTCCGAACAGCCAAACGCCGATAAAAAATGTAATGGATTACATTTCCGTGAACCACGCTAGGTGGGCCACGACAAACTGTCTCTCAGGAGAAAACCGTTGACCAACACCACGAATCAGCAGCAAGCCGCCCAAGAGAAGGGGGTTGTCTACTACTTCAGCCGTCAAACCGAAGTGAGCTACTGGCAGCCGAAGCCGGCTAACGGCCATGTATCAGTAGTCGTCGCGCCAGGACTGACCAAGATGCAGCGCGATCTTGCGATGGGCACGCAAACGTTGCCGCAAGGCGGTCGCGTTCGTGAGCATGCTCACCCGGCCAATGAGGAGATCCTCCATTTCGTCTCCGGCATGGGGACGGCCATCGTCGACGGCGAAGAGTACAAACTTGAGCCCGGCGTCACGCTGTTCTTGGGCAAGCACAACTCTCACACATTCGTGAACACCGGGGACACCGATCTTCACTGGGTGTGGTTCATGACACCGAGTGGCTTGGAGACTTTCTTCCGCGAGGTGGGACGGCCGCGCGCCCATGGTGAAACCGCGCCGGAGCCGTTTGATCGCCCGGAGAACATCGCACAGATCGAAAGCGCTGGCAACGGCGTATTCGCTTACACCAAAAACTGACGTGAGGTTGGGCCTTGCTTGACGATATCTTCACGCTTGATCGGGGCGCCGGCGAGCCGGTTGTCCTGATCTCCGGACTGGGAGGCCTCGCCGCCTTCTGGAGGCCCGTGGTCGAGATCCTAGAGACCTCCCGGAGAGTGATTTCACTCGACCATCCCGGCGTCGGTAAAAGCAGGATCCAAGGCGCACCGACGATCTCCGGCATTGCGGATGCGGTGATCCGCTGCCTTGACGAGCGCGGCATCGAGCAGGCCGACATCATCGGCCATTCGACAGGATCACTGGTCGCGCAGGCCATGGCTCTGGATTTCCCGCCGCGCGTCAAGTCGATCGTGCTGAGTAGCGGTTGGGCGAAGCCGGATAAACGATTCCAGGACTTCTTTGCCTTCCGAAAGCATGTGCTGCGAGAGCTTGGCGGCGATGCGTACAACACGCTGACCAAGCTGACGGCCTATCCCTCGGAGTGGTACGGCAAGCATCTCGCAACCGAGGCTCGGCTGGACTTCCCGATGACTGCAGATGTCGATATCGACATGGTGATTGCACGGATCGACATGCTGCTTGACTACACCCGCTACAAGGAACTCGTTGCTCTGCGTGCCCCCACTCTGGTGGTGGGTGCCCAGGACGACTACATCATTCCTTTCCACCACTCGCAAGAACTCGCGCGCTTGATTCCGGGCGCCTGCCTGCAAGAGCTTGCTGGCGGGCACTTTGCTCCGGTTACCCGCACGGTGGCCTATGTGGCCATGTTGAACAAATTCTGGGAGAGCGCAGCATGAACACCACCAGCATCTCGCGAGTCGCACTCCTTGGACTCGGGGCAATCGGTAAGCGCGTCCTTGAGGCTTTGCGCAGCCGCCATCTTCCGGAAGCTAGCTTCGCCGCGATCGATCCCTCCGGTCATGCAGACGCCTTCATGCGTCTCTATGACATCTCCTTGTGCTCCGACGTTGCGTCGCTGGTTGCCTGGAAGCCGGACCTGGTTATCGAGTGCGCGGGTCATGCCGCAGTGAGCGCAGCCGTTCCTGAGTTGCTTCGGCAGGGCATACCGGTCGTCATCGCATCGATCGGTGCGCTAGCGGACGAGGGATTGCACCAGCGGCTGAGGCAGGCCGCCGAACAGGGGGAGACCAGGCTGATCCTGGTTTCCGGTGCGATTGGTGGGCTGGATGCACTCAGGTCCGCGCGCTCAGCGGGTCTGGATAGTGTGGTCTATGTAGGCCGCAAGCCGCCGCGTGCGTGGTTGGGTTCCCCCGCCGAGACGCAGTTCGATCTCAACTCGATAGCGGCACCAACCACGATCTTCCGCGGCACTGCAGCCGAGGCCTCGGCAAGCTATCCCAAAAACGCCAATGTCACCGCAGCCGTCGCCTTGTCCGGACTCGGATTCGATGCGACCCAGGTGGAACTGATCGCTGATCCCACCGTAGCCCGCAATGTCCACGAGGTGGAGGCCACAGGCCCTTTCGGCTGCATCAAGGTGCTGCTCGCAAACAACCCACTGCCCGACAACCCTCGCACCTCGTGGCTTGCTGCGCTGAGCATCGAGGAGGCCGTATTGAAACAACTGCAGCACGTCATCTTTTAAGGAAGAGCAAAATGAGAATCAAAGATAAAGTCGCCCTGATCACCGGCGCTGGAGCGGGCATCGGCGAAGCCACCGCAGAACTTTTTGCGCGCGAGGGCGCGAAGGTGATCGTTGCGGACCTGAACATTGACAATGCGCGTGCTGTTGCCGCGCGCATCGGCAAGAATGCGCTGGCTATCGAAGTCGACGTCGCGAGTAGCGAGCAAGTCAGGCAGATGATCCGACACGCTGCCGAGCATTTCGGTGGCATTGACATCCTCGTCAACAACGCAGGCTTCGGTACGCTCGGCAGTGTGGTGACGCTGGAGGAGGATGCGTGGGATAGTGTTATCGACGTCAATCGGTGTCATCAACTCGAGCTACTACGACAAGATGTTCAAGGAAGTTGCCGATCCGATCGCTTTCCGCAAGGGCCTCGAAGCACGGTCGCCGTTGAACAAGATGGGAGAGCCTATGGATATCGCCCAGATGATCCTCTTTCTTGCATCCGACGAGTCGAGCTTCGCCACTGGCGCGATGTTCACGGTCGACGGTGGCTATACGGCACGATAGGAAGCAACATGGTTCACGAACTCCGCGAGTACCACTTCCTACAGCCAAACTGGGACCGATACTGGGATCTATTCACTGGCGTGTGCATGCCGCTTCGTGGAACCGAGTTTGGGGTCCTTCGCGGAGCGTGGATCGAGCGCCACGAAGGTCGCGTAACGTTCCGACACCTGTGGGAGTATGCATCGCTGGATCATCGCGCTGAGCGACGCGTCGCTCTGTCTGCTAAGCCCGCCTGGCGCGAGGACTTTATCGCCAACGCCACGCGGTTGATCGACGGCCAGACATTGTCGATGCTCAGCCCAAAGCGCGTCACACTTTGCCGGAGCAACGCCGGCAGAACCGTCCAGCTCTTCAGGTTCTATTGCAAGGTTGGCGCGGTCGGCAAGCTGCTCGAGCGGCTCGAAGCCAGCGGCCCCGCTGGCTGGTCGACGTGGTCCATGGAGTTCCCGGATCCGAACGGAGTGATAGCGATTGGCGAGACCGTGTCGCCCGATGTCCCTGCGGCCATCAGCACTGGATTGGCTCGCGTAGAGGTGGCGGCGATAGAAGGGGTGAACGTACCTTCCGTGTAAAAAATGGCGGTAGCAGGGCTCGCAGCCGCCTGTGGCAAGGTGTTTCGCCGCAATGAGTCTCGCGCGATCTGTGTATATGTAAGTCCTTGATGGATCGCACTTTCCGGGACAAATCGCCAGAAAACTCACGGAAAGTACGACCCCTAGCCAGTTCGGCCATGTCGGTGGTCCCGCTTTGGTTTCAAGCGGAAGGCGTGGCGTCGGAGGCCGACATGCGATAGCCAGGGCCTGAGGAAACGGTCCCGACTGGCCCCGGTGTGGGCGCATCGGGCAGTTCCATCCGTTTGATGCGGCCAACCACGAGCCAATAGCAGAGGATGGCCACCAGCCCGTGTGCTCCCACGAAGACCAGCGCACCGCTGAATGAATGCGTCTCTGCGATGATGTAGCCGATCACGATCGGCGTCACGATGCCGGCCACGTTGCCCACGGCGTTGAACACGCCACCGGTGCTGCCGACGATACGCGCGGGCGCGGTATCGGCCACCACCGTCCACCCCAGCGAGCCGAAGCCCTTGCCGAAGACCATATCTTTACCGTGATGGGCGGCCTGGGCCTCCTGCTGGCGCTCGTCTGGATGCGCACGTATTTCTCACCGGCCGAGCATCCACGCGTCACGCGCGCCGAGATCGCCCATATCGAGGCGGGCGGCGCGCTGGTTCACCTGGGCGGCAAGCGCAAGAGCGACGCGCCACCGCCACGCCTGGCCGACATCGGCCTGCTATTCCGCAGCCGGATGCTAGTAGGCATCTTCATTGCGCAGTACTGCATCACCTCGATCACGTGGTTCTTTGTATCGTGGTTCCCAAGCTATCTGGTCAACGGACGCGGATTCTCGATCCTGCAGGCCGGTTTCGTCGCCGCAGTGCCGGCCATTTGCGGCTTTATCGGTGGGGTTTCCACGGGATTTGTGTCCGACGCGCTGCTACGCCGCACCGGTTCGTTGACGCTGGCGCGCAAGCTGCCTATCACGATCGGGCTGCTGCTCAGCGCCAGCATGATCGCCTGCAATTATGTGGACACCGACTGGCTCGTGATTGCCCTGATGAGCCTGGCGTTCCTTTGCCATATGGGGGCCAGCCACCGAGAGCGTGGCGCGGTCGCCTGTGCTCAGTGCCAACACGATGGTGATCAGGGCCAGGGTGATATAGCGATAAGAGCCGGCCTTGGGGGCGGCTGGGTCATGTATGCCGGACATGCAGCGTCTCCGAATAATGTATTGCCCCGGTCCGAATCGACGTCGCGGGGCTGCTTGGGCGAATCGTAGTGAACACGTACACATACCGAAAGCCCGTTGGGACGACGCTTCGGCATGGCGTCCCAGAGCGTGGGACAAACCGGCGCAACAACCCGCTTCGCAACGCATTGCAACTTGCCCCGGAATCCCGCCGCGACAACAATGAACACGTGTTCATTTCTCGAGTATGGCGGAGGCAATACATGTATATCAGCGAACAGTTGTTGAATCCGGACGAGCGCCGCTTGCGGCTCTCCACGCAACTGGGTGTGGAAAGCGTGGTCCTGGACAATCGCGGCACGGAACTGGTCTCGGCGACGGGCGGCGTGTCTGCCTGGGATACAGGCAAGCTGGTCGCGTATCGGCGCTGGGTGGAAGGCTTCGGCCTAAAGCTCGACGTGTTCGCGCTCGATGTCGGGTCGATCCTGCTTGATTCGCTGGTCGATCTCGGCAGCGCCCGCCGGCAGCGCGACATGCTGGCACAGAACATCCAGAAGGCGGCCGATGCGGGCATCACCTGCCTCAAGTACAACGTCCAGATGGTGGGGATCACGCGCACCGGACTGAAACCCGGCCGCGGTGGCGCGCAGAATTCGGGCTTCGTGTATGCCGAGTACTCGCCCGAGGACGACCGCAAGCATTCCTACTGGGGCGTCGGCTATCCCACCAACCAGGAAGAGGGTGGCGCGCAGAGCGCGATGCTGTGCGGCCAGAAGATGGCGCGCGACGTGCCGGCCGTGACCGAGCAGGCCGGCTGGGACGCGATCGAGTTCCTGGTGGAAGGGCTGGTGCCCGCTGCGGACCGCGCCGGCGTGCGGCTGGCCTGCCATCCGCACGATCCCGCCTATCCGGTGGGTGGGCTCAATGGCATCGAGCACGTGGTCGGCTCGGCCGACGGCATCCGCCGCTTCCTGGCGCTCAGTGACAGCCCGAACCACGGGCTCAACTTCTGCCAGGGCACGGTGGCCGAGATGTTCACCGAGCCCGGCAAGGCGATGATTCCGGTCATCGAGGAATTCGCAGCGACGGGACGCATCTTCATGGTCCACTTCCGCAATATCCGCGGCGGCTATCTCGACTTCCAGGAGGTCTTCCCCGACGAAGGCGATGTGGACATGTTCGAGGCCATCAAGGCGTACCAGCGCGGCGGCTATGCCGGCCCGCTGTGTCCCGACCACGTGCCGGTTTCCGATCTGGACGAGAACCGCGAACGCTTCATGTCCTTTGCGCTTGGCTATACGCGCGGCCTAGTGCAGGCGGCGGGAGCGTGGTCGACGGCCCCGGCACGGCAGGCCTGACACAGGCATGCGCGTCCCGGCGCGCCGTCAACTGCTTTCACGTGCGACTACGCTGAAACCGAGGTCCGCCACCGGCGGCAGGGCGTCGCCACCGTCGACAAGACGGGACAGCAGCATGCGGGCGGCCTGCTTGCCCATCTCGCGCGCCTGCACGCGCACGCTGGACAATGCGGGTTGGCTGGCTGAAGCAATCGCCAGATCGGAGAAGCCCACCACGGCCATACGCTGCGGCACGGCCCACCCCTCCTGACGGCAGGCGAGCAGGGCGCCCACGCCCAGCGTATCGTTGCTGCAGTACACGGCCTGGAGATGTGGCGCGCGTGCCATCAGTACGCGCATCATCCGCGCACCGTCCTCGATGGAGGACGGCGGCGCGACCACCTCGGTCTCGATCGCCGGCAATCCCAGCCGTGCCACCTCTTCGCGGAAACCTGCCAGCCGCTTGGCGGCGCGGTGTTCATGCGCGCCGAGGAAGCCCAGATGGCGATAGCCGCGCTGCGCCAGATGCCGCGCCACGGCGCCACCCGCGCCCTCGTTCGAAAAGCCGGCCACCATGTCGATCGGATCGTCGGTCAGGTCCCAGGTCTCGACCACGGGCTTGCCGAAGGCGCGCAGCTTGCGCCGGATCGCGCCGCCATGCTCGACGCCCGTCAGCACCAGTCCATCGACCTGCCGACCGATGAAGGTATCGATCAACGCCTCCTCGCCGGTCTCCAGATAGCGCGATTGCCCCAGGAGTAGCTGGTAACCACCCGATTCAAGGATTTCGCCCAGGCCATCCATCGTCTCTGCGAACCAGGCATTCGACAGCGTGGGCACGATGGCGCCGACGATGCGCGAGCGGCGCGTCGCCAGGCTCCCCGCATTGAGGTTGGGCACGTAGCCAAGCGCTGCGATGGCGGCCTGCACCAGCGCCAGTGTCTGCGGCGACACCAGCTCCGGGTGGCTGATAGCGCGTGACACCGTGACACGCGAGACACCGGCCACGCGCGCCACGTCGATCATCTTGCTGCTGTTTCCGGGGTGCGACGAATCAGAGGACATCGTTAAGGAAGGGTCAGTGCGCGGAAATGTGCGCCAAACATCGGCCGCCGCCGGGGCTGGCCGCATTCCGTCCCAAGCCGTGGGACGTGCCTCGCGCCGTGCCATGGAGCGGCTTGTATTGTCAGTGAGCTTCTCGAAGAATGGAAGCAAGTCAAAGCCGCCGGGCAGGCTGGCCCGGCGATCACCGCGACAACACCACACACCGCGCATGACATCCGCATCCACGATCCAGCCGGCGCGTCATCGATCGGCGCCGGCAACGGCGCCCAGCTAGCGGCACACGCTTTCGACATCGGGCCCGCCACATCCCATTCCAAGAACGGGCCTTCCACAATCAGGAGACAACATGCTGCACCGCAGAAGCTTTCTTGCGGCGTGCACGGCTGCGGCCGTCGCCACGCTCTGCACACCGTTTGCCGGACTGGCCCAGGGGTCGGACAACTGGCCGTCCCGGCCCGTGCGCATCATCGTGCCGTTCCCCGCGGGTGGCACCAGCGACATCATGGGGCGCCTGATTGCCGACCAGCTTGGCAAGGTGCTGAAGCAACCGTTCATTGTCGAGAACAAGGGTGGTGCCGGCGGCGTGATCGGCGCGGAGCAGGCGGCGAAGGCGTCAGCGGACGGCTACACGCTGCTGCTGTCGGGTATCGGCAGCAATGCCATTGCGCATGGCATGTCGCCTCGGCCGAACTACGACTCGTCGAAGGATTTCATCCATATCTCACAGCTTGAATCGGGCCCGAACGTACTGGTGGTCAATCCATCCTTCCCGGCGAAGACATTCAAGGAGTTCGTCGCCTATGTGAAGGCGAATCCAGGCAAGGTCAACTACGGCGTGACGAACGCTTCGTCGGGGCACCTGGCGATGGAGTTGCTGCGCCAGACGGCGAAGCTGGACATGGTGGGCGTGCCGTATCGCGGAGGTGGGCCCGCGCTGACCGACGTGCTGGCCGGGCAGATCCCGACGATGTTCGTCAACCAGGATGCCGTGCTGCCCTACGTGAAGGCCGGCAAGCTGCGCGCGCTTGCCGTGACCAGCGAGCAGCGCAATCCGCTGTTCCCGGATGTCCCGACCGTTGCGGAGTCCGGCTACCCCGGTTACTCGGCGGTGTCGTGGGTGGGCCTGTCCGCACCAAAGGGCACGCCGAAGCCGATCGTCGACAAGCTTGAAGCCGCCATGATGACGGCATTCAAACAAGCCGCCGCGCGCGAAAAACTGGAAGCCAACGGCTTCGTCGTGGTGGCGTCGAACTCGCATGACTACACGACTTTCGTCAAGACCGAAACCGACCGCTGGGCCAAGGTGATCCAGGGCGCAGGTATCAAGGCCGAATAACTCCTCATCCAACCATCATGACGACTTCAGACCGTATCGAATCCATTGACCTCTCGCTGGTCATCCTGCCGCTGGCCGCACCCATCAGCGACGCCAAGGTGCTGACGGGCCGCCAGCGGCCGCTGACTGAGATCGCGTTCATCTTTGCCGAGATCTTCACAAAGGACGGCCACTCGGGCACCGGCTTCGGCTACTCCAAGCGGGCGGGCGGCCCCGGCATGTTCGCGCATGCCAGGGAGCTGGCCGGCGAGCTGATCGGCGAGGATCCCAACGATATCGGCCGCCTGTTCAACAAGCTGTTGTGGGCCGGCGCATCGATGGGGCGCAGCGGCATGACCACGCAGGCCATTGCCCCGTTCGACGTGGCGCTGTGGGACCTGAAAGCCCGCCGCGCCGGACTGCCATTGGCCAAGCTGCTGGGCGCGCACCGCGATTCGGTGCAGTGCTACAACACGTCGGGTGGCTACCTGTCGATGCCGCTCGACCAGGTGCTCAAGAACATCGACAAGTCGCGCGAGAACGGCATCGGCGGCATCAAGATCAAGGTTGGCCAGCCTGATACCGCCGAAGACCTGCGGCGCGTGAAGGCCGTGCGCGAACATCTGGGCGACGCCTTTCCGTTCATGGTGGACGCCAATCAGCAGTGGGACCGTGCCACGGCACAACGCATGGGTCGTACCCTGGAGGCCTACGACCTGGTATGGATCGAGGAGCCGCTCGATGCGTACGACACCGAAGGCCACGCCGCGCTGGCCGCATCGCTCGACACCCCCATTGCCACTGGCGAAATGCTGACCAGTTTCGGCGAGCACGCGCAACTGATCACGGCGGGTGCGTGCGATTTCGTGCAGCCTGACGCACCGCGTGTAGGTGGCATCACGCCGTTCCTGCAGATCATGCAGCTTGCCGATTTCAAGGGGCTGCGGCTGGCGCCGCATTTCGCGATGGAGATCCATCTGCATCTGGCGGCCGCCTATCCGCGCGAACCGTGGCTTGAACATTTCGAATGGCTGGAGCCGATGTTCAACGAGCGCCTGCAATTGCGCGACGGGCGCATGGTGGTACCCGATCGTCCAGGTCTTGGCTTCAGCCTGAGCGAACAGGCCCGGCGCTGGACGAAGGATACGGCGAGCTTCGGCAAGCGGCCCTGAAGCGGGGCCCTGAAGCAGAAAGGGGCGCCTGATTGTCAGGCGCCCCTTTTCTTGCACAGGCCACGCGCTTGCACGGCAGCCTGCCGGGTGGGCCTACAGCGTGTAGTCCACGGCGGCCCACTCGAAGTACGGCTTCAGGTCTGCCACGAGCGCCTGGTGCAACGGGTGGAACAGATAGGCGTCGAGCGCGGCTGCATTGGCCACCTCCGATTCCAGCACGTAGTCCCAGCAGATCGGCCGGTCCATCTCGTTGCGCGCAAAATGCCACGAAGTGATGGCTGGAATCCCGGCGCCAAGGGCCGCCATGCGCGCCGCAAGCGCGGCCTCGCGCGGGGCGTCTGGCGCCACATCGGATTTGCGCCGGAACAGGACGATGTGTCTCAGCATGGCACCCCCTTGCGGTCGATCAGCCAGGCTGGCGCATCCTGCAGCGCAACGGGACGCAGGAAGCGGTCGAGGGCGGCGTAGCCCACCGACGTGGTAGCCGGTGCCGTCGACGCGGGGAACGGGCCGCCATGGTGCTGCGCGGCGGTCACGGCAACACCCGTCGGCACGCCTGCAAACAGTACGCGCCCCGCCACCTGGGAAGCGGCGCGAACCAGGGCAAGCGTTGCGGCATCGGGTGCGCCCGTGCCGGCGTCGACACCCCATAGCGTCACCGTGAGTGATCCGCCTACCGCACGCAGCATGTCGATGACCTGCGACGGCGCATCGGTGCGGACCACCAGCGCCGCCGCGCCGAATACTTCCTCATGCAAGCCAGTATTGGCGATGAAGGTTGCGGCGTCGGTTTGCGCCAGATACGGGCGCGGCGTGGCATCGGCATTGGCCACATCCGCCACCAGCGGACGGACGCCCGCCGCCTGGCCCCAGCGCGCGGTACCCTTGTCGAACGCGTGACGGATACCCGGCGTCAGCATGGCATGCGGGGTCAGGCCGGCAAGCTGCGTGGCGAGCGCGTCGACGAACGCGTCGCCAGCCGCATCCTTCGGCACGAGGATCACCCCGGGGCTCGTGCAGAACTGGCCGCTGCCCTGGCAGATGGACCCGGCAAGCGTCTGCGCCAGTTCCGTGGCATCGCCGCGCAACGCCGGCGGCAACACGATCACCGGGTTCACTGATCCCAGTTCGCCGAAGAACGGAATCGGTCGCGGCCGCTGCGCCGCGATCCTGGCCAGCGCCGTGCCGCCCACGAACGAACCGGTAAATGCCACGGCGGCAATGGCGTCTGCCTGTACGAGCTGGACGCCCGTGGYGATGGCCGCGCCTTCCACAAAGCCGATCAACCCGGCAGGCAGCTTCTGGTTGGCCATTACCTCCCGCGCGAGCGCCGCGGTCTGCCGCGACAATTCCGGATGGGCGGGATGGGCCTTGACTACCACGGGGCAACCGGCGGCCAGTGCAGACGCCGTGTCGCCGCCGAGCACCGAGAACGCAAACGGGAAATTGCTGGCCGCGAACATCGCCACGGGACCGAGCGGCACGCGGACGCGCGTCAGGCGAGGGCGGCCGGCAGGCGGTGCGCCAGCGACGGCCGCATCGTCCTGAACCGCAAACACGGCGCCTTGTTCGGCCACGTCGGCAAATCCACGCAACTGAAATGCCGTGCGATCGAGTTCGCCATTGAGCCGCGCCGTACCAAGCGCGGTTTCTCGGTCGGCCAGCGGGATAAGGCGCTCGCGTCCGGCCTCCAGTGCTTCGGCAAGGCCGCGCAGCAGACGCGCCCGTGTGGCGCCGGTGCTCGCTGCCCAGTCGGCGGACGCCGCGGATGCCGCAGCCACTGTGGCCGCGATCTGTGCGGGCGTCGATGCCGGCCATGCTTGGCCTGACGGCTGGCCCGTGCGGGCATCGATCGATTGCAGGGTTGGGGTATCGGTCACGCGCTTACTCGCTCTTCAGGTGATAGCCGCGCGCGGCATAGTCAAAGGCCACCAGCTCGTTGATGGTCGCGGTCTTGTCGGCTGGAGACGCGTAGTAGGCGCGGATCTCCTTGATCTTGCCGGTGGCGGGATCGAAGTCGTACCACTCGGCGCCGCGCAGGGCGGTGCCACTCTTGTTCTTCCAGTGCGTCCATTCGATCATCGCCTCGGGCTTGTCGTGGCTGATCAGGATGCGTTCGATGGTCCATTGCGAGCCGAGCGTCTCGACGCACCAGATCCATTTCCTTGCGATGGTGTCGGCCGAGCGCCAGGGCACCTCGGGCAGCCCGGCCGGGAAGTAATGCACCGCGTCGGGTGTGAAGCAGTCCACCAGCCCCCGGTAGTCGGCGGCGTTGCAGGCGTCGAAGTAGCGGCGGATCAGGGCGTCGTAGTAGTCGGGCGTGAATGTCGTCATGCGGAATTCCTTGGCAGTGGCGGGATTCAGCGGGCGCCGCCGGCGGCCGCAATCGGGGTGACGGGCGCGATCCGCGGCCGGCCGGCGGCCACCCATTCGCGATGCTGGGCGCGTGTGGCTTCACAGGGCGGGTACAGCCCCCACAACGCCTCGCCGGCCTGCACGCGCAGCGCCAGGTAGGCCTCGATGTCGTCGCGCCGTTCGCAGAGATCAGCCATTTCCTCGGCCAGATGGGCGGGCACGACGGTAATGTTGTCGCCGTCGCCGTGGATCACGTCACCGGGATAGATGGCCACGCCGGCGCAACCGATGGGCACCTGCAGGTCCGCCACGTGGTGATACGACAACCGCGTGGTGGCCGTGACGCCGGTGCTCCAGATCGGAAAGTCCATCTGGGACAGCTCGACGCCGTCGCGGAACGTGCCGTCGGTAATCACGCCACGTGCACCGCGCATCATCATCCGCGTGATCAGCATGTTGCCCATCGAGGCGGCGCGTCCGTCGCGGTTGCTGTCGATCACCAGCACATGGCCGGCTTCGATCTGCTCGACGCCGACCCATTGCAGATTGTCGGCCGACGGTTCGGTGGTCAGGTTGCCGTAGACGTCGATGTCTTCGCGCGCGGGGATGAATCGCATCGTGTACGCGCGGCCCGCAAACGGCTTGATCTTCGTGTTCAGCGGCTTCAGGCCATGCAATACGGGCTGGCGGAAGCCCTTGATGTAGAGCTGGGTCGTGAGCGATCCACTGGTCACCTTCGCCAGGCGGTCCAGTACGGAATCCGGCACATAGGGGGCCGGAGCCCGTTGCGGAATGGTGGTGAGCGGCGGCGGGGTGACGACGTGCATGCTGTGTCTCGCTGAATGAAAGTGTTGGGTGTGCTCTGATTTGTCCCATATGCTGGGACAGCTGCAGCCAGCGTGGATCGTGTGCGTCGCGCCGCTGCCTTGCAGGCATCCTAGTCAGCTTTCGGCGGTTTTAGAATGGCCGCAGGCTGGCGCCGACGGCGAATCGGCGGCCGATTTCCAAATACTGAGACAAACCGCTATGTCCGCGAATCCTGGTGACGGTACCGGCGCAATCGAGAAGGCCATCGATGTACTCGAGGCCGTTGGCGCGGCCCCCGACGGGCTGAGCCAGACTGAGTTGACCGAGCAACTGTCGCTGCCCCGCACGACGATCTATCGCCTGCTGGCCACGCTGGTGGCGCGCGGCATGCTACGTCGTGATCCCGCGCGCAAGGTCTACCGGCTGGGCTTTCGTTGCTTCGAGATGGCGCGGCAGGCCTACACGATGCCCGACCTGGTGGCGGCCGCGGCCAATGAGATGCGTGGTCTGCGCGACCTGACCGGCGAGACGTGCTACCTGGCGACGCTGGACGGACTTGAGGTGATTTCCCTGGAGCGCTGCGACGGCGCGCATAGCGAGCGCTCGGCGGCAGCGCTGGGCCAGCGCAAGCCGTTGCACTGCACCAGCCAGGGCAAGGCGATCCTGTCGGCGATGAACGGCGCCGCGCGTGACAACATCGTGCGGGAACTGACGCTCAAGCCACTGACGCCGCTGACGATCACGGACCGGCGTCGCCTGAACGCCGAACTGAACATCACGGCCGCACGCGGCTATGCCATCGACGACGAGGAGATCGTGCTGGGCGTGCGGTGTGTCGGCGCGCCGATCGTCGACAGCCAGGGCGCGGTGCGCGGGGCGATCAGCGTGGCCGGGCCGGCGTACCGGCTGACGCGCGAGCGGCTGGAACTGCTGGGTCCGGAGATCGCCGAGGCCGCGCGGCGCGTGGGCGCGGAAATCGGGGCACTCAAGCCCATTGCACCCGGCAGCGCCGTGCAGGCGGTGCCGGGGCCATGGGCGTTTCAGGGCGCGTATCCGTTCTGGGACGCGGATGCGAACCGCCTGCGGTGGGCCGATGTGCTCGCGCCGGCGGTACGCTGCCTCGATGTGGCCCCCGACGGCACCATGCAGCATCGGGTGCTGGTGCGCGTCGAGGCGCCGATTCGGGCGATGCAGCCGATGGGCGATGCGCTGCTTGTGGTGCACGACAACGGCGTGGCAATCGTGGGCGCGGATGGCAGCATACGGCCGGCCGACGCCTGGCAAGGAGCGGCGTCTGGCGTGCGGGCGCTGTGCGCGGACAAGGACGGCACACTGTGGGTGGCGGTGCCTGTGTCAGCCGGTGGCTGTCAGGTTGGCGCGTGGCGCGAGGGCGAAGCGTGGCAGCTCCAATGGAACATCGCCGAACCCGTGCAAGCGTTGCGCTGGTCCGCCGATGGCGGCCACCTGTATGCCACGACGCCGGGCTCTGGCTCGATTCTCGTACTGGATCCAGAGAGCCGGGCAGTGCGCCGGCTGGCCACGGTACCCAAAGGCGCGGGCAGGCCACATGGCCTGGCCATCGACGACGGCGGCGGTATCTGGACGGCGCTGTGCGACGGCTGGAGCGTGATGCGGTTCCTGCCCGATGGCACGCTGGACCGGGTGGTCGGCATGCCGGTGCCGTGTCCGTCGGACGTCTGCGTGGGCGGGGCGCAGGGCGACCGCCTGTTCATCACGTCGTCGCGGCAGCAGGTGCCGCTTGATGTGCTGGGCAAGGCAGCGTTGTCGGGGTGCCTGTTCGAACTGCACCTGTAGCGGCACGTGGCCTGCGAGGCCGATCCTCAACAATCGCCCGGATTTTCCACATGCTGGAACTGGCTGGGTATCGTGCACGGGAACGGCGCATCCGACGATTCCGTAACGGGGCGCTGGTCTATAGCATGTGAGACATACCTCGGGCACTGAGCCGGGGGTTGCCATCCGCAATGACAAAGTCCAGGACGTGGGACGACCTGGCTATACCGGAGACCCCAGTCCATGGCCAATGCTGCAAACACATCGGCGCTCCAGTTCCAGGGATACGTACGCGGCGACGGTCGCGTGGCCACCCGAAACTACCTGGGCGTGCTGATCGTCGGCAACTGCGCGGCGACAGCGGCCCGCAAGGTGGCGGACCATTTCACGGCCGAACGACTGGCCGCCTATCCCAACGTGGACGGCGTCGTGCCGTTCATCCACGAGCTCGGATGCGGCATGGAAAAGAGCGGCGAGCCGATGGACCTGCTGCGCCGCACGCTGGGCGGCAGCATCCGCAACCCGAACGTGGCCGGCGCCGTGGTGCTGGCCCTGGGGTGCGACCGCAACAACATCTACGCGTTCCTGGAGCAGGAGGAACTGGTGGAAGGGCCCATGTTGCACTCGGTGGTGCTGCAGGAGGTGGGCGGCACCACCAATTCGATCGAGGCCGGCGTGAAGGCCATCGAAGCCATGCTGCCGGCAGCCAACCAGTTCGCGCGCCAGACGGTGTCGGCCGCACACCTGACGGTCGGCCTGCAGGGCGAAGCGCTCGATGCCGAAGCGTCGCGTGTCCAGGCCGCCATCGGCGCGGCCGCTGATCAACTGGTCGCGGCCGGCGGCACGGTTATCGTTTCCGACACTGCCGCCACGGGTGCCGGGCTGGCGCAGCGGGCCAGGACCGATGCGCTGAAGCAGGAAGTCGAACAGACCATCGTCTGGTGGCGCGCCTACACGGCCGGCCGTGACACCGTAAAGCCTGCCGAGGCTACGCCCGGCGTGCCCGCGTGGTATGGCGCCGGTGCGCTGGACGCCGCTGTCCGGTACGCCGAGCCGCTCGCCGACGGCCAGCACGGCCTGGTGCTGATGGATTCACCCAGTCATGAGGCGGTGTGCGCCAGCGGCCAGGTGGCCTCGGGCGCAACGCTGCTGTGCGTGGCCCGGCCTGAAGCCACCGGCTTCGGCGCCGCCGCCGTGCCGACCGTAAACGTCGCCGTGAGTGCCACGCAGTTTGCCGAATACGAAGACGACCTTGATATCGATGGGTCGCAACTGGTGGCCGAAGGTGCCAGTGCCGAGCAGGCCGGCTTGCGGCTGCTGCAGCAGTGGCTCGCGTATGCATCGGGACAGCAAGCGCAGAGCGAATACTTTGGCACCGGCGAATCGAAATTCATGCCCTGGTCGATCGGCGTCTTTGCATAAGGAATTCCCATGAACAAAGTCACTGTAGAACCGAAGCCGCTCCGCATTCCGCCGGCCGCCAAGCCGTCCGCCGATGTGCTGCGCAACCCGTTTATCCGGCTGGATCCGAAAGACAACGTCGTGGTGGCACGCGTCGAGGTGGAGGCCGGCACGCTGGTGCCCAACGAAGGCGGCGGCACGGCGCTGCTCACGCTGGAAAAGGTGCCGGCCGGGCACAAGGTGACTACGCGTGCCATCCAGCGCGGCGAGCCGATCCTCAAGTACAACACGGTGATCGGCTTCGCACGCGAGGATCTGCCCGCCGGCACCTGGGCACACAGCCACAATATCGTGTTCGACGATGTGGTGAAGGACTATCGCCATGGCCTGGACTACGTGCCGACCCGCATCCTGCCGCCGGAGCAGCGCGCCCGCTTCATGGGCATCGTGCGGCCGGACGGCCGTGTTGCCACGCGCAACGTCGTCGGAATCTTCGCGATCAGCCATCGCGCGGGGGCGGTGGTGCGCAAGATCGCCTCGGCATTCCGGCCGGAAGCCATCGCCRGATACGCGAACGTTGACGCCGTAGCGGGCTTTGCGCATGACCAGGGCGCCGGCATGGAACTGAGCGGCGAGCCAATGGCGATGCTGCGGCGTACGCTGGGCGGCACGATCCGCAACGTCAACACGGCAGCGGCGCTGGTGGTGGCCTATGGCGAGGAAGAGAACGAACTGCTGGCCTTCCTGCAGGATCAGGGCCTGGCGCCTGGCCCCACGCTGCGCACGCTGGTCATCCGCGAGGCGGGCGGCAGCCGCAAGGCCGTCGATGCCGGCGTGGCCATCGTCCGCGAGCTGCTGCCCGAGGCCAACCGCGTGCACCGGGAGCCGGTCTCGGCCGAGCATATTTCGATCGGCCTGCAGTGCGGCGGCTCGGACGGGTTCTCGGGACTGTCGGCCAACCCGGCGCTGGGACGCGCCATGGAACTGCTGATCGAGAACGGCGGTACGGCGATCCTCTCGGAGACGTCGGAAATCTTTGGCGTCGAGCACACGCTGACCGCGCGCGCCCGCACGCCCGAAGTCGGCCAGAAGCTGGTGGCGCGCATCGACTGGTGGCTACGCTACAACGCCGGCCGCGATACGCAGATCAACGGCCAGGTCAGCCCGGGCAACAATGCAGGCGGGCTGGCCAACGTGCTCGAAAAATCGCTGGGCGGCGCCAAGAAGGGCGGCAATGCCCCGTTGATGGAGGTGTACGAGTACGCCGAGCGCGTCACGCAGCATGGCCTGGTCTTCATGGATACGCCGGGCTACGACCCGGTGTCCGCCACCGGCCAGATTGCAGGCGGCGCGAACCTGATCTGCTTCACCACGGGCCGGGGCTCGTGCTTTGGCTCCTTGCCGGCGCCGACCATCAAGCTGGCGAGCAATACGCCGATGTACGTGCGGATGGAGGCGGACATGGACATCAACTGCGGCCCGATCATCGACGGGGACGCCACGCTCGAGCAGATGGGCCGCGAGATCTTCGCGCGCATTCTGGACCACGCGTCGGGCACCAAGACCAAGAGCGAGGCGCTTGGGGTGGGCGAGCACGAGTTTGTGCCCTGGCCCGTTGGGGTCACGGTCTGACGCCTGGGTGCAGGGTTCACCCGCGCGAGACGCAGAATAGGCGGCCCGCGGCCGGGACGGAGCGCAGCACACCGGGCGCTACCGACTGCCGGGCGCTGGTGACGTGGAGCTTCTCGCCCGTTTCTCGGCCGGTGGCGACGCTCATTGGGGGGTGCGCCGGCAACGGATCAATGCAGCCGTCGGCCAACGGTTCCGCATCCAATTCGCCCGACAAGCCTTTGCTTGACCGGCCACCGCACGGAACATATCCGCCGGACTCCACATACAAGCCCTTCAGCAAGGTCGTTGCGATGCCGCAAAGTGTGGTGCGAACGCGTGAACTTGTGCGGATGGGGGCGTCATCCATTGCCTGATGAATGCCGGCGTTTTGTTTGTCCGGCGATTCTATGGCGCGGGTCTGACAATCCCAACGGTGTTCCATCAGGTGAAACGCTGGCACACGTGCGCGTGCCGTCGGTGGTATCGGTTATGGCCTGCCTAGACGCGGAAGAGGCTGATCAGTACGCCGTAAAACGCCAGGACTTGTAGATCGCCACATCATTTCGCGAGCCTGCGAAAGTTGCTGTGTATGTGCCGGCAGCGATGGGCTGCGTGGGGAGCAGGAACACTACCCCTCGAAACAAGCTCGTGTCCTCGACAGCCGAAGCCACCGAGCCAGCCTTGGATTCGGCAGGCACGAGTATGCGAGCCGGTACGCGACTGCCGCCAGGCCCCGTCAGGATGAAGTTCGAGACCTTCAGCACGTCAGATGGCTTTTCAACATTGACGCGAAACATGATCGGGGGACCGGCTCTGGCCAGATCGGGCGCTGGATTCGGGATCTCGTTGCCAGGAATGAACAAGCCGTGGACGTTGGCATTGTCGGCCGGGTAGTGGGCGCCAGTGCCGGGAGGCAGTTGTTGGCCGCCCCATTGGGCGAGGCCATAGCCACCGGTTCCGGCTGCGGTCACCACACCAAAGTTCGTCACGCAGTAATTGTCATGCATGGCAATGCCGATGGTCTCCTGATTGCTGGTAATCCCTTGCAAGTGGTAAACCGAGTTCGCCATCGTGGCAAGACAGCGACCAATCTCGCCGTTGTAAGCATTCTGTCCAACCCATTGCTTGTGCCAGCCGCCCACGGTGAGTACTTGCTGGTACGGATCGGGACTGGTGAAACCAGGATTCCCGGGGATCTCCGTGTGGCTCATCACCGCGTTGAGCTTCATATACTCCAGGTGGTTCTCGGCCGCGGCGTCCAGGGCGGCGTCTTGCCGCAACGCGCCTACACCCATTGCGATGCGCAGGGAGTTGAGCGCATTGAAGAATTCGAGGCGCGGGTCGGTTCTGGAGTAAGTGGATGTGAGCGCGATCGCAGTCGAAGCAGAAGACGACGATTCCTTCCTGATGGTCGGTGTGCGTGGCAGGTTTGAAGCGATCGTTGGAGGGGTGGCGCCAGCGCTACCTATGCTGGCGCAGACCGCGACGAAGGTAGACATCGCGGCAATTGCGAAGAGGCTCTGTTTCACGTTTTTCCGGTTATTTTAGGTCTGTACAAGCGGGGCTAAGGATCCGCGGGTGACCCTGGTAAATCCGCTTCCGGAGACTTAACGCGATACTGGGAAGATTCGTGCACAGGTGCATGCGCGCCTGGCGCGACTAGCCGGGGGCGTGGGTAGGGCGCGCCGTCGGCGCCCATGCAGATGCAAGAACCTAGAGACTGTCCAGGTACCCCCGGAGAGGGATCTGAGTATTAGTGTTTGACACGTAACGCACCCGGATGCAGTAGCACCAGGATCCGATAGGGGCCGGCGAGTCACGCAGGCGCACTACAAGCGTTTCGCGTGCTCGAGGGAGTGGACCCCAACCACCCCACGCATGACGTTTAGGCCTTCGGTGGACGCCCGGTCTTGATGGCTTCGACTTTTGCGACCGCAGTTAGCA
Source organism: Cupriavidus sp. 05N38 (assembly GCF_056397345.1). Taxonomy (NCBI): domain Bacteria; kingdom Pseudomonadati; phylum Pseudomonadota; class Betaproteobacteria; order Burkholderiales; family Burkholderiaceae; genus Cupriavidus; species Cupriavidus sp. 05N38. The sequence goes on from NZ_JBFTNF010000060.1 coordinate 84,565, forward strand.
ATCGCTCTGGCGATTTCGCGGCAAGAAGCAGCAAACCTGCTCGCAGGATCTCGCAAGGCAATGTCGACTGGCGGCAAGTGGTAGTGCATCACTAGACGTGAACTAAAAATCACATAATCATTATTATGTTAAATTGTTATGCTACATAACAATGAGCACGGCGATCCCATTGGTTTAAGTGCGACCCCGATTGCTGCGGCAGCCTGCAGGCAGCGACGCTGCTCACGACTCGATATCCAGCCGCGGTCGACTCGGCCTAGCGGTGTATGGCGCACATCGTCATCTGCAAACATACGCTGGCCGGCGGAGATTGTGTGGTGACAAACGCAATACCCTTCGCCTCCAAACCTACAATGGTTTACGTGGGCGACTTCACGCAGATGTTTGACTGATACCGGATGCGTCATCGCGGCTATCCCACAGGCATTGCCCCATGCCGCTGGCAGATCAGCATTGCGCCGACATCCGACCGCGGCAGGCCATGGATGGCGGTCCAGAAAGGAGCATGATCGATGCGCTTGCCCGGGAGGCCCGGTACACGACTGCCAGGCATTGCCATCGCGGCTGGGGTCGTCATTGCTGGCCTGATCATGGTCGGGCGCGTCATCGGCTTGCTGATTGACTGGCTGTGGTTTTCCTCCGTCGGCTACGGCGACGTTTTCTGGACGATCTTTGTCACCCGGGCGCTTCTGTTCGGCGCCGTCTTCGCTGTTTCGGCGTACGCGCTATGGCTGTCCGGATGGTTGGCGCACCGCCATGCAAGGCGCCTGGGCACGCGGGGCGCGGACACGGTCCTTCCGCCAGGGGCGCCGGAAGTCCTGAGTGAATTGATCGGCGAAGTCGCGCAGCATCTTCGCTGGCGCACCACCATCGCCGGCGTGGCCGTCCTGCTCGGCTTGCTCATCGCCACGGGTGATATCACTAACTGGGACATCGCGCTTCGTTTCGTCAAGCAGGTGCCGTTCGGCAAGGCCGATCCAATCTTCGGCAAGGATATCGGCTTCTACCTGTTCTCGCTGCCTGCCTATGTCGCGCTCAGGAACTGGCTGCAACTGTTGCTCGGTGGCTGCGCGGGCGTCGCCGCCGTGGTCTACGGGTTGCGCGGCGACATCGCGATCATGCTGCCACCGCGCAGGTTGTCGCCAGCCGCCGCCGCGCACGGTTCGATCCTGCTGGGCTTGTTCTTCCTCCTGCAGGCCTGGTCTTACTGGCTCGATCGCTTTCTGCTGCTTTACGGCGACAATGGTGTCGTGGTGGGCGCCAGCTATACCGATGCCCACGTCCAGTTGCCCGTCCTGTGGTTACTTGCGGGCCTCGCCGCCGCGGCCGCGGTCGCGACATGGGCCAATTTGCGTTGGCGGGACTATCGGGTTCCCGCCGTCTCGATACTGACGATATTCGGCGGCGCAATCGTACTCACCCTGATCTATCCGGCGCTGTTCCAACGGTTCTACGTCAAGCCGAACGAACTACAGCTTGAGACGCCGTATATCAGGAACAGTATTGCGTTGACGCGGGAGGCCTATGGGCTGGCGCGGATCGCGGTAAAGCCGTTTCCGGCCGAACAAAACCTGAATCTCGCCGCGCTCGACGCCAATCGGGCAACCGTCGACAACATCCGTTTGTGGGACCTGCAGCCGTTGCGGGATACCTACGCACAGTTGCAGGAGATCAGAACCTATTACCGGTTCCTTGCGACCGATATCGACCGATACTGGCTCAGTGCCGGCTACCAGCAGGTGATGCTGTCGGCGCGGGAACTGGAGCCATCGCTGCTTCCGGCCAACGCCCAGACCTGGGTGAACCTGCATCTCCTGTTCACCCACGGCAATGGCGTCGTCATGTCACCGGTCAAGGAGAAATCCCCGGAAGGCCTGCCGACCCTCTATCTGCAGAATATTCCGCCTGTCTCCACCGGCGGGCCGACCATCCAGGAGCCGCGGCTGTATTTCGGAGAAGGCGGCAAGGACTACGTCATCGTCAATGGCAGCACGCCCGAATTCGACTATCCCAAGGCCGAGGAAAATGTCTACACGACTTATCACGGGCGGGACGGCATTGCCATTGGCAACCTGGCGCTCCAGGCACTCTTCGCCTGGCAATTCAGCGATCCCAATATTCTCGTAAGCGAGTATGTCGCGCCCGCGAGCCGGATCCTGCTCCATCGCAATATTCAGGATCGGGTGCGCACGATCGCGCCGTTCCTCACCATCGACCATGATCCCTATATCGTCGTAAGCGACGGGCGCCTTTTCTGGATCCAGGATGCCTACACTACCAGCCGGTGGTTCCCGTACTCGCCGCCGGGTTCCGAGGATGGCGACAACTACATCCGCAATGCGGTCAAGGTGGTGATCGATGCCTACCATGGCACGGTCGACTTCTACGTCAGCGATCCTGCCGATCCGCTCGTGCAAACGTACCAGCGCATCTTCCCGGGCCTGTTCAAGCCTCTGGGCAAGATGCCAGAGACGCTGCGGCAGCATATCCGCTACCCTGAAGATCTGTTCCTGATCCAGGCACAGGTCTATCGCGCGTACCACATGGAAGCGCCGGAAGTCTTCTATAACCGCGAGGATCTCTGGCAGTTCCCGCGCAACCTGGCCGACATCGACGCGGCGAAGGCTCCCGCCACGCCGATGATGCCCTACTACATGATCGTGCGGCTTCCCGCGGAGCCGCGTGCCGAGTTTGTTCTCATGCTGCCGATGGTACCTAGCCGGCGCGAGAACATGATTGCCTGGCTGGCGGCGCGTTGCGATGGACCCGATTACGGCAAACTCGTTGTCTACACGTTCCCCAAGGACAAGCTGGTCTACGGCCCGTTCCAGATCGAGGCACGCATCCAGCAAAATACGGAAATCTCACAGCAGATCTCGCTGTGGAACCAGATGGGTTCGCGCGTCATCCGCGGCCACCTGCAGGTCGTGCCCATCGAGGGCTCGATTCTTTACGTCTCGCCGCTCTACTTACGTGCGGAATCCGGGCAATTGCCTGAGTTGAAGCGCGTGATCGTCGCCTATGGAGACCGCGTCGTCATGGAGGAAACGCTGGGCGCGGCCCTGGCGGCGCTCTTCAAGGATACGCCTCCGGCGGGGATACCGCCCGGAGGCGCCGGAGGCAAGCGCGCCCGCGACGCATTAGCGCACTACAACCGAGCCATCGAGCGATTGAAGGCGGGAGACTGGGGCGGCTTTGGCATGGAACTCGATGCCATGCGCCCACTGCTTGAAGCGCTCGGCACGGAAGGTTCCGATGGACGGAAATAACCTGACTGCCCAACGGCAGCCTCCGGCCGATACTGTTTGAAAGACTCGGCATCAGTTGGCGTCGGCAACTCTCCCTGAGATCATCGATCGACGAGGGTATCAGCCATGATGGGTCAACAAAGTGGATCGCAGGACCGGCTCTTCTACTCGTTCAACCTTGACGACCATACCCTCGAATCACCTCTTATGAGGCATTGATCGATTCTTTGATCTTGTCGATCTGCGCCAGCATCTGGCGCCTCATTGCTGCCACACCGGAGGTCCATAGATCCAGAGCTGATGGTCCGCATGCTCATCGTGGGCTACTGCTTTGGCATTCGGTCCGGGCGTCGCCTCTGCGAAGAGATTCTCTTGAGCCTGGCCCGTTCGCCATCGGCCGCTTAAAGCACATCCGCGCTTCTCAAGTCGCCCTGCCCTTTCCTCTCGTCTGCATCCGTCGGGATTGTCGTGGTCGAACCAAGGCGTCGGCTGTTAGTTACCGGCTACTGTGCATGTCTGCCGATTGAGCGACCTCAATTGCGTGCTCTCGCGGCTTGGCGGATACTGGGTGCGGGCAACACGCAATGGTTGCCCGACTTCTTCATGGACGTTCCGCGGCTCTCGCTACCGGTCGAGAGCCGCTTTTTTCTGGGTCGCACCTTCGCGCAACGTTGAGCGTCGGGTTGCGCGGCCGCCGCTCACGTCGTCACACAGAACGTCCTAGTAAGCCTATAGGTTCTTGGATAGCCGATTGGAGCACTATCGGCCAAGGACGACGCGCGCGCAATCGGTCATTCCTGCGGGATAAGGAAGCGCTCGGGGCGCTTGCCCAGCCACGCCGGCGACCGGCCGCGTCCCGACCATGTCTTGCCGGTTTTGGGATCCATGTACTTCGGGGGAAGTGCCGGCTTGTCTTCGGCAGCGGGAGCGGTAGCGGCACCGGCAGGTCGGCCCCGACGCCGCCGCGGCGCCACGTCCTCCGGCGACAGGTTATACCGAGCCATCAGATCGCGAATCTGCTCAATAGCGGTCGCGACTTCGTTGGTGCGCGCCTCTTCGATCTGGGCTTCCAACGCCTGCTTCTGCGCCACCAGTTCCTGATACGTTGCCATTGTCTTCTCCAATTTTCCAGTCACAATCGACTTATACTCATTCCGGAGACGGTTCGCAAGGTATTCGCTGTCTAAAAGCTGCTGGCCAATTAAGCCCGGACGAGCTCGTCGTATTGATTTCTGGTTTGGCTCTTGGCGGAAAGGAAATTCGGCGATGACAAACGCATGGCAACCGCCCTTAAGCGCGCATACGGGTTCCCGGCAAAAAGTCCCCGCCTGAAGATGAGTTAGAGCCCATTGCGGGCGTGCCGGCATTAGACCAGCGCTCACCAGCGGCGCCAGTGCATTGGCCGACCGTCGCCCCAATTAGAGGGCTCTTGAGGTGCTACTTCACGAACAGGTTCTTGAATGCGCCTACGGCCTACGTTTCCGTCTTCCGGCCCTACTGGGCCTATTTCTTGACCAGTTGGCGATACGAGCCAGAACCAGTCATATGAGCCCCCACCAAGCCAATACTTGTGCTTGTTCACAATAAGGGTGCCCTTGTATTTACCCGCGTGGACAATTTCTAGGGTGTTTCCCTCGGTAACGAATCGCTCTTCCGCATCGCCGACGCTCACTATGTGAACGGCCCGTGACGTAACCCATGCCGTGCTTAGGAAGTAGATCGAGCGTCCGTCCGGCGAAAAGACCGGCGAATTTAGCCCGGCTAAAGCCTGCTTTGGGTTTTTGTGAGCGCGACCTTCAACTAGGCTACGCGCACCCGAGGCGTCGACACCAACTATCCAGATTTGCTCCGCATCTTCCGAACCAAGCGCGGTGTCAACTGGTCGGTGAGGTGTTCGACGAACAAAGGCAACACGTTTGCCGTCGGGAGATAAGGTTGGGGTGGCATCTAGCCCGCTCGTGGTGAGTTGTCTCGCGAAGCCGCTGTCATCGACAAAGACAATATTTCCATCTTCTGCCCTAACAGAGCCCCCGTTTGCTTCCGTGGCAAAAAGCGTAACAAGCAGCAGGGCAATCGATAGCAGGTTCATTGGTAGCCTCGGCATAGCGCCCCCTCCTTCGAGCATTTTCCTCGACGGACATTATGAGGGGCTACTCTGCTTGCGTAACTGTGCCGCAGCCCGCTTCTTGCCAAGGTAGTTCAACTTGCCCAACATTGAAACGTGAGCAGCATGGACAAGTTGACGGGGGCGCCTCAATGGCAATGCGAATAACGGCGGTCATGGTTGACCAAATCCGCTAACAAGGCTCTTACACGGGCACCAAAACGAGCAAGGGGCTACAGCGCAAATGCTGTAACCCCTTGATTTAAATGGTGGGCCTCCCGTGAGTCGAACACGGCGCCAACGGATTATGAGTCCGCTGCTCTAACCAGGCATGAGCTAGAGGCCCTATGGAGCGGGTGAAGGGAATCGAACCCTCGTCGTAAGCTTGGAAGGCTTCTGCTCTGCCATTGAGCTACACCCGCAGTGCGCGGCATGATAGCAGCTAGTACAACATCCCGTAAATAGATTTAATAATTATCAGGCTGTAGGTACGGCTCCAGGAGCGTGACGACCACCTGGGCCATCTCGTCGAGCGAGCCTGCGCCTGGCAACGGCTCCCAACGCCCACTATGGTTGCGAAAGGC
>NZ_JBFTNF010000061.1:0-43413 GCF_056397345.1 Cupriavidus sp. 05N38
TCAATGCTCCGTGAAAAGCGCGGTTACAGCTTTCCCATTCCTCGATATCCGAGGCATGGTTGCCGCGTTCGATTGCTGTGGCTGCGTCAGCGATATCACTGTCCCTGATAAGCGGTACTGCTACCCGCAGCGCCAAGGTTTCCAATGCTGCTCGCATCCTTGTGATTTCCACGATGGATGTTTCGTCGAGATGCGCAACTCTGACGCCCTTGCGGGGTTCGCTGAGCACGAGTCCCTGCGATTCGAGTCGACGAAATGCTTCACGCACTGGTACATGACTGATGGCGAACTCGTGTGCGATCGTGTCTTGGCGTAACCACTCTCCTGGCATCAATTCACCCTTGACGATGCGATCGGCCACTATCTTTGCAATCCGCTCCTGCAATGTCAGATCTGTTGAAGCATCCATCTGAAGCTMGCACTGAGGTTAATTAAGGTGTCATTAAAATAGAAGGTCGCAAACGGACTCGACAGCATTTCTAAACGTGCCATCGATCACCATCGCTTTTATTGCCTCCAAATCGTCATACACCCATCTGTCGTCTTCGAGTGTCGCTGGAACTTTCTCCCGAAGAGCCTGAAGCGCTACCGCGGTACCAATTCCAAGTGGATATTCATTAAGACGGGGCTCAGACAGGTCTAACGCCTGTGCGGCGATCAGCAGCTCGGCCGCGACAATCGCCTGCGTATTTTGAATTACCGTCCGAGTCCGACGGGCGGCAAAGCAAGAATTGCTCACATGATCTTCGGTGTTTCCCTTTGCTGGCAAACTAATTGTGCTGGCGGGGCTGCATAGTCCTACATTTTCGAGAGTAAGACCCGTACCCATGCTTTGCACAACTGAGAAGCCAGTGTTTATTCCGGCCCGCTGAGCGATCAAGTTAGTAGGTAGGCCAAAATTGCAAGCGGGGTCGATGAGGCGGGCACTCCGCCTGTCACAAATAGCGCCTACATCAGTTACTGCCAAGGCAAGAAGATCCATTGCTTGCGCAATATATTGGCCATGGAAATGGCCACCCGAAACTACATCGTATCCTCCCTTTAGGTCGGAAAATATCAACGGATTGTCCGTTGCACTGTTCATTTCCGCTTTGAGAATGGTATCGATGTAATCGAGTGCGTCTAGCGCAGGTCCATAGACCTGCGGCGCACAGCGTAAGGAATATGCGTCTTGAATGCGGGGTTCAATCACAGCTTCCTGGGAGGCCTGGAGCTGAACTTGTCGGGCCGCTTCTGTGCACCGACCGCTGCCCGAAACGACATTGCGTATCGCGGCGGCGACGCGCCGTTGACCACGATGTGGTCGAGCCAGCATGACGCGGTCTTCGAAGCAGGACAGTTCTCCGCGCAATGCCTCAAGTGTCATGCCTAGCGAGATAGTGGCGTCGGTCAATAGTGACCGTGCGTCGTGTGCGGCCAAGACTGCATAGGCTAGGGAAGCTGTGGATCCATTGATGAGAGCCGTTGCGTCCTTTGCGTGCACATCCATGGTCGGTGCCAACCCCGCACGTTCGAAAGCGATTGAGGCTGGGATAACGTCGCCTTGGAACTCGACCTTGCTCTCAGCCATGCCCATGAGCGCGGCACTCATGATGGCGAGCGGCGCGAGATCCCCACTCGCTCCTACGCTTCCTTTGGCCGCGATGACGGGGATGATGTCGTGATTCAGCATCGCGAGCAGCCTATCAACAATCGTCTCTCTAACACCTGAGTGATTACTGGCGAAGGCGTTGGCCCTCATGGCCATCATGGCCCGTACGACTTCGGATGGCATGCGCTCCCCAGTGCTTGCAGAGTGAGAGCGCACAAGATTCCTCTGAAATTCCGAGATCTCTTCGCTTCCAATACGTCGATTTTTGAGACTTCCAACGCCAGTATTGAACGCGTACATCAGGGGAGCGAAATCGTTGAGCCAATTCTCCTCAATGTGAGCGCGTGTCGTGCGAAGTGCTCGCCGGGCGTGCGCGGACAACTCAACTCGGGCATGGTTGCGTGCGATTTCGATCACTTCGTCGGGAGTGAGAGTGGCGCCGTCGAGGGTAACGGTCACTTGGGTCATGGGCTGCTCCGTATTTGATAGATAATAGATAATAGATAATAACTCATCAGAACCGAGTGTCAAGAGATGCATGGGGCACATGCACGCGAGTTGCCGCTTGGTGGGAGGAGCTGCTAGCGGTCTTGAGTGATGTACGCCTCAGGCGTACTGGAACAGGGTGCAGGCAATTGGGGAGGCCATATGCAGCAGCGCGACTAGCTTTGGCGGCGCGTGGGGCGTTTGGATGACTCGCCGGGCTGTGGTGCGCCGTCAAGCGTTCAGTTGGGGGCTACAACCCTGGGGCGGCACGCCTGTCAGGTTGTCGCGTGAAGTAGGAAGGCGCGTCGCTGTGCCTTGATTTGCGCGACAAGCGATGCAAGCGCTTTGCATCAATCTGCTCGATCGCTGCAAGGGAGACGCCCGCCTGTCGACCGAAGACGGGCGCTGCGAGGACGAACTGTTCTTGCAACTGTTCGTCGAGTCCTATCTACTGACGGCCCCTGCGGGTTGCGGCGCTTGCGCCTTGCCGTGGATCGTTTATCCGAATCATCCGACGCGCCGGCGGCTCTTACCCTACTATGGCGCGGCGGCGAGCGTGCCCGCGGCGAACGCGGAAACACTATGCTTGGCCATAGACTTGGTCTCCGCAGGATTGGGGGCTTGCGTGGCGCCTGAGTCCTTGGTGCGCGGCCGTCCGGGTGTCGAGATCCGGCCTATCTGGGCTTCGAAGTGTCGCGACGTGTGGGCCTGTGGTATGCCGTGCAATCGCTCGACAATTCCGTCCTGGCTACACTGGTCGAGCAGCTGCGCACCGATCGATCATCCCGCCAGTTCTGCGTCTGGATGCTTAAGGCCGCCCTAGCGGCCGGGCGACGTTATCCCTGCATTCAATAACTGCGCTCGAAGGATTGACACGAACCCGACCAACTAGTAGATTGGTTGATGTTGTATAGATACCAAGTGCGCGCATGAAACATTGTTCTTGCGTTATGAGTCCCTCCAATGAATAGGCATGAGCGCTGATCTGTCTCCCCGTGCGACCGAAATTGCAGAGCACACTAAGCAACTGCTCGCCGCAGGCGGCTATCACGGGTTCAGCTATGCGGATCTGTCCAAACTGGTGCACATCGGCAAGCCCAGCATTCATCATCATTTTCCGAGCAAAGCGGACTTGGTGTTGACAGTGGTCACGCGACACCGCCAGCAGGCTCGGGAAGGATTGGCGGCTCTCGATCGGAATATTGAGGATCCCTTGGCGCGATTGATGGCCTACGTCAACTATTGGACGGAATGCATCCGCGATGGCACATCGACAATGTGTATTTGCGCCATGCTCGCCGCAGAATTGCCCATGATCCCGCAAGAGATCGTGGATCAGGTTAGAGGTTATTTCGACGACTTGACGACTTGGATAGCGACAGTTCTGGACAGTGGGGTGGCAAGGTCTCAGTTCAAGCTGTGCGACAGCGCGTTTGTCGAGGCTCAGACCTTTATGTCTACGGTACACGGTGCGATGTTGACCGCACGGGCCTTGGGCAACGCGGACTCGTTTCAGGCCATTTCGCGAGTGGCAATTGGTCGCTTGAGCGCGTTGAGTTGAGCATCCCTCATGGAGGCGGGCGCTACGGCGCTCATTTTTTGAGTTGTTTTATCGACCAACTAGTCGGTTGTTTGTTTGGGAAACAATAATTGCCGCCCTGCATTCGTCCAGCCGCCAGCGTTACGGCGATCAGGGCTTTACCTTCAGAAGGAGTCATTGTCCTATGCCTCATCCCATTTCCGCGTTGGGCGCGGGTCACACCATTCTCAGCTTGGCGACCTTCGCTGCGGGTCTCTATAGCTTCGCCCGATACCAAAGAATTGAGAGCACTACCCAGTCCGCCAAGATCTACTTGACCGGAATGGTGGTCTCGGTACTCACATCGTTTGGCTTGTCCAGTACAGGCGGCTTCAATGTTGGCCACGCACTGGGTATCGCGGCACTTATTGCGGTATTGGGCGGCCTATTCGTTCCGCGGATAGGGTTCTTGGGTGGTGCACGGCGATACCTTTCCCAGTTCGCATTCACGTTCAGCTTCTTTCTGTTGTTAGTCCCCGGGATCAATGAGACGCTGACGCGGCTACCGGCTAGTCATCCCATAGCGAGTGGTCCCGAGTCCCCCATCGTACGTGGCGCGCTTGCGGCGTGGCTGGGTATTTTTGTGCTGGGGTCGATACTGCAGTTTTCGTGGCTTCGTTCGTACCGCAGCCGTACATAGCCTGCGAAAACATATTCCAATAGATGGCTAGGCAATATGGCATCGCCAACCTCTGGCCAGAGTTTCGCCAAACTCTGAGCCTAGAACTAGACATTCCACCTAACAGTATTCCTCTCTCCCTCAAGCCGCATCAACGGCGGCCGATGATTTCTAGGAGCAGATTGTGCATGCCGGTCATGAGCAAATACAGAATAATAGGCATTCAGAGAACATGAAAAACATGCTTGATGATGACGAAGCCTTGGAGGGAGTGGAGTCGTGGTTTAACGGGCAAGAGTTGACAATCAAACTAGGCATTCGATACCCAGGGCGAAAAGCTGACGAGTACTTGGAGTCGTGTGCGGGTTGGTTGCTGCGCCTTGTCCGACATGCTCGCGGCGCAAGCATTAAATAGATAGGACGCTGCCGGGTAGCTACTTGTATTTCCCGTATCCTTCTTCAAGCGCTTTTCCAATGTCAGTGCGACGGAACGGTGGTTGAGGCCAGGGGCGCAGAAAACGGCGCCAGAATCAAACGCGCGCGTCTAGTACACCGGAAAGATATGGAGTTTCTATGGAAGACTCGTCGGTATACAGAGTTTTGCAAGCCGCCTGTGAAAGAGCTACATCATATTTGCAGTCAGTAAAAAGTCGGCCGGTAATAGCCTCACCCGAGGCCATACGCCGTCTCGACGAACTTAGGCATGCACTACCGCAAAAAGGCGTTGACTCGATCGAAGTCCTACGGCGCCTCGATGAGATCGGATCTCCTGCGACTGTCGCCACCGTAGGTGGACGTTATTTTGGCCTGGTGATAGGCGGTGCTTTGCCAGCTACCGTTGCGGCGAACTGGCTTGCGACGGCGTGGGACCAGAATGCATGCTTCCGATGGACTTCTCCGATTGCGGCGACTCTAGAAGACGTGTCGTTGCAATGGCTACGCGAATTGTTCGGTATGCCAGAAGGAGTCGCAGGGGCGTTTGTCAGTGGCGCGTCAATGGCCAGCCTTACCGGGCTGGCATCCGCACGCCACGCGCTTCTTTCGCGTTTGGGTTGGGACGTGGAAGCTAAAGGAATTTATGGCGCGCCCGAACTCCGCGTTGTTGTTAGTGAAGAAGTTCATGTGACGGTGTTAAAGGCGCTTTCGTTACTCGGCCTCGGACGCGAACGTGTTATTCGGGTCCCGACTGACCGCCGCGGGCGGCTCAAAGTCGATAGTATGCCGGCGCTCGATAGCCGTACAATTGTCTGCATCCAGGCTGGTAACGTGAACACCGGTGACTTCGATCCGGCGGCGGAAGTCTGTCGTCGTGCAAGAGAGTTCGGTGCCTGGGTCCATGTTGATGGTGCTTTCGGTCTCTGGGCACTTGCGAATCGGGATTTCGGTGCGTTGACAGCCGGCTTGGCTGAGGCAGATTCATGGGCGACGGATGGTCATAAGTGGCTCAATGTTCCTTATGATAGTGGCATCGTCCTTGTTCGAAACGCAGCGGATCTACGGGCAGCAATGTCAGCGAGTGCGGCGTACCTATCAGAGGGCGTCGAGGATGGGCGTGAACCCTCCCACTACACACCGGAATCCTCCAGACGAGCGCGCGGCGTCGAGATATGGGCTGCGTTGCTGCACCTCGGTCGCGACGGCATTTCAGATCTCGTTGGACAATTTTGCAGCCTTGCACGGCAGTTCGCTGACGGTCTTTCGAGCCACGGATACGAAATACTCAATGATGTCGTGCTTAATCAGGTGCTCGTATCCTTTGGATCGCCCGAGGCGACGCGAGCAGTGATCAATGCGCTCCAGGCTGAAGGCGTCTGCTGGTGTGGGGGGACGCTGTGGCAAGGCCGCCCCGCAATGCGCATCAGCGTTGCGAATTGGGCAACTACTGAGGCAGACGTCGAACTCAGCGTTCAAGCCATAGTACGGGCCGTGAAGAGTTCCCTGCCAGGGTGACGGCTTAGGGCAAAGAGGATGGCGCGGCGAGAGGACAGCCTCATTCATAGCAGCCAAAGACACGCTGCACATTGCGCCCGCTTCGCGTCAAATCCAACGTTGTTCTTTCGCCGCATGGGGAGTCTCGCTACCCCTTCGGAAACGTCCCCAGCGATGAGGCGGCGACCAGCTACTGTGGCTGGCCCTGCGCAACATCACCGGGAAGTGGGGCAATTCAACGCATGACTGGAAGGCTGCCATGAACCAGTTTGGGATCCTCTACGAGGAACGGTTCACACATCCACATTGTTGAGATAATGCTGGCTCACCGGACGAAATGATGGTGAGCCTTTAACTGTCCTGCGCACAAAGAAACTGACAGGCCCCGGAATGCGTCGTGCTCAGGTGCCCCAAGTCTCTCAATCCTGGGCGGTGATGTCGATGTCGCGCGTTTCCTTGAAGAAGATCAAAGCCAGTAGCGAAACAATCGTCCAGCAGATCGGATACCAAAGGCCCGAGAAGATGCTGCCGGTCTGCGCTGATATCCCAAAGACGAAGGTCGGTAGCAATCCTCCAACCCAGCCCGTGGCCAGGTTGTACGGGACCGACATCGACGTGTATCGAATTCGCGTCGGGAACATCTCGACAAGCGCCGGACCCACTGTCATCACTGACAGAATCGCGAAGCTAAAGAAGATTACCAACAGCAGAAAGACCATGATGCCGTTGAACGCGGAAGGATCGCTTCTCTCTGGATAGCCTTGATCAATTAAGAGCTTTCGCAGGTCGGTAGACATGCCCGTGCTCCGCACTTTGGCCTCGTCCGCGGAGAGGCCGGCTGCGTCGTACGCCTCGACAATGCCGCTGCCAACCCGAATCATTGTCGCCCCACCGACAGGGGCTTCCGCCAGCGAATAACTGATGCCGGCACTAGACAGTAGCTGTTTTGAGACGTCGCATGGTGACGTAAATTTCCGATTGCCAACCGGATTGAACATCAGTGAGCAGCTGTCCAGATTCGTCTGCAGAGTGACCGGTGCGTTCGCCTGCGCTGAAGCGAGTGCCGGATTGGCGTAATGTGCCAGCCCTTTGTAAGTAGGCATTACAATCGCCGCGGTCACCATGAAGCCGATGAGCAGCGAGTACTTGCGTCCGATGCGATCGCAGATCCATCCCGACAAGGGGAATACAGGTAGGCAGGCAGCCGTCGCCAACAGCACCACGGTATTGACGGTCTTGGGATCGACTTTCAGCGTCTGCGTCAAAAAGTAGGTCGGATACAGGGCCGCCATGTAGTACATCGCAGTCATGCCTGCACAGAGCGCGAAGGCTACGACGATGCGGCGCAAATTCACAGGGTCGAGAAACGCTTCCCTGATGGGCGCCTTAGATAGTTTTCTCGAGGCCTTCAACTTCTCAAATGCGGGCGATTCCTTCATCTTCAGACGAAGGCCGAGCGAAATAGCCAACAGCAAGATCGAACCGACGAACGGTATGCGCCACCCCCACACATCGAAGGCGCTGCCGGAGATCTCCCGGGCACCCAGGATAACGAGGAACGACATCAGTAGGCCAGCGGTAGTCGATGCAGTCGTCCACGACATATTGAGGCCACGCTGGCGCCCAGTAGAGTACTCGGCAACATACGTCAGTGCGCCCGTATATTCACCGCCCGCCGCGAGCCCCTGAAACACGCGCATGCAAATCAACGCAATCGGGGCGGCGATGCCGATCGTTGCATATGTCGGAAGCAACCCTACGCCGACGGTCGCTAGGCCCATCATGCTTATCGTCACGACGAATGTGCGCTTGCGCCCGATCCTGTCGCCAATTCGGCCAAAGATAAGTGCGCCCAAAGGTCGCATCATGAAGCCGATTGCAAACGTCAGCAATGCAAAAATGAAAGCTGTATTGGCGTCGACGCCCGAGAAGAACTTCTGGGCCAGCACGGACGCCAAGGAGCCATATAGCGCGAACTCATACCATTCAAAGGCCGTCCCGATCGAAGCCGACCAGATCGCGCGTGCCATCGGGGCCGGCTCGGAACCTGTCCGCTCGAGGCTACCCTCCATACCTGCGGAATTGCTCATGTTTGTTTGTCTCCAAAATCTAGGGTGGGCTAGGGCGCTTTTTTCTGCGCCGTAAATACAACTTGAATGGAACCTCAGGGCCCGTCCGCGACGCGCGGCGTGTGCTATGCACCAAATTTCACAGGCGCACCATTAGGTCGGGGACGACCTCGAACAGATCCGTGCAGAGGCCATAGTCGGCCACGGAGAAGATGGGCGCATCGGGACCTTGTTGATCGCGACGAACGCCTTGGCGCCCCTCATGCCTGCCAGGTGCTGGATCGCGCCGGAGATGCCAACTGCCACGTAAAGCTGCGCTTCGACGAATTTGCGCCATCTTGACGTTGGCGAGGTCGATGCCCACGCCGTCCGCCATCACGCGGACCTTTACATCAGAGTCGACCACCGGCTTGATTGGGACATGTATTTTCAAAATCTCACTCCTCTGTTCACACCTCGAGAGGCACGCGTCTCTACACGGCCTCGAAGATTGCTGCCATGCCCTGCCCACCGCCGATACACATTGATTCCAAGCCGTAACGTGCTCCGCGGCGGCGCAGCTCATGCAGCAACGTAGCCAGCATGCGCACCCCAGTCGCGGCAATAGGGTGGCCGAGCGAAATGCCGGAGCCATTGACGTTCAACCGCTCTTGATCGTTCCATTTCCACCCCTTGAGGACCGCGAGCACCTGAACGGCGAACGCCTCGTTGAGTTCGACAAGATCGATCCGATCAAACGAGAATCCGGTGCGCGCAAACAGGCGTTGAACTGCAGGCACGGGACCAATGCCCATTTGCGAAGGCTCGCACCCTGCCGCAGCCCAGCCGACCAGGTACCCCATCGGCGACAGTTCAAGTTCGTCGAGCTTGTCCTCGGCGACGATGAGACACGCGGCTGAGGCATCGTTCTGCTGGCTCGCGTTTCCGGCCGTCACAGTTCCACCGTTGCTGATCGGGCGCAGCTTGGAAAGCGACTCCACAGTGGTCCCGGGCCTGATACCTTCGTCACGCGCAAACAGCAGCTCGTCACCCTTCTTTTGCGGGATTGAGACCGGTACGACCTCATCGTCGAACCGCCCACTCTCCCAGGCGTCCGCCGCACGCGCGTGGCTCCGGGCGGCGAACCCATCGGCTTCTTCCCGGGAAATGCCGTACTCGCGCGCGAGGTTCTCGGCTGTTTCTAGCATTCCGGAGATGTAGCCGAAGCGCTCCTCAGGCTGCGAACGCTCTCGTCCACGTTCGAGCCGGTCGAGCAGGCGCGCCGAACCGGAGCGTTTGCCCCAGCGCATGTCGGTCGAGTAGTACTCGATATTGCTCATGCTCTCGACTCCACCTGCGAGAACGACATCGGCGGCTCCACTCTGAACCATCATCGCGGCAGTAACGATGGACTGCAGGCCGCCTCCACAGCGTCGGTCGAGTTGCATGCCCGGCACCGCGATCGGCAGCCCGGCGTGCAATGCGGCCCAGCGGCCGATGCAAGGCGTTTCGCTGTTGGCATACGATTGCGCAAACACCACGTCGTCAATGCGCGCCGGATCAATGCCAGAGCGCGCTAGTACCGCCTGGATGACGGTACTCGTCAGCGCTTCAACCGGAACCCCGCGCAAACTGCCGCCGAATGTGCCGACGGGGGTGCGCACGGGTGCCACAATGGCAGCTCGTCTCATGAAATCTCCTTGAATGTGGGTTTCCGCGCGCCCGGCACTGTGGCGCGCGCAAGTTCGTCGCGATCCTCCGGATGCGCGATCGCGATCATCGCGTCGATACGTTGTGCAAGAGTGAGCGCACGTAGGTCAGCGACGCCGTACTCGGTCACGATGATTGCGGCGTCGCTGCGCGGCGTGCTAACCGGTCCCGCAATCCTGGGTACGATCCGGGCATG
The DNA here is from genome assembly GCF_056397345.1 of Cupriavidus sp. 05N38. Lineage (NCBI taxonomy): Bacteria > Pseudomonadati > Pseudomonadota > Betaproteobacteria > Burkholderiales > Burkholderiaceae > Cupriavidus > Cupriavidus sp. 05N38. The sequence continues at coordinate 10,159 of NZ_JBFTNF010000061.1, forward strand.
CCGGCCAGCACGCGACGGCAGTACCACGATCGGCAGGCCGCCACGCGAACGCCGCGCCCCACGCAGGAAGTCCATGGCGCCGCCGACGGCGCCGAGATACCGTCCGCCCGCGACTTCCGCGTTGACCTGTCCGCTTATGTCGACTTCGATGGCCGCATTGATCGCCACAAACCGGTCAATCGATTCGAGCACGCGAATGTCGTGCGTATAGCTCGTGGCGCGGAACTGGATAGCGCGATTGCGGTGCGCAAACCGATGAATGTCCGCTGAGCCCATGATCGTGCCGGCAATTGTTACGCCGAAGTCGATCGTTTTGCGGGCGTTGGTGACCACGCCCCGGCGCATTAGCTCCGCGACAGTGTCGCCGATCGCGCCGCTGTGAATCCCGATATCGCGATGACCGGACAGGGCTGCCAGCACGGTTTCCGGCAAGGCGCCGATGCCACATTGCACGGTGGCGCCATCATCGACGAGCCCTTGCACATGCGACGCGATCGCCAGCTCGACGTCCCCGGCTCGGCTTGCCGGCGCATCGGGCAACGCCCGCGACGACTCAACGAGCAGATCGAAGTCCGTCTTGACCAACCTCCGTGGACCGTAGGTCCATGGCGCCTGCTGATTGACCTCCGCAATCACCACGCGCGCCGAATCGATAAGGGGCACCAGATACTCGTGACTCGCGGACAGGCTGAAGCAGCCGTCAGCATCCGGGGGCGCGACCTGCAACAGCAGCACGTCCACCTTTGACGGACCTTCAGTCAGCACTTTCTCCAATGATGAATAATGAGCCGGCAAGATGTCGAGAACCCCGGCTTCGGCGAGTTGCCGATTCTGAGCTGTACCGCAGTATGAGCGGAAGTCCACCACATCCTCGAACGCTGGCTGCAGCGTGTCGCTCCAACTGGCGCCGATGAACACAGTGAAACGCCCACCTACTGCGTGGCGTTGTGCCATGAGCAGGCGCGTGAGCGTCACGGGCTCCGCAGAGCACTGCCCCCAGGCGACGGTGTCGCCTGGGCGGACCCAGCCTGCCAAGTCCAGGCTCGCGATGTCGCCAACGATCGTCATGATAGCTTTGTAGGCTTAAGGGCAAGTAACGATTGGGTCATGCGAAAGTCTCCTGCTAGTGGGGCTGGACCTCGTCGACCTCGCGGAGAAGGGCGTTGCGAAGCACTAATGCAATGATCGCGAGGCACAGGGGGGTGATCTGTCTTTTCCCACAATGGACGTCCGTCGATACCTCCGTCAATGCAAAGTCAAGAACCATTCCGTACTTCGAAAAACCGCTGTGTATGGCGTGGCCCCGACACGAGGTCCCTGGCAATGCAGAGCGGCTAGCCCAGCTCAATCCAGAGTTTTCAAAGTACGGAACGCAATGTGGGAGAACATTGACTTGCCATCAGGCGTCGCGCACGATGAAAAACAGAAACCGCCCGTGAATGACTTTTGGTCTGAAAGACGCGCCGGGTCGACACGTGGCGCCGCCACGTTCGGAGACATGCAATGAGAAATGTTTACAAGGATCCTGCACTACGAGATACGCCCAGTCAGATGCGCATCGGCAACGTAGTCAAATCCTGTCCCCTATCGAGGCGTCGAGACGTATGTGGGCCCGGGCAAATTCCAATTCCTTCCGCCCCGCGTTTTGGTGACAAGGTGACCCGGTGCGGCGGTCTCGTCGAGAGCGAGTCAAAGACGGCTAGTAGCCACGAAGTCGTATGCGTGACCGTCTGCGGCAACGCCAGCGTGGTCCTCGTGGAGTCGGCGATGCGGTGCGGGAAAATCTCAGGAATCAGTCCCTGAGCCGAGGCGTCGGAGACGCCGTTGCCGGCAGGGGTGCATAGCATAGTCGCCCCTTTTCCATTTAATGAATCTTGTGTTCTGTAGGTGTATTTTCGATGAGTGACTATCTAAGGGATGCATGGCAACCGACGGCCGACGATATTGCCTCGTCAAACGTTACTGCGTTGATGCGGCGGCTTGGTCTCGACAGCTACGACGAACTGCTGGCGTTCTCCAATGCTCAGCCAGAGGCTTACTGGGATACCGTGCTGGATTTCTGCGGCGTGGTGTGGGACACCAAGTACGACGCGTATCTGGACTCATCCAATGGTCTTGAATTTCCCAACTGGTTTCCAGGGGGGCGCCTAAACTGGGTCAAGTCGATCTTCAAGTGGGCCGATGACGTCGAGATGGCCCAGCGCCCCGCTGTCGTTGCAGAGCGCGAGGATGGCAGCGTACAGCGCGTAACTTTTTTTGAACTGAGGGAACGTGTGGCGGCGTTTGCCGCAGGCATGGCATTGATTGGCATCGAACGTGGCGATCGGGTCGGGCTGTTGATGGAGAATGGCGTCGAGGCCACGGTCACGATGCTCGCCTTAGCCTGGCACGGTGCCATTGCTGTTCCGTTGTTCAGCGGCTTTGGCGTCGACGCAATCGTGTCCCGTCTTTCATCGTGCGGCACCAGCAAGCTCATCGCGACTACCGGATTCTCCCGCCGGGGGAAATGGGTCGATACGCGTAAGTTAGTTGCCGAAGCACTGACCAGATTGCCCGAGATCCAGACGGTTGTCTGGAAGCATGCCGGCGAAGACATCACCTTCAACGAGACGGTTGTCGCATGGGAGGACATCGCCAGGGCCGCGCCGCCGTCGCCGGAGCCCGCGGGGATGTCGCCAGTCGACCCCTTCATGATAGTGTACACATCGGGCACCACGGGAAAGCCGAAGGGCGCGGTCCATACCCATGGTGGCTTTCCACTGAAGATCGCTCACGACGCCGCCGTTCATTTCGATGTCCGCCGCGGCGACGTCTTTTGCTGGCCCGCTGACATGGGGTGGATCGCTGGCTCTTTGGTCATGTCGAGCGCGCTGCTAAGCGGCGCTACGCTGGTGTGTTACGACGGCGCCCCAGATTTTCCCGATTGGTCGCGCATGTCGCGGCTCATCGAGCGTCACCGCGTGACCCATTTCGGCTCCGCACCGACCCTGATTCGTGGTCTCGCCGCCAATGCAAGGATCGCGACACAAGGTGATGTATCGTCGATTCGTCTGCTGATCACGGCCGGCGAGGGTATCGATCCCGAGCACTTCTCCTGGTTCCAGCACGCGTTCGGACGCGGACATCGGCCTGTGATCAACTACACCGGCGGGACAGAAGTATCCGGGGCATTGCTATCGAGTGTGGTGGTGCGGCCGATCAGTCCGGGCGGATTCAACACCGCCTCGCCGTCGGTCGAGGCCGATGTCGTCGACGCAAGCGGCAACCCTGTTGTCGGCGCGGTGGGCGAACTCGCGATTCGACGGCCCTTCGTGGGCATGACTAGCTCGTTCTGGCAGGACGACGCCCGCTATCTGGAATCCTACTGGCACGCAATTCCCGGCATCTGGGTCCATGGTGATCTCGCCATGAGGCGCGAAGACGGCACTTATTTTCTCCTCGGTCGCTCCGACGACACGATCAAGCTTGCGGGCAAGCGCGTCGGCCCCGCGGAAATCGAGGAAGTACTTCTTGAGCTGTCTGCGGTGTCCGAAGCGGCCGCCATCGGCGTCGACGATCCGGTCAAGGGACAGAAGCTCGTCGTATTCCTGATCCCGGCGCCATATTGGGATGGCGACGAGGTCAAATTGCGCCGAGATGTAGCCCAACACGTGGATGAGCGGCTGGGCCGTCCGTTTCGCCCGAGCCAGATGCATCTTGTAACCCAACTGCCCAAAACGAGGAGTTCAAAGATTATGCGGCGCGTCATCCGCAGCATCTACACCGACCAGCCGGCGGGCGATCTGTCATCGCTCGACAATCCGGCTGCAATCGAGGAAATCCGTCTCGCTGCGCAGCATTGACGCGCAATCCGCCTTTTCACGAACCGACTCGGTGTCAAAGCGCCGGGAGGAAGAGAAGATGAACCTGAATCTTAAAGACAAAACCGTCTTGATCACCGGCGCCTCGCAGGGTATTGGCGAAGGTCTGGCATGGGCGTTCGCCCGGGAAGGCTGCCATTTGCGGCTAGTTGCGCGTTCGGGGGAAAAGCTTGCCGCGATCGCAAGCAAGGTCTCCGCGGAACATGATGTCGAGGCGGACATCCTCGCGATCGACATGACGCTGCCCGGCGCTGTGGCCGAAGTCGCGCAGTTCGGCGAGACAACTGACGTCATGGTCAACAACGCAGGCGCCATTCCAGGAGGCAACCTCTGGGATGTCGACGAGGAGCGTTGGCGCGCGGGATGGGAATTGAAAGTATTTGGGTACATCAACCTGACTCGCGCACTGTACCCGGTGATGAAGGCCCGAGGTGGCGGCGTGATATTGAACAACATTGGCAACGGCGGTGAGAACTTCGACTTCAACTACATTGCCGGTACGACCGGGAATGCGGCACTGATGGCGTTTACGCGAGCCCTGGGCGGCCGCAGTCTCGCCGACGATAACATTCGCGTGGTCGGCGTAAACCCTGGGCCGGTTGATACCGATCGCATCAACAAGGTACTAAAAGGGCACGCGCAACGCCTGCTCGGCGACGCGGATCGCTATACCGAACTGCTCGCGAACTATCCACTTGGTCGCGCTGCAACGGTCGACGAAGTCGCGGACCTGTTTGTCTATCTCGCCTCGGAAAAGTCTGCTTACACATCCGGCGCGATTTTCACTGTCGACGGCGGGATTACTTCTCGCCGATCTGTCGGCTAACTTCATCACATCCCGGATCGCCCTCCCTGCATCCAACGGCGATCCTTCAAGGAAATGAAATGTCTGAGAACGGCATCGACTTCAACCCTGTCTACAAAGCCTACACGCGACTCGCCTTCGACCGTCCGGCAGCGGGTGTACTGCGAGTGACACTGAACCGACCCGAGAAGCTCAACGCACTCGATGAGCGCGGGCATGATGAGATCGCGCGCGTCTGGCGCGATATCGATGCCGACGAGACAGTTAGCGCGGTACTGCTTTGCGGCGCCGGACGTTCCTTTTCAGCCGGCGGCGACTTCGACATGGTCGAAACGATGATTAACTCGTTCGAAGTGCGTTCCCGTGTCTGGCGAGAAGCGAAGGATCTTGTTTACAACATCGTCAACTGTTCCAAGCCGATCGTTTCTGCTATCCAGGGCTCCGCGGTGGGGGCGGGGCTCGTTGCCGCCTTGCTCGCCGACATTCCCGTCGCCGCGCGCACAGCCAAACTTGTCGATGGACACACGCGTTTGGGCGTAGCTGCCGGTGATCACGCCGCAATTGTCTGGCCGCTATTGTGCGGTATGGCGAAAGCCAAGTATCACCTGCTGTTGTGCGAGCCGGTTAGTGGGGAAAAAGCCGAACAGATGGGCCTAGTGTCTGTCGCGGTGGACGAGTCGGAGCTCCAGGAGACCGCGCTTTCCATCGCGACTCGCTTGGCCCAGGGGGCGCCGACGGCGATTCGCTGGACGAAATACGCGCTGAACAATTGGCTACGCCAGGCGGGCCCGACGTTCGATGCTTCGCTTGCCCTTGAAATGCTCGGATTCTCCGGGCCCGAGGTCATCGAGGGCGTTGCGGCGTTTCGAGAAAAGCGCGCCCCTGCATTCTCGCAGAAGGTTGCGATCTAACGCCAGGGCAACGGAAATTACATGATGTCTAAGGTACTTGATGGTATTCGCGTCCTCGACTTCGGCCGTTATATCGCTGGCCCCTTCTGTGCAGCACTCCTCGCCGACTTCGGCGCCGATGTGATTCGCATTGACCGTGTCGGCGGTAGCGAAGATCGCTTCGTCATGCCGGTGACCGACACTGGCGAAGGGGCATTTTTCCTGCAGGTCAATCGCAACAAACGATCGCTCACGCTTGACGTCGACAGCCCCGGTGGACGGGGAATCGTGCAGCGTCTGCTAAAAACGGCCGACGTCGTGATCGCGAACATGCCGCCAGATACGCTCGCAAATCTCGGTCTCGACTACACGACCATCAGTGCCGTCAAGCCCGATATCATCCTGACCGCGTCGACGGCATTCGGTACGCACGATGATGCGAGCCACCGCGTCGGCTTCGACGGCATCGGCCAGGCGATGAGCGGGGCGGTCCATATCTCCGGCCAACCGGGCAGTCCCACGAAGGCTATGGTGCCGGTGGTTGATTTTTCTACCGCATTATCGAGTGCGCTTGGTACCGTCATGGCCCTATATGAACGTCGTAGCAGCGGCAAAGGCCAATCGGTAGAYGCGTCCCTGTTGCAGACAGCGCTGAATCTCTCGAGCGGAGTGCTCATCGAGGAGGCCACGCTTCAGATTAACCGCCAGGCCACCGGAAATCGTAGTCCGATCGCCGGCCCGTCCGACATTTTTCGCGTCGCAGACGGCTGGATCATCGTGCAGGTGATTGGCCAATCCCTCTTCAAACGCTGGGCGCGCATGGTTGGCGCACCGGATCTGATGAACGACCCGCGATTCTCGGACGACCTCCTGCGCGGAGAGAATGGCGACGCGTTGAGCAAGATGATGTCGGAATGGTGTGCGTCGCGCACGCGCGAAGCGGCGCTTTCCGAACTCGAGGCTGCCAAGATCCCTGCCGGTCCTGTCTATTCACCGCGCGAGGCGCTCGAGGACCCCTCAATCCGCGCATCCGGTGCGTTCACCTGGATCGAGTACCCGGGGTTGCACGGCCCGGTACCGATCGTTTCGCCTCCAGCCCGCCTTTCCCGCACGCCACCGGCCATCGACACCCGGCCGCCCACGATTGGCGAGCATACCGACGAGGTCCTGCGGGAAATCGGCTACGCGGCGGAGGAGATCGATGCGTTCCGTGCCTCAGGGGTCGTCTGATGCTGACGTAAATCTCCGGCGGCCGGATTGGGCGACGACGTGTATCACAGGCATTAGTCGTCACATTAAAGTTGGGGGCTCGCGAAAGCACGGAGGCCCGCTCGAGGTCCGCGCGGACGGTGGGCGCATGCACGTGGAGCATCAAGCCGAACATGTGTTGCCGGACGTCGTGAATAGGAAGTCACTAGGAGAAACAGCCCAGTACACAAGTTGGCTGCATCCCGTCCAGAGGGCCACATATTCCCTTGCTTAGACGCGGGCGAAACTCAGCTTCACTAATCCGGTGCCATAAATCAACTGCAATGCTCCGCGACACGAAAGACACGGTTCCGCCCCTCTAATGTGAATTTTAATGTACGGAACATCATTCCGCGACAGATTGACCGTTCCGCGCACGGCTCATTAAATGGGGACATGGTTGACCGAAGGCAGAATGCCGGGCCGTTGGTCACCGGGACGAGGCGACAAGTGTCCAATTCTACCAACGCGTGGTTTAGGTGACAACTTTGGTCACGGCGGCCACGGAGTTCCATAACACCAAGAGGAGACATTCGAATGACTGTGAACAAGCAAAAGCGCACGTTGATCCGGGGAGGCAGCATCCTCAGCAACGACAAGGCGATTGGGGAGCTTCGTATAGGCGACGTTTTGATGCAGGGCACGAAAATCGAAGCGGTGGCGCCGCGCATCGAGGCGGACGACGCCGAGGTAGTGGATGCGACCAACATGATCGTCATGCCTGGCCTTGTCGACAGTCATCGCCATACCTGGCAAACATTGCTGCGGGCGGCCGGCACAGATTGGACCCTCGGGCAATACTTCACTGGCATGCGGCTCATCGCCGGCCGGCTTCTCAGTGCCGACGACATGTATCTGTCCAACTACCTTGGTGCGCTCGAAGCGATGAACTCGGGCATCACCACGTTATACGACTGGTGCCACAACAACAATACGCCGGACCACGCCGAGCAGGCCTTCCTCGGTCTTCGCGACGCCGGTATCCGAGGGGTATGGGGCTACGGCAATGCCAATGACGACAACCTGCCCCCCAACATGACGATCACCGACCTGAATGATGTGCGGCGCATGAAGACGCGGTACTTTTCTTCGAGCGACCAGCTTCTGACGATGGCGTTCGCCGCCCGGGGTCCCGAGATCACTACGCTCGAAATCACCGAGCGGGAGTTCCATTTTGTACGCGATCTCGGTCTGAGGATCACCATGCATGTCGGCGTTGGCTCCTGGCACGTCGACCCGATGAAACAACTGCACCGGCGCGGACTGCTGTCGAATGACACGACCTACGTGCATTGCAACATGCTCAGTCGGGACGAGATGCAACTAATTATCGATACGGGTGGCACGACGTCGATCTCTCCGGAGACGGAACTCAACATGGGCCTAGGCGACCTTGCCACGCTACGCCTGCTCGCGCTAGGCCACCGGCCGAGCATTTCGACCGACGAAGCATCGTCCGCGCCAGGTGACATGTTCAGTTCGATGCGTACTGTTCTCACCATGGCCCGCGCTGAAGCTGCGCGCGAAGCCCTAGCGCAGGGCCGGGAACTGGAACCGATCCCGTTGACCAGTCGCGATGTCTTCGAGTTCTCCACTCTTGAAGGGGCCAAGGCCTGCGGGTACGACGGCCTGATTGGCTCACTCACGCCCGGCAAACAAGCGGACGTTGTGCTCATCGACACCAATGCAGTCAACCTGATGCCGCTCAACTACACGTACGGCTCGATCATCGAATCGACCCATGCCGGCAACATCGATAGCGTCTATGTCGCTGGCAAAGCGATGAAGAGAGGGGGCAAGCTGCTCAGTGTAGACCTGGCCTCGCTGCGCAAGAAGGTGGATGCGGCGCGCGACGGGCTGTTCTCGCGTGCGGGAGTGCCTCATGACCAGCATTGGATGCCGAAGCCGTACCTGCGCAAGCAAGTGGTAGACGCCGCCTGACCGTACCGCAGCGGTGCGAAACAATCCGCCGTGCCACACCTCAATGGGGAACGCCTTCTGTGGCGGGTGTGGCGCTTCGATCTGCCAAGGCGTTGTCGAAAGGCACGCATGAGGCGGGCGGTAGAGTAGGACCCAAAAATGAGGCCAGTGGCCACAGGAGACAAAAATGCACTTCCTTCGAACCAGCGGCATTGCATGCGGCGCCCTGGCAGTCGCTATGCTCGTCAACAGCGCCGCCAACGCGGCCGATCAGTTGAAGATCGGTTTCATCGGGACGCTCTCCGGCACGAACGCCACCATGGGCAACCAGTTGAGCGACGGCTTCCAACTCGCGATCGAGCAGGCCGGTGGAAATCTGGGTGGACTGCCCACACGCGTCATCAAGGTCGACGATCAGCAGAAGCCGGATATCGGCCGGCAGGAAGCCAACCGGCTGATCGAGTCGGAGAAGGTCCAGTTCATCGTAGGCGTACCGTTCTCGAACGTGTTGAACGCGGTGTTCACGCCAGCTGTGCAGAAAACGATCCTGATCGGCATGGCTGGCGCGCCATCGGCAATCGCCGGCGCGTCCTGTTCACAGTACTTTTTCTCGAGTTCGTGGCAAGGCGACACGCTCGCGGAAGCCGTTGGTACCGCGCTTGAGCGCAAGCAGGTTAAGCGACTCTATGTGATGGTCCCCAATTTCCCGGGCGGCCGCGAGGTTGTGGCCGGGCTCAAGCGAAAATTCAAGGGAGAAATCGTCGGCGAGATCTATACGCCGCTGACGCAACTCGATTTCGCTCCGGAGTTGGCGCAGCTTCGCACGGCAAAGCCTGATGCGGTCTTCGCATTCTTCCCGGGCGGGCTCGGTATCCAGTTCATCAAACAGTACGCGCAGTCCGGTCTCAAGGATGCCGTTCCCTTGTACACGGCCTATACGATCGATGCCAACACGCTTGGCGCCATGGGCGAGGCTGCAGTGGGTGTGCGCACCGCCGAGTTCTGGGGCGCCTCAATGGACAACCCGGCCAACCGGCAGTTCATCGACGCCTTCCAGAAACGGTACAAGTACGCGCCATCCTCCTACGCAGCCCAAGGTTACGACGCCGGTCGAATGCTTGACGCAGCCATTCGACAGGCGAACGGCAGCATTGATGACCGCGCGGCCATGGCTGCTGCGCTCAAGTCGGCGAAGTTCCAATCTGTGCGTGGGGACTTCCGGTTCAACAACAATCATTTCCCAATACAGGACTTGTACGTTGGCGAAATCGTGAAGTCCGCGGACGGCGTGCCCACGATGAAGCTTGGCGAGCGCGTGCTACACGACTACGGCGATGCCTATGCGGCTTCCTGCCCGTTGAAGTAGCCATACGAAGCATGATCTCACGGCGTTGGCGGCGCTCCCCCAGCGGGAGGGTCGCCAACGTCGCTTCACACCCTAATCCAACTAGACCTCGCATCATGACCCTGCAAGAAAAGCGGACGCTGCTTCGCGGCGGCACGATCCTTACCGGCGACGAGAAGCTTGGTGAACTGCGCCGCGGCGATCTCCTGATCGAAGGCACTCGTATCGCAGCCATTGCTCCCAACATTCCGGTCGACGGTGCCGAGATCGTCGATGCCGACGGCATGATCGTCATCCCCGGCTTCGTCGACAGCCATAGGCACACGTGGCAATCGCTGCTACGCGCAGTGGGCACCGACTGGACGCTGGGTCAGTACTACACTGGCATGCGGTTGACGATGGGTAAGCTGTACACCCCGCAGGACATGCAGCTCGCCAACTACCTTGGCGCACTAGAGTGCCTCAATGCCGGCATCACGACACTACTCGACTGGTCGCACAACAACAACACGCCCGACCACGCGGACGCGGCTATTGCCGGTTTGCGCGACGCCGGGATTCGTGCGGTGTGGGCGTATGGCAACGGCAATGACGAATGGATCCCGCCCAACGACAAGCCGTCCAACCTCAACGATGTGCGTCGCGTGCGTATCGAGCATTTCTCCTCCGAACGCCAACTGCTGCGCATGGCGTTCGCGGCGCGCGGCCCGGAGTTCACGCCGATCGACCTCACCGAGAGCGAGTTTCGCTTCGCGCGCGAACTCGATATTCCGGTCACCGTACATGTTGGCGTCGGCCGCTGGTCCGCCTGCAAGCCTATCCATCAGTTGAACTCTCGCGGGCTCCTGTACGAGAACACCAACTACGTGCATTGTTGCACGCTCCCCGACGACGAGCTGCGCATGCTGGTCGACAGTGGGGGTAGCACTTCGCTTGCGCCGGATACCGCTCTCAACGAGGGGTTCGGTGACCCGCCGACGTTGCGCCTGCTGGCCATGGGGCACGAGCCGAGCCTATCGGTCGATGTGGTGTCATCCGCCCCGGGCGACATGTTTGCGGCGATGCGCCTGCTCCTCAGCACGACGCGCGGCAATGAAGCTCGCCGTTTCCTTGCAGAAAACCGGGACTTCGACCCGATTCCCCTGACCAGCCGACAGGTCTTCGGATTTGCCACCCGACAGGGCGCACTTGCCTGCGGATTCGGTGACCGCGTGGGAACGTTGGTTCCGGGCAAGGAGGCCGACGTCGTGCTGCTCAACGCGAGGGATATCAACATGATGCCGCTCAACTATTCGTACGGAAACATCGTCGAATCCGCGCATCCTGGCAATGTCGACTCCGTCTTCGTTGCGGGCCGCGCCGTCAAACGCCATGGCAAGCTCGTCGGCGTCGACCTCGACGGCCTATACCGTCGCGTCGTGGCCGCAAGGGACGGCTTGTTCGAAAAGGCCGGATTGGCGTGCGATCGGCACTGGATGCCGGCGCCTCTCCCCAAGCCGGACCTCTAGTCGAAGGAATGCCGGAGGCCCCTGATCCTGGAAGTTGCGCAAGTCTTGGTAGCATGCGGCCAGGCGACGGCGTTCGAAGCCGTGTTGGTCGAAGCCATCCGCCAAAGTCTGATGCCGGCGAAGGGGTTTATCCTGCAGCGTGCGCCGCGGCATCGAGGCCCCTCTACGGCATCTTGGGCAACGCTGCGCTAAATGCCCCCGTCGTGGGGATTCGCGCCGTCAAGGTCGTGCGTTACACGACGCCTGATCTGGCTGGTTCCCGGACCACGGCGCTGGTCGGCCTGGGCGGCGTGCCGGGCAACGCCGGGGCATCGTCTTACGTTTCCGCAAATGCGAGCTACGCGCGCGGTGACGCTCACGCGACAAGCGCGTACCTCTCAGGAAAGTACGCGAGCCGTGCCCGGGCGGCGCAGAATCAGCGTATCGGATTTGTGTACGCCTTAAATCCCCTTGTAAGGGCCTACCTCCCATACGCTGGCGTGTGCGCGTGATGCATCTCGATCTACAGGCGGGTCAGTCAACGCAACGTTCGCTCCCCTGCGTTTGCGCTCCCCGCCGCGCGGCCTGAAGGTGTGTGGGGTAGTTCAGATCGATCGGCCTGGCTCGTATCCCTCGCAGACCAGCCCGTCCGTCCAGCTCGGCGCGCACTGCTTCGCGCTTAGTGAATCCGTCGTCGTGCAGAGCGCAAGAACTTAGCATAAGAACCATCGTCGCCACTACAGCGCCTGATGGAATCTAGGTATTCACGTTTCACTCGAGATAACTGTTGGCTGGGCGCGCCCATTCGCCGCAAGCTTTCTGCTGATTGTCGTTCACGTGCATTTGGAGGGTAGGCTGCACCGAGGACGCCTTCAGCGACACGCTCCGTCGAATCTGCCCAACGCGCGGAGCCACTGCAAGCGCAACGACGCCGAAGAAGTTCCGTGCTTTAAAAGCCCGCATTCAACCACGCGAACGATGCTGCCGGCGCAAACGGGCGGCCGATCGATCCCGCGTCACGCTATCAGCATCTCTTTCGAAGTACGGAAGGACTGTTTTTGGTTCATTGACACTCAGGCAGCTCGCCGCCATTGTGGAACTCCTTGCAATGCCGGCGCGCTATTCTTGTTCCACTTTGCTAGTGGCGCCTTGCGCCCAATGCTTTAGCGCAAGGCATACCGTGCGCCAGCCTTTATTTTCAAAACGATGGAGATAGCTATGACTGAAACAGACATGATGGCCGGCAAAGTGGTCATTGTTACCGGCGCCGGTGGCGGTATCGGCAGGGACATCGCACTATTGATGGCCCGCTATGGCGCACGCGTACTCGTCAATGACATCGGCGCGGCCCTTGACGGCGCCGGCCGCGATACAACGCCGGGGCAGCGCGTGGCGCAGGAAATCGTGGCAGCGGGCGGGGAAGCTGTAGCTGACGCGCAAAGCGTTGCCGACCCTGGCGCCGGTGATCGGATCGTTACCCATGCGCTTGACGTATTCGGCCGCGTAGACTGCGTGGTCAACAATGCGGGAATCCTGCGAGATCGCTTCTTCCACAAGATGACAGACGAGGAGTGGGATGCCGTCCTCAAGGTGCATCTGTATGGCACGTTTAGCCTCAGTCGGGCCGCGGCGGTACATTTCAAACAGCGGGAAAGCGGCGCATTCATCCACATGACATCGACCTCTGGCCTGATCGGCAATTATGCCCAGGCCAACTACAACGCCGCCAAAATGGGTATCGCTGGTCTCTCGAAATCGATCGCGCTCGATCTCGAAAAGTTCAGCGTTCGCTCGAATTGCATCGCGCCGTTCGCGTGGAGTCGTATGGTCAGTTCGATCCCGATCGACACGCCTGAACAGGCCGCGCGCGTCGAGAAGATCAAGCAAATGACTCCGGCCAAGATTGCACCGCTCGCAGTCTACCTCGCAAGTGACGCGGCGCGCGACGTCAACGGGCAGATCTTTACTGTACGTAACAATGAGATCTTCCTAATGAGCCAGCCTAGGCCCGTGCGTTCCGTGCATCGCAGCGAGGGTTGGAGTCCGGAATCGATTGCCGTCCATGGCATGCCGGCGCTCAAGGCATCGTTCGTGCCCATGGAGCGCTCGGGTGACGTTTTCAGTTGGGATCCTACATGACGTTCGACGGCGCCCCAGCTTTCGCCGCCGTCCACCTTGCCACATTCACAGGATCTCTCCATGTCGATTGACTACCATTCGCTCAAGGCTTGGCCGTTCGAGGACGTTGAGCACCACTATTCCGAACGCGACGCGATGCTCTATGCGCTGAGCGTGGGTTATGGCCATGACCCTCTGGACCGTAACGCGCTGACGTTTACCTACGGACCATCCCTGCACGCTGTGCCGACCATGGCAGCAGTACTAGGCTTTCCCGGTCAGTGGATGAAGCACCCCGCTGCCGGCATCGACTGGGTAAAGGTGGTGCACGGAGAACAACGCATCCGGCTGCATCGCCCCTTGCCGAAGTCGGGAACGATTATCGGCCGCTCCCGCATTAAAGCCGTCATAGACAAGGGCGCGGGCAGGGGCGCCCAGGTCCTAATCGAACGCGATGTCGTCGACAAGGCCACGGGAGCACTTCTGGCTAGTGTCGAGCAGTTGAATTTCTGCCGGGGGGATGGCGGCTTCGCCGAGCGGGGCCAGCCCAGCGACGTGCCCTTGCCGCCTGTGGAAAGCGTACCGGACTCGTCGCCCGATATCGTATGCGATCTGCCGACGCGCGCGGATGCGGCGCTCCTGTACCGTCTCAATGGCGATTCGAACCCGCTGCATGCTGATCCTGATGTGGCGGACGCGGCAGGATTTCCACGTCCGATCCTACACGGGCTTGCCACTTACGGCATTGCCGGCCACGCGATCCTCCGTAGCGTCTGTGGTTACGATCCGCTGCGGCTGCGCATGCTATTCGCAAGGTTCTCGGCGCCGGTGCTACCCGGCGAGACAATCCGTACCGAGATTTGGGTCAGAGACAGAGGCAGCCCGACAATTGCCTTCCGTGCCAGAGTGCTCGAACGGGATGTCACAGTCCTCAGCAACGGTGTTGCCGAAGTGAGGTGAGCGCCTTCGTCTCAGTCGATATCGGCTTTCTCACGTGCTCGCCGGCCCAAGCCGCGGGCACTGTGGCGTGGGCACAATTCCGTACTTTGGACGGACAATCCGACGTTCGGGGCGGACTCCCCCGAAACCCTGAGAATACGTCCAACGGCGCATTCGCCATAGTCTATCGATGCCATGTGTGCAGGGGCTCCCCCCCGAACGCAAGATGTCTTCCGCACTACGCTTATCAAAGTACGGAACACATGGCGTGGTTTGATTGACCTCCTCGGCAATCATTGCCATGCTAAATGCATAAATAGAAGGGATCGGCTCCTCCTTCCAAGGTGCCGATCGAACTCACGGAGTGAGACATGACTTTAAACTTACTAGTCGAACAGGCGCTCAATGGCGCGCAGTTCGGCGTGATGCTGTTCTTAACGTCAGCTGGTCTGACGCTCGTATTCGGCATCATGAATCTTATCAACCTGGCGCACGGTTCGCTGTACATGGCCGGCGCCTATGTCGGCGCCAGCGTGCTAGCGGCAACGGGCAGCTTTGCTCTGGCGATTCTGGTGGCGGTGCCAAGCGCCGCTCTCCTCGGCATGTTGATCGAGCGCGTGCTGCTCCGCTGGTTCTATCGACGCAGCCACCTGGACCAGACGCTGGCGACCTTCGGCTTGATCATGGTTGCCAACGAGGCAGTACGCATGATTTGGGGTGCCACCCCGATGCAGATGACGCTTCCGGTAGCGTTGCAAGGGTCTGTGGAACTCCTGCCAGGTATGCAGTATCCGGTGTACCGCCTCGTCGTGCTCTCGATTGGCCTGTTAATTGCCCTTGCCCTTTACCTGATGGTTGTGCACACGCGCGGAGGGATGTGGGTTCGCGCCGGCGCCAGCGACCGAGTTGCCGCATCTGCTCTGGGTATCAACGTGGACCGGGTCTTCGCCATCGTCTTCATGGCGGGCGCCGCGCTGGCCGGCCTGGCCGGCGTCATGGCCGGGCCCATCCTGGCGGTGCAGGTAGGGATGGGCGAGCCAATTCTCATTCTAGCCTTGGTTGTCATTGTTATTGGCGGTGTCGGTTCCATCCGCGGCGCCTTCATCGCCGCATTGCTCGTCGGCATCGGCGACACGTTCGGCCGGGTGCTGCTCAGCCCGGCGCTCGGGTCGATGTTCATTTACATGATTATGGCTGCCCTGCTTGCCTGGCGCCCCACCGGACTCTTTCCCAGCCATGCTTGACGTAACCTCTCCCATCCTGCGCCCAGTTCGCCCTCACGTTCTGCGGACGTTGCCGAGCCTTCTGATCATCGTGGCTCTCGCCGTGCTACCGGTGCTCGCCACCGCGTTTGACCAGCCCTTCCTGGTTCGCGTCCTAACCCGGGTCATGGTGTTCGCGGTAGCAGCGGTATCGCTGAACGTCCTGCTCGGATTCGCGGGCTTGATAAGCGTGATGCATGCAGCCCTATTCGGGATCGGTGGCTATACGATTGCCATCCTAGCGAGCCACGTTGACATGCCGCTGACGATCTTCGGCCTGGCATTCAAGGGCACAGACAATCTTCTGGTCTCGCTCCCAATCGCGATGCTCGTGTCCGCCGCCGTGGCCGGGGTATTGGGCATCGTGGCCCTGCGCACGCGCGGTGCGTATTTCATCATGATCACGCTCGCCTTCAACCAGATGATTTACTACTTCTTTGTCTCGTTCGACGCCTACGGCGGCGACGAGGGCTTGCAGATCAGTTCGCCGCTTCGTTTGGGGAGCTTGCCTCTGGAAGATCGCACGACGATTTACTACCTGTGCCTAGGCGTCCTTCTCGTCGTGCTGGCCGGTGCCTCGCGCCTCGTCCAGAGCCGATTCGGTACCGTGATCCGGGCCGCCATGGGTAACGAGCGGCGCGTGGCGGCCGTGGGAATTTCCCCGACGCGATACCAACTGATGGTCTTCGTTATCGCTGGCGCGGTAGCCGGCCTTGCTGGCGTGCTCCTCGCGATCTCACAGCAGTTCGTCAGCCCAGCGGACATGGCATGGACCCGATCTGGCGAACTTATCGTGATGGTCGTACTAGGCGGTATGGCCACCGTGTGGGGACCGGTAGTCGGCGTGGCCCTGTATGTCGTGGTGGAAACGCTCCTTTCGGGACTCACTATCCATTGGCAACTTCCCTTCGGGATTCTCATCATCCTCATGGTCCTGTTTCTACGCCACGGCATTGCCGGTGTACTTACGGCAGTAGGGACTCACAAGGGGGAGAAACGTCATCATGCATGAGTCGATGCTTTCCGTTACCAAATTGCGCAAGCGCTTTGGTGGACTTCAGGTCACGAACGGACTATCACTTGACGTCTGGCGCAACGAGTTTCATGCCCTGATCGGTCCGAATGGCGCCGGCAAGACCACCTTGATCAACCAACTCCATGGAACGTTCTTCCCGGACGCAGGCGATATCCAGTTGGACGGAGTAGACATTACCCGTCTGCCGGTACACGCCAGGGCCACACTAGGCCTGGCTCGGTCATTCCAGATCTCGTCGGTCATCCCTGACTTCACGGCCCTGCAGAACGTGGCGCTAGCAGTGCAGGCGGGCACCGGCCACAGTTTCCGCTTCTGGCGACCGACGCGTGACGATGCCACCCTCCTCGCGCCGGCCCGCGAAGCGTTGCATCTGGCAGGCCTGGAAGCACGAGCCGACACAGCAGCGGTTAACCTTTCGCACGGCGAGCGCCGTCAGCTCGAGATTGCCATTGCCCTGGCAATGCGCCCCAAGGTCATGCTGCTCGACGAGCCGATGGCCGGCATGGGCCAGAACGAAAGCCGACAGCTGGTGGATCTCCTGCAGCGTTTGAAAGGGGAATACACCATCGTTATGGTTGAACATGACATGGACGCCGTTTTCGCGCTGGCTGACCGACTCAGCGTACTAGTCGCCGGCTCGGTTATCGCTACTGGCACGCCAGACGACATCCGACGCGACGCATCAGTACAGGCCGCCTATCTTGGCCATTCGGAACCTCGGAGTTAAAAATGCTGCTTGCTCTGCAGAATGTTTGTGCCGGGTATGGGGATGTCCCAGTGCTGTTCGATGCGTCACTCGTCGTTCAGGAAGGCGAGGCTGTAGGCCTGCTCGGGCGTAATGGCATGGGGCGTACCACCCTAATCAACGCTGTGCTCGGCATCTGCCCCCCAAGCGGGGGCCAGATCACGTTCCGTGGTGCTCGTATCGACGCCCTGGCGCCCCATCGCATTGCGCAGCACGGCATCGGCATCGTACCGGAGGGGCGGCGCATCTTCCCCAACCTCAACGTCCGGGAAAACCTGCTGGTGGCGGCCCGCCACGGCCGTCGTCCGGGTGCCTGGACGCTCGATCGCGTTCTCGCCTTCTTCCCGCGACTGCGCGAAAGGATGTCAAATCCTGGCAACCTCCTTTCTGGTGGCGAACAGCAAATGCTCGCGATCGGGAGGGCACTGCTGACCAATCCCGCCTTGTTGATTCTCGACGAAGCGACGGAGGGGCTGGCGCCGCTCATCCGCGAGGAGATTTGGACAATCCTTCGGCGCCTCAAGAAAGAAGGGATGTCGATGATCGTCGTCGATAAGGACGTCGATGCGATCTGCCGAGTCGTTGATCGGCACTACATCATGGAAAAAGGCCGGGTAGCGTGGCAGGGATCCAGCGACGATCTGATGCGCGACGAAGCGCTACGCAAGAGCTATCTTTCGGTCGCTTGAGTGGCGATAGTGGAAGCGGGCTTTGTCACGTTGGCGATTCGATGACGCAACGTCACAGAGAACACGAGTTTGCTCTCACGAAGACTTCAAACGGCAACTGTCACGGGGCGATTCCCATGGGATTGACTTGGAAGCCCGGCGTTGGCGACTGGGCGTTGGAGGCCGGCGATGCTGCGCTGGCGCCGTTTTCCTTCGTAGCGCTGATTCTCTGCCGGATGACATTGAGGAGGCCACGAAGCTGGCGGCGGGCATCGGCTATCCACTGATGCTTAAGGCTAGCTGGGGCGGAGGCGGCCGCGGCATGCGGGCGATTCGGCAGGAAGTGGAACTGGCCGACGCTATCACCGCGGCCCGGCGTGAAGCAAAGGCGGCCTTCGGCAACGACGAGGTGTACCTCGAGAAGTTCATCGTGAGAGCGAAGCATGTGGAGGTCCAGATTCTCGGCGACACCGAGCAAGTTGGGTATTCCTACTCACTTCCACACTCACGATACGAGCGGCGTGGCTGCACCGTCGGTGCTGGCGGCCGTGGAGGTGGGGTGGATGCAGTCGACAGCTCCACGGACTCCATGAGCGGGCTGACGTCCCAGCCAAGCCTGGGTGCCAAGCTTGTCGCGGGGGCAAGGATGGCCACCGCGGGCAATCCAATGCTTGTTGGCACGCCGATGCAAGGCGCCGTGATAACTGTCAGCGTCAGGGTCGGGTAGGTTGTCGCCAAGGGTGAAACCGTAGGGGCAATTGAGGCGATGAAGATGGAGACAAGCGTCGTGACCGAAGTCGGTGGGACGGTGAAGGAGATTCTCGTGCAACCAGGCGCTCAGGTTCGCGCTGGCCAGCTGCCGATTGAGTTGCAGTAGGACGTTCCAGTTTGAAAAGGGCTGCGGCACGCTGATGCTGCTGCCTAAAATTCTTCTGGCATTACTTCGGGTCCTCCATAAGCCATCGACATACAACTACAGCCCGTCCTCCCGCAGGCGGGAGACTGTCTGCAATGAAACGCCAAACCAGTCGTAGAAGGACGACTCAAGGTCGTGTGGACCCGCCCAGCCGATGCGGTCTTTCAGTTCGGCGATAGATAAGTTGAATTGCATCGACTCGAACAGCGCACGCATCAAGCGCTGCGTCCTGCATATCTGGGTGAAAGCCATGCCTCTGGTGAAAAGGGCGCTTCGAATGCGCTGGGGAGTTGTATTGAGGGCCTGCGCAACCACTTCGGCTGTCCAATTCCGCGTCGGGTCGTGGAATACAGTTCCAGATATCATGTCCCGTAACCATGGCGCCCCAGGCGAGTCCCCTAGCATTCCTTGAGTGATAAGGAGGCCGACTTCACTGTGCGCCTTGCCGCTGAGTTCCAGGCTGCAATTGGTCGCAGAGAACGCGTTGCCTGCAAGGTGCAGGTCAATGGATTCGAAGGCCGGGACTTCGATGGCATGGCCGGTCTTTAGGGGGCGCTCAAAGCCGCGTCTCGTTAGGCTGTGGTCACCGTGAGCCGGTGAAATCCTTAGAGGGAAGGCTGGCACGAGTCTACGGAGGGACACCCGGGAACGGCAACGAATTTGGATACGCATGGAAACCTCTAAATCCTGTTCTGTTTCCAAATCTTCGTCACAATCCCAAATGGCGTAAATTTGATTCTTCTGAACGCACCGTTCGGATAACTGCCGAAACCCAGCATTCTGTGTGAGCGAACGGCTATTCCGAACTTTCCCAGATGGAAGTGGCCTACCCCCGTACAGAGTGGGGACCTTGGAAACAGACTAGGGGACGCTCATGGACACCGTCACGCTGAAAGGAGTGGGTTGGTAAGTCAACCGAGTCCCAAGACGAAATAATTGCGTTCCCCGTCAAGGCGCTCTCCGCGACCCGCGACCGTGAGGAGCGAGTACAGGTTCCCGGCGATCCACTGGCCCCTCGTTGGTACCGGCTGTACATTCTGCCGCCGGTGCCGCTTCAGCGCTGCATGTGGGCCGGTGGACGATTGCGGTCCCTCCGCGTAGTGAGGTTGTATCGAAGAAGTCCACCATACTGGACGTGGGCGCCGAAACGGGAGGGACGGGGTCACTGGCTTTCGTTGCCGTGGAGAGTACTGCGCGCCCCAAGGCCTTCGGTTAGCCGAAGCGCAAGACATCGGGAAGAGGCCTCTCAAATGCGTCACCGGCGCCGCTCGTTGCGAGCGCGATCGAGGAATGGCCTCGCAAAATGGGGCCCGACCCGGTGCTTCTGCTCCGATTCTCTACCTTGACCTTCAACGGACACAGGATTCACTACGAGCGCCCGCGTGGAACCGCCTTTTTGGATCTCAGCCCGCGTCGATAAGTGTCATAATTCTGCCTCCGTGGTTGCGCACCAGAGCATAGTGGCATGGCCGGAAAAGCGACTGTCGGAGCGGTCGCCCTGAGAAACTGTTCATCCGCAAATATGCCGGCCGGTCGCCCGAGGCTTGGCCGCTGGCTACCAATATGGGCTCTCCATGGACCGTCTGCAAGCAATGCAAGTGTTTCGACGCATCGTTGAAACGAATAGCTTCACTAAAGCTGCCGAGACGTTGGGGCTGCCTGCATCGACAGTAACCAGTATCGTAAAGAATCTCGAGGCTCACCTGGGTGTCCGACTGCTTCAGCGCACCACGCGAAGGCTGAGCGTGACCTCCGATGGCGCCACATACTACGAGCATTGCAGACGGATCATTGACGCTATCGACAGCGCCGAGGCCGGCTTCCCCGGCGTAGCTGGCAAGCCAGCCGGCAAACTCAAGGTCGACGCCCCCACGTCGTTGGCCAGGGCGGTCTTGATCCCGGCACTGCGGGACTTTCGGCGGCGTTACCCCGATATCGAACTGACGCTTGCGCTGGGAGACCGCCCTGTCGATATCGTTCACGAAGGAGTCGATTGCGCGATTCGAACCGGTGTCCTGGCGGACTCGTCCACCCTGGTTGGGAGGCGGCTCGGCAGCTTTGAATGGATTGTTGCTGCATCGCCCACCTATCTCGACGCTTTCGGCGAACCCATGGACCTTAGTTCGTTGCGTGACCATGAGGTTGTCGGCTATACGCTCAGCCAGACCGGCCGCCCCATGGAGTGGGATTTTGTCGTGGATGGAGAGCCCCAGCATTTCCAGCCCACGGGCCACTTATTTGTGAACGACACCGAAAGCTATATTGCCTGCGGCGTCGAAGGGCTTGGCATCGTTCGTGCGGGGAATTTCCTGATGCTGCCACATATCGAGGCAGGACGCCTTCGTCGGGTGCTGGCTGGGTATGCATCGCCCCGGGTGCCCGTTTCGATGCTGTATGCCCGCAACCGGCACCTAGCGCCTACAGTGAGGGTCTTCTTCGATTGGGCATTGGCCTTGTTCACCGCGTCGCCCCTTTTCAATCCCCAAGCTCGAGGCTTGACTCGTAGCGAGAAAGGCTGAGGCCGGGGTTGCATTAGACCAATGTGTCACTTGGCGAGACGCATCACCGCTCGCTATTCGGCTTCAAGGATTGCGTCGGAATCAATGGTGGTTTTCGGGTCACTAGATCGCCCGCAAGCATCCATTCTTACTTGGCCGCGAACGCGAGGCTACGTCGGTCTTCCAAGGGATTCGTCTGCTCTTTCCGGACCACAAGTATGCTCCACGACTGCGTTGTGAATCCCTTGCTCCTCGTAGAATGCCACAGCTCCCTTTGCTGAAAGTATGGGTGCAGCTCCCGCTGATTTAGGACTGACGTAACGCCTACTACCCCTCGACGGGAACTACGTTGACAGGCAATCGATGATTGCCTGTACGAAGACCCCGCAAGCCTGGCTACACAACCGGCGGGTGCCACATAGGCATATTTTCTCCGGCAATTCTCGAAGGTGAAAGTAGGTTGCCGAGCTGGCCAGGACCGGGACCCGCAGCGGTATCGAACGTCCCGTAGTCGCCGCCATTGGCGCCATGTCATCCACTCGTCGATTCTTCGCCTACCCGGAATTCTGATCGCAGCTAGAGCTACTTTATCTTACCGTGCGTCGGCCCCCAAAATTCGTTCAATTTTCCCCGGCCCAGGAGCGACCATGACTCACTTCACTTTGAACGGCAAGCCAATAGACATGGACGGCGACCCAGAGATGCCTCTGCTCTGGGCGCTGCGCGAATCCCTGGACCTGACAGGTACAAAGTTCGGTTGCGGTATGGCGTTGTGCGGCGCTTGTACCGTGCTCGTGGATGGCTCGCCCGCCCGTTCGTGTCAGACCCCAATCGCCAATATTGCCGGCCGCGCCGTCACTACGATCGAGGGAGCAAGTGGCAAGGTCGCCGTGGCTGTTCAGCAGACGTGGATCCGCTTGGACGTGCCGCAGTGCGGCTACTGCCAGTCCGGCCAGGTGCTGGCCGCAACGGCGCTGCTGACGGTGAACAAGCGCCCGACGGACGACGACATCGACGCGGCGCTGAGCGGCAACCTGTGCCGTTGCGCCACATACCAACGTATCCGCGCGGCGGTGCACGAGGCCGCGAAGGCACTGGAGGCCTAGTATGCATATTCCTAAGATCTTTTCCGAACACAAGCCGCAGAACGCATCGCGCCGCCGCTTCCTTATCGGCGCCGTGGCGGTCGGGGGCGGGCTGGTCGTCGGCTTTCATAACGTGCCCGCGATTGGCTCATCGGGATCCGATGCGGCCAAGGTGGCCGGAGAAGCGATGAGCAACCCGTTCGCGGGTTACGTGAAGATCGACGCCGACAACAAGGTGACCGTGATCGCATCGCAGTTCGAAAGCGGTCAGGGAATTTGGCACGGAATCGCCACATTGGTGCAGGAAGAGCTCGATGCCGACTGGGCCGATATCGACGTTGTCGGTGGCTTCGGCAACCCGGCGCTGTACAGCAACAAAGTGCTCGGCATGCAAGCCACAGGCGGGTCGACCGGCACATCCATTTCGTTCGATCGCTACCGCCAGGCTGGCGCCGCCGCCAGGGCGATGCTCGTCGCTGCGGCAGCGCAAGCGTGGCACGTGCCGGCCGCCGAGATCCGCGCAGCTAAGGGCGTGCTGACGCATACCTCGGGGAAGCACGCAACCTACGGCAGCCTGGCCGCTGCCGCGGCGAAGCTGCCACCGCCGGCGACGGTTGCGCTGAAGGCACGAAAAGATTGGGTCTATATAGGGAACGAGACCCTACCACGCTTCGACACGCCGCCCAAGGTCAACGGCAAGCTGAAGTTCGTCATCGACGTGAAGGCTACAGGTATGTTGACCGCGGTGATGATCCATCCGCCGCTGTTTGGCGCGCGCCTTATCGGTGTCGATGCGAGCGCGGCACGCCGATTGGAGGGCTTCGTCGACGCCATCGAGACACCGCGAGGCGTCGCCGTAGTGGCCGATCATATGTGGACGGCACTCAAGGCGCGCGACTTGGTCAAGGCAGAATGGGACGATAGCAAAGCGGAGAAACGCGGCTCCGAGGAGATCATTGCCCAGTACCGCCTGCTGGCCGCCCGGGGGGGAGATGCCGTTGCGATAGAAAAGGGCGACGTGAATCTAGCATTCCGTGAGGCGGCGAAGGTCATCGAGGGGACCTATGAATTTCCTTTCCTGGCGCACGCTCCGCTCGAACCATTGAATGCCGCTGTTCGCATGAATGCAGACGGCACGCTCGAGGTCTGGGGCGGGCACCAGTATCAGGATACCTATCAGGCGCTGGTTGCTGAACTCGCTGGCGTCCCGCCGGAGAAGGTGATCCTGCACGTTATGCGAACGGGAGGCAGTTTCGGCCGCCGCGCTGTATTCAATGCCGACGTGATCTTCGAGGCGGTGAGCGTGGCAAAGGCGATGGGCTTCAAGGCGCCAGTCAAGGTGCAGTGGACACGCGAGAACGACATGCGCGCGGGCCAGTACCGGCCGATTTACCTGCACAAGTTCAAGGCCGGCATTGACGCGCAAGGCAAGCTGATTGCTTGGCGGGACACGATTATCGGGCAATCGCTATGCGTGGGCACTCCGTTCGATGTATGGATCAAAAACGGCGTCGATCCCACAACCGTCGAGGGTTCGGCGACGATGCCGTACGCGGTGCCGAATCGCCGCGTCGACGTAAGCGCTCCGCAGTTGGGCGTGCCGGTGACCTTTTGGCGCTCCGTCGGTATGAATCATGCTGGCTACGCTGTGGAATGCTTCTTCGACGAGGTGGCCGCAGCCGCCGGCAAGGACCCGCTGCAGTATCGGCTCGACCTGCTCGGCGAGCATCCACGCCAAGCCGCGGTGCTCAAGCTGGCTGCCGAAAAGGCAGATTGGGGCAAGACCTTGCCCGCTGGGCGCGCGCTTGGGCTGTCGATCACCGAAACATTCGGCACCGTCGTCGCGCAGGTCGCTGAGGTCTCGAACGACAACGGCAACCTCAAGGTCCATCGTATCGTTTGCGCAATTGACTGCGGCATTGTTGTAAGCCCGGACCAGGTCCGAGCGCAGATGGAGGGCGGTATCGGTTTTGGCCTCGGTGCGGCGCTCAAGTCGGAGATCACCCTTGACAAAGGCACCGTAGTGCAGGGCAACTATGGTGATTACGATGTTCTGCGCCTGCACGAGATGCCTTGTATCGAGGTGCACATCGTCAAGTCCGATGCCCCGCCGACTGGCGCAGGAGAACCAGGCGTGCCCGGTGCCGGTCCCGCTGTCGCTAACGCACTGTTCGCGTTAAGCCGCAAAGCGCACCGTGTGCTTCCCCTCCTGCGACACACTTGAGCAACCATTCCCTAGATCATTCAGGAGGCATCATGAGCACGATACCCAAGTTGGTCACCGCGATCACGTTACTTGTCGCGCTTCCTAGCGCGCAATCGCAGGACTCCGCGGCGTTGGCGCAGAAAAGTAACTGCATGGCGTGCCACGCAGCAGACAAGAGACTTGTTGGCCCGTCCTTCGCGGAAATTGCCGCGCGCTATAAGGACAAGCCGGATGGCCTGGCCGCCGTTGCGACAAGCAATCGCCAGGGCAGTAAAGGAACCTGGGGCGGCATGCCGATGCCCGCCAATCCAGGCGTCAGTGGCGAACAAGCTGCCGAGTTGGCGAAATGGGTGCTCGCGCGATAGCTCACGAGCGAGCGGTAGACGCAACGCCGGATGGCGCGCGCTCTCTGAAGGTGTCAAGTCACGGAACCCGTTGATCTCGACATCCTGCGTGCCTGCCGGCGGCGGCTGCGCGAACGACAGAAGCTGGTGCTGGTCACAGTTGTCTGTACCTGGGGCTCATCGCCCCAGCCACCGGGAGCAATGGCAATCCGGGAAGACGGCATGGTCGCAGGCTCCGTATCCGGAGGATGCATTGAGGACGACCTGATCGACCAAGTGCACCATTTCGGCGTAGAGACACTAACTGATGCTGGATCCCGACCCGCTTGACCAGATCGTCGAGCGCCTGGGTCAGAGGATTACAACGCGGCGCACAGTAGAGCTGACCACGGGTCGTGCCACGTACTTCGACGGTGCGCCTCAAGAGGGGATCGAATGTGACGGAGGCCCTGACCACCGTGCTTGGCCCTGCCTGCCGCTTGATCGTGATCGGGGCAGCCCAGCTTTCGCGATACCTCTGTCAGGGTGCAGTCAGCTTGGGATTCGATATGACGGTTTGCGATCCTCGCGAGGAGTACTTTGCGGGCTGGAACGTGCCAGGCGCTCGCCTGCTACGAGGCATGCCGGACTACGAAAAAACGACAGCCTTGCGGTGGGCCTAGCCGGACCATCACATGTTTGAATAGTTCGGTCCGCCGCCACCCTCAGGCGTTCTCCAAACAATGTTTTGCGATGGATCCTTGATGTCGCAGCTCTTGCAATGCAAGCAGTTCTGCGCGCTGACGACCAGTCTGTGCGTCGCGCCCACCGAACCTGTTCCGCCCGATTGCGCGAATTCGTAAACCGCAGCCGGGCAATAGCGTGATTCCGGACCTGCGTAATGGCGAAGATTCAACGCGACCGGCGTCATGCTACTCTGCAACACCAGATGTTCCGGCTGATCCTCAGCATGATTGGTGTTTGAGAGGAGGACGGACGAAAACCGATCGAACGTCAGTTTGCCATCCGGCCGGGGATAGACAATCGGCCGATGATGCTTGGCCAGGTCGAGCGTCTCGTGATCGGCATGTCGGTGCCTAAGCGTCCAAGGTACTCGACCGCCCATGAGTTTCTGCTCAATGCCCGTCATCAGTGCTCCTAGGTAGAGCCCCTTGCTCATCCATTGTCTGAAGTTGCGGGCGCGATGCAACTCTTCATAGAACCACGACGCGCGGAATGCTGCGGGATAGGCGCTGAGCGTATCGGAGGAATAACCGGCCGAAACGGCGTCGAATGCTGCGTCTGCCGCCAGCATTCCTGTCTTGATCGCGGCATGGCTGCCCTTGACGAGTGCGGGGTTGAGAAATCCGGCGTCGTCGCCAGCCAAGGCGCCGCCGGGAAATACGAGCGTCGGCAATGCGGTCAGGCCACCTGCGGCGATCGCACGCGCTCCGTAAGCCACACGCGTCCCGCCTTCGAACAACGTTCGGATAGCGGAATGTGTTTTGTATCGCTGGAACTCCTCGAAAGGCGAAAGCCACGGATTTGCATACCCCAGCCCCACAATGAATCCGACCGCAACCTGGTTGCCCTCTGCATGGTAGAGGAACGATCCGCCATAGGTGTCCCGCTCGAGCGGCCATCCGGCCGTGTGCATGACGAGTCCTGGCCGGTGCTTCGCTGGATCGATGTTCCAGAGTTCCTTGATGCCGATCCCATGAACCTGTGGGCTGGCGTTGTCCCGAAGCCCGAACTTAGAAGTCAGTTCGAGGCCCAAGTGGCCGCGCGCGCCTTCGCAGAACAGCGTATATCTCGCATGAATCGTCACGCCGCGCTGGAAATTTTCGCGGGCCTTGCCATCACGGCCGACTCCCAGGTCTCGGGTGGCAACGCCCTTGACCGAGCCATCATCGTGATAAAGGATCTCGGCCGCCGGAAACCCAGCGAAGATCTCGACACCGAGCGCCTCGGCCTGTTTTCCCAGCCAGCGAACAACGTTGCCGAGGCTGACGACATAGTTGCCCTCGTTGCGCAATATGCGGGGCAGCAGCCAGTCTGGCACGCTCACCGACGTCCTTTTAGTGAGGAACAGGAACCGATCTTCGCTGACTGGCACGTTGAGCGGTGCACCCATCGACTTCCACTCAGGCAGCAGTTCGTTCAGCGCACGCGGGTCCATGACCGCTCCGGAGATGATATGGGCGCCGATCTCCGAGCCTTTCTCCAGTACGCACACGGCGATGTCGGTACCTGCTTCCCGGGCGCGCTGTTTGAGCCTTATAGCGGCTGACAGGCCCGCCGGACCGCCGCCGACCACGACGACATCATATTCCATCGTCTCGCGAGCCGCGCCTGCTGTCTCTGCTTGTGTTGCCATCAGAAGGAGCGTGGCAGGCCGAGTATATGCTCCGCAACGTAGGAAAGGATCAGATTGGTCGAGATCGGTGCGACCTGGTACAGGCGCGTCTCGCGGAACTTGCGCTCGACGTCGTATTCACAGGCGAAACCGAAGCCGCCGAACGTCTGCAGGCAAACGTTGGCCGCCTCCCAAGAGGCTTTCGCGGCCAGGTACTTGGCCATGTTCGCCTCCGCTCCGCAAGCGGAGTGTGCATCGAACAATTCACAGGCGCGAAAGCGCATCAAGTTAGCGGCGCTGACTTCGATGTAGTTCTCGGCGATCGGGAATTGCACACCCTGATTCTGTCCGATTGGCCGGTCGAAGACGATGCGCTCTCCGGCGTACTTCGCTGCGCGATTCAGGAACCACCAACCGTCGCCAATGCACTCGGCCGCGATCAGCGTGCGTTCGGCGTTGAGGCCGTCGAGAATGTAGCGAAATCCCTTACCTTCCTCGCCGATCAGGTTCTCCGCCGGAATTTCCAGGTTGTCGAAGAACAGCTCGTTTGTTTCGTGGTTAACCATGTTGGTAATCGGACGTACGGTCAGTCCGCTGCCGATCGCGTCGCGCAAGTCCACCAGGAAGATCGAGAGGCCTTCGGATTTACGCTTGACCTGATCCGCCGGCGTCGTGCGGGCGAGTAGGATCATGAGTTCGGAGTGCTGCACGCGCGAGATCCAGACCTTCTGTCCGTTGATCACGTAGCGATCGCCCTTCTTGATGGCAACGGTCTTGATCTTCGTGGTGTCGGTGCCTGTCGTCGGCTCGGTCACGCCCATTGATTGCAGCCGCAGTTCGCCCGACGCAATACGTGGCAAGTACTTCCGCTTCTGCGCTTCGGACCCATGGCGCAGGAGAGTGTTCATGTTGTACATCTGACCATGGCAGGACCCGGAATTGCCGCCATTGCTATTGATCTCTTCCATAATCACGGATGCTTCGGTCAGGCCGAGACCGGAGCCACCATACTCCTGGGGAATCAGTGCGGACAGCCAACCGGCCTTGGTCAGCGCCTCGACGAACGTCTCCGGATAGCCGCGCTGCTCGTCGATTTTGCGCCAATACTCGTCGGGATAGTCGGCGCACAGGCTTCGAAGGGCGTCACGGATTTCCTGGTACTTGTCTTCGGTAGGGAATTTCATCGTCGTCAATGCATGGTGGAGAGGTTGGGCGAGTCGAGGAATCAATGTGCGGCGTCGCGAATCATGTTGCGGGCGATCACGAGTTGCTGGATCTGTGTCGTTCCCTCATAGATGCGGAAGAGCCGGACGTCGCGATAGAAGCGCTCGATGCCGTAGTCGCTGACATAGCCGGCGCCGCCGTGGATTTGCACGCATCGGTCGGCCACGCRTCCACACATTTCGGAGGCGAACAGCTTGGCGCATGACGCCTCGGTGCTCACGTTCTCACCGCTGTCCCGGCGGCGGGCGGCATCGATCACCATGCAGCGGGCGGCGTAGAGTTCGGCGCGGCTGTCGGCAAGCATGGCCTGAATCAACTGGAAATCGGAGATCGCTCGGCCGAACTGCTTGCGCTCCATGGCGTATCGCAAGGTGTCGTCGAGCATGCGCTGTGCGACTGCCACGCAGATCGCGGCGATATGAATGCGGCCCTTGTCGAGAACCTTCATGGCCGTCTTGAAGCCCTTGCCCTCGATGCCACCGATGAGGTTGGCAGCCGGCACGCGGCAGTTCTCGAAGATGACGTCGCACGTATGCGCGCCCTTCTGCCCCATCTTTTTGTCGCGCTTGCCGAAACTGATGCCGGGTGTGCCCGCGTCCACGATGAACGCCGAGATGCCGGCCGCACCCCGTTCTTCCGGATTGGTGCGCGCCATCAGCGTAAAGATACCGGCATGCGGCGCATTGGTAATGAAGCGCTTCGTCCCATTTACCACGTACATGTCGCCTTCCCTGCGCGCCATCGTGCGCAGCGATGCCGCGTCGGAGCCGGATTCGGGTTCAGTCAGGGCAAACGATGCGATGATCTCGCCCGTAGCCAGCCGAGGCAGGTAGCGCGCCTTCTGTTCGTCGGTGCCATCAAACAGGATACCTTGGGAGCCGATGCCGACCGTGGTGCCGAGCAGTGATCGAAAGGCCGGCGAGGCATAGCCCAACTCGAACATTGACAGCACTTCTTCTTCCATCGTCAACTCGAGGCCGCCATAGGCTTCCGGGATGGTTAGCCCGAACAGCCCCATTGCCTTCAGATCCGCAACAATGTCGTCGGGAATTTCGTCAGCTTCCGCGACACGTTCCTCATTCGGGATGAGGCGCTCGCGGACAAAGCGCGCGATGTTGTCGCGCAGGACGTTCATCGTTTCGATATCACGGATCATAGTCGTCAACTCAGTAAATCAAGTAATCATGCTGCGTTGTGGATTTCCAAGCGTCAACAAGTCGGCGCGCTTTGTTCCGTACTTCGACAGACGCGTATCCCGGCGCTCGATGGTGCACTGGCACATGAGGGCCGACGCTTTCCCCGCGCAAAAAGGGGCCGCCTCCCACGTGCGGTGTGGCCCAACCCGTTGCTGGTGGACACCTTGGCGATACTGGATGCGTCTGGCCAATTACGCGCACGTCGTCAACACCATCTGACTAAGCGATAGAGYCTCTGTGCGCCGCATTTCAAATAGTTACCACCATTGATTTCGAGGTACGGAACGTGCTGTGGTGGTGCGTTGACTTGTCCGTGCCCGCGTATCAGGATGGAATGCAGAAGTGCGTAGCTGCGGAAGCGTTCGCCGTTACGGATGCGACTACACCCCCCCTCGCCGGCGGTATCGCCAGTAACGGTTCCGTTGCACGCGCCGGATTCCAATCCATATCACTCGGGACGATGAGGAGTTACACCCATGAAGATGCCGCGTGCGCATATCGAGATGATGGCGCTTTCGCAAGATGAAGGCTGGTGTGTGTTGGATGGATTTCCGGCTGGGCTCGAGGTGAGAGTGCTGGCCGACGACCTGGACGAGGCCGCCCAATGCGGCGCCCGGACACGGCTTGTCCGGTTCGCTCCTGGTGCCGTCACGCAGGGCACGCTGGTGCACGGGTATTGGGAAGAGGTGTTCTTGATATCGGGAGACCTCCAAGCGCTCGACGAGTCCCCGCGGCTCTCATCGAACGCGGTCCCGCCGTTACATACATACTCGTGCCGGCCTCCCGGTACCCCGCACGGCCCTTTCGTTTCGCGGCGCGGCTGCATCCTGTTCGAAGTGCAGTATTTCCTGCCGCGCTGATGTTCCCATCCCATTCTTTCTAACTAGATCCTCAACAAGGAACCTTGAAATGTCCGGACTATTCGACTCATTGACGCTGCGCGGCGTGACGCTGCGCAACCGGATCGGGGTGTCCCCGATGTGCCAATACAGTGCAGTGGACGGGTATGTCAACGCCTGGCACCTGGTTCACCTGGGCTCCCGCGCCGTGGGTGGCGCCGGGCTCGTGATGACCGAAGGTACCGCGATCGTGCCCGAGGGGCGTATCACGCCATCCGATCTCGGCCTCTGGAAGGACGATCACATTGCTGGCCATCGAGATCTCGTCCGATTCATCGAAGCCCAGGGAGCCGTGGCCGGCGTGCAACTCGCGCACGCCGGGCGGAAGGCGTCGCGCGTGCCGCCTTGGGAATCCGACCCGGGACAGACGCAAGGTAGGCCGTTGACGATCGAAGAAGGTGGATGGGAGCCGGACGGCGCCAGCCCGCTCGCCTTTGATCACGGATACACCGTACCGCATGAACTGACGATCCAGGAGATTGAGCATGTGGTCGATGAGTTTGCCCTTTCGGCGCAACGCGCCGGGGAAGCGGGATACCGGTGGATCGAAGTGCATGCCGCGCATGGTTACCTCCTGCATTCCTTCAATTCAGTGCTATCGAACCATCGGACGGATGCCTACGGCGGTTCGCTCGAAAATCGCTGTCGAATCACTCTCGAGGTGGCTCGCGCGATACGCCGGGTCTGGCCGGCCGACCGGGTGCTAGCCTTCCGGCTGTCATACACCGACTGGGTAGAAGGCGGGTGGAGTGTCGAAGAGACGATTGAGCTTGCTCGCTGGCTCAAGGATGAGGGTGTGGACCTGGTTGACGTTAGCTCGGGCGGAGCCGTGCCCCATCCGACGATTCCGGTCGGACCGGGCTACCAAGTACCCGGCGCTGCGGCGATTCGCGAAGGAGCAACGATGCCGGTCGCCGCAGTCGGCTGGATCGACAAGGCCGAGCAGGCCGAGGCGATCCTGCGGGAGAAAAAGGCGGACATCGTTATGATGGCGCGCGAAATGCTGCGGGACCCCTATTGGCCACTTCGCGCCGCACTGCAACTGGACCGCACCGAGGAAGCTCGCATGCCCGTCCAATACAATTCCGCCTGGGCACATCTTGGCGCCTTCAGCTTCGATCCCATTACGGCACCGAGAATCACGAAATCGGGGATCGAAAAAGTGGACGGCGCTCGCCGCAATGCCCTCGCATAACCATGATCATGGGCAAGCGCCCGCATGCCCATCTGGGTAGTCCGCCTGCGGGGGGCCACCCAGACGGAGCGCATCGACATTGCCACATTACTGAGGCGGTCGTAGAGCGAAGTAATTTCGTCACTCCGGAATCCGGTTGGATCCCGCCTTTTATATAGAAGTCTGGCCGGTTAATTGACAATATTGCTCGAACTAATCGCGAATGACAGCCGATTGGCATGGAGAGTACAAGCGCAATGGCACATTGAGCCACTTTGCCGCGTTGAATACGGCCACCGGAGACGTGCTGCGCAAGACCGCGGCGCGTCACATCTGCGAGCAGTTCGTGGCGTTTCTGACCTATATTGTGGCCCTCAGCACGGTGGTCAGGAAATCCACGTGATCTGTGACAACGTGAGCAGCCACAAGACGTCGCACGTCCAGGACTCCTGCGGGCTCATCGATGCGTACACATGCACTTCACGCCCACCTATTCGTCCTGGCTGAGCAAGGTGGAGAATTGGCTATCCCGCATCCGGCGTGACGTAATTAGTCGCAGCATCGTTACTTCGGTGAATGACTTGGACCGGCCTGCGCTGCGCGCAAGAAGTAAAACCGTCGCCACAATTTAAAAACTGGATTCAGTATTTAAAAAATAAATGCACGCGGCAGATATGCATTCTTGTGTTAAGAAAAAAGCAATAGGATGCAGTTTTATGCGTGTTGGCCAGTTCCTGTGGATGGAAGGGCTTGTTCTCAGGCTGTGCTCCTATTTCTGGTGCCGTATTTATTGCATAGTGTTGACTCCAGTCGTGTGGATGACTTGACATGAAGCGCTTCTCTCTGACATTTCGTTGTCATGCGTAGTGCACGGCAACATAGTTTCCTGATGCCCCATGGACTACACCCCGATCAAATCCCTGCTGATTGCCAACCGTTCCGAGATCTCCATCCGCGTGATGCGCGCGGCTGCCGAGATGAATATCCGGACCGTGGCGATCTATTCGAAGGAAGACCGCCTCGCGCTCCATCGCTTCAAGGCCGATGAGAGCTAC
>NZ_JBFTNF010000062.1:0-43268 GCF_056397345.1 Cupriavidus sp. 05N38
GCACCAAGCCGGGCACGAAGCCGGGCACGAAGCCGCGCACGCGCCGCCGCCCGGGGCGGCGCGCGCCGATGTGCAGGAGGGCGACGGTCCCGACGCCATCGAGCCTGCCGCCGTGCCGGCCACCGCCTCGCTGCTCGGCCAGTTCGACTACCTCTCCACCGTCAGCGGCGGCGGCTACCTCGGCGCCTTCTTCTGCAGCCTGTTCGTGCCGGGCCGCCTGAAGCCAGGCACCAACGGCGTCGAGGCCGCGACGCTGGCCTACCGGACCTTGCAGCAGGAGCCACCCGGGCGCATCCGTTCCTCGGTGTCGTACGCCGGCGATCCCGGCCGCGCCGCGGTGGCGTGGCTGCGCGAGAACGGGCGCTACCTGACGCCGACCGGCGCCGGCGACTCGCTGTACGCGGCATCGCTGGTGGTGCGCAACTGGTTCGCCATGCAATACGTGATCGGCAGCGCGTTGCTGCTGTTGCTGGCGGTACTCGCGCTGCTGCGTCACCTGGCCGTGGGCACCTATATCGATCTGGGCCGGCACGAGATGGACCTGCTGCATGACGCACGGCAGGTCTTCAACGAAGGCGGCCTGGCGATCTGGTGGAGTGAACTGATGTGGCTGCCGCTGGCCGCGCTGCTGCTGTTCGCGGTGCCGCCTGCCGTGGCGTACTGGCTGGTCTACCCGCATCCCGCCGATGCGCGCCCGGCGCTGCGCTTCGACAGCCTGGCCACGCGCCTGGCCGCGCTGGCGGGCGTCGTGATGCTGGGCCTGGCGGCATGGCTGCACCGCATGGGGCCTGGCCTGGCGGTGGCCTGCCTGTTGCTGGGCGCGGCGGTGCTGGCCCTGCTCGGCGTAGCCTGCTGCTTTGCGCTGTGCCGCGTGCGGCCGGCCACCGTGCAGGCCTACCGCGTGCGTGCCACGCGCTTGCTCAGCGGCGCCGTTGGCACCGTGCTATGGCTGGCGGCGCTGGGCGTGGCGGATACCGTGGCGCGCACGTTCTACCTGTACACGCAGTCCACCGGACATCCCTGGGGCGCACTCGGCCCGGCCGGGCTGCTGGGCGGCGTGGTCTGGCTGATCCGCTACGGCGCGGGCCTGGTCGACGGCAAGGGCGGCGACGGCAAGGCTGGCGTGACCGGCTGGCTGTCGCGGCTGCCGGTATCGCTGCTGGCCGGCATCGCCGCGGCCGTGGTGGCGATGCTGGTCTTCGTGCTGTGGTCGTGGCTGGTCCTGTGGGTGCGCTGGAATGGCGGCGAGCCGGTCGACTGGCTGGTGTTCGGCAATGCCTACACCACGCCTGTGCTGGGCACGCTGAGCGCCCTGGCGCTCGGGCTGACGCTGATCGCCGGGCGTTTCGCCGGCTTCCTGAACCTGTCGACCTTGCAGCAGTTCTACTCGGCGCGGCTGACGCGCGCCTACCTTGGCGGCTCCAACGGCCAGCGCTTCGCGCCTGCCGCGGGCGAGGGAACGGCGGCGCGCCAGCACGCCATCCAGCGCGCCCGCCTCAGCGTCGCCGAGCCCGCCGATGGCGATCCGCTCAGCCTGAACGCCTACTACGATCCCGCCATGCTGGCGCCGCTGCACCTGATCAACATCACGCTCAACCTGACCGTGGATCCGGCCGAACAACTGGTGCAGCGCGACCGCAAGGGCAAGCCGCTGTGCATCGCGCCCGGGCCGTTCACGCTGCCGGCCACCACGGCGCGCGGGCTGCCCGCCGACGCCTTCGTGCGCTTCACGGTGGACGGGCAGCGCTACTTTCCGGAAACGCACAAGGCCGGCGGCAGCGAACTCTCGCAGGCGCGCACGCTTGGCGACTGGATCGCCACCTCGGGCGCGGCCATCTCCACCGGCCTTGGCCGCTCCACCACACTTGGTACCTCGCTGCTGCTGGGCCTGGCCAACCTGCGCCTGGGCACGTGGTGGCCGTCCTATCCGCTCGATGCGGGCAGCGCACCGCGCGCCGGCGGTGCCGAGCGCGACCGCGTGCAGGACGACCGCCCCGACCGGCCCTGGCTGGGTGCCTTCATCTCGCTGTTCCGCACGCATTACTACCTGGCCTGCGAGCTGAGCGCGCGCTTTCACGGCACCCGCCGCGGCTGGCAGTACCTGTCGGACGGCGGCCATTTCGAGAACACCGCGGTGTATGARCTGCTGCGGCCGGAGCGCGCGGTGTCGATGATCGTGCTGTGCGATTGCGGGGCGGATCCGAACTACCAGTTCGGCGACCTTGCCAACCTGATCCGCCTGGCGCGCATCGACATGGGGCTGGAGATCGTGGTCGACACCGCCGCCGCCGGGGATCCCGTGCTCGGCAGCGTGTTCGGCACGCCAGCGGATTTCACGCCGCAGGCCCGCGCCGCGGCCTGCGAGAAATGCGCCTTGCTGCTCGATGTCTATCGCGCCGACGAGCCTGCCGCCACACGCAGGCCGGTGACGCGCATCGTCCTGCTCAAGCCTTGCCAGGTCGCCAGCGCACCGGCGGACGTGCGGCAATACGGTGGCAGCCATCCGGCCTTTCCGCAGGAACCCACCAGCGACCAGTTCTTCGACGAGGCGCAGTGGGAGAGCTACCGCGAACTTGGCTTCGCCATCGGCCAGCGCGTGTTCGGCGGCGGCGCGGCGGGCGATGCGGTGGCACGCGCGCTGTGGGCGCGCTGAGCAGACCCTAGCGTCCGAAACCGACGACTTCCTCGAGCCGCCGGCTGGCGTCGCGCAGGGCATCGAGCATGCGCGGCACCGCCTCTTCATCCAGGCGCTGCTGCGGCCCGGCGATGGCCAGCGAGCCGACCACCGCGCCGTGGTCGCGCGACCACAGCGGCAAGGCGAGCCCGGCTACGCTGGCGGCTGCCTCGCCGCGCGTGTGGGCCCAGCCCTGCGCGCGGATCTCCGCCAGCTGGGGCTCGATCACGGCCGGATCCGTCGTGGCCAGGCCCGGCTGCGCATGCGCGGGGTCGCTGGCGTGCGCGAGCACGCGGGCGCGGAAGGTGTCGTCCTGGAAAGCCAGGATGACCTTGGCATGGGCACCCGCATGCAGCGGGAACCGCTGGCCCAGCTCGATCGAGAAACGCAGCTGGTGCTGGCCTTGCACCATGCCCACGCACAGGCCTTCATGGCCGTCCAGCCATGACAGGAATACCGTCTCGCCGCTTTGCGCGGCAAGCTTTTCCAGCACCGGCTGCACTACCTCGGCCGGCGAGAAGGTCTTGCGCACCACCTGGCCCAGCTCGAACAGCCGCAGCCCCAGTGAGTACTTGCCGCTGGCCGCGTCCTGCACCAGGAAGCCGTTGGCGGCGAAGGTCGCCAGTACGCGGTGCACCACCGCGTGGTGCACCCCGCTGTGCTTGGCCAGCTCGCGCACGCCCCAGGTGGGCTGCCGCACCGTGAAGTAGGTCAGCAGGGCCAGCGCGCCGTCCAGAGTCTTGAGAGTCATACCATGTTCCCGCTTTGCATGGGCAGCATGGTACGGATAAGCGGCGCGCGGCTCAATGTCCGCGCGCCGCCCGTGTCGCCGCGGCTTAGCGGTTGACCACCCTGGCTGGCATGGCCAGCACCAGGAAGCAGGCGCCCAGCAGGCAGCCGGCGAACAGGATCAGGCCGGCGCTGGGGCTGTGGAACGTGTCTTTCAGCCAGCCCAGCAGGTAGGTGGCCGCGAAGCCCCCGAGGTTGGCGATGGAGCAGGCCAGCGCGATGCCGGCGGCGGCCGCGGTGCCGCTCAGGAACGTCGACGGCAGGCACCAGAACACCGGGAAGGTCGCCACGATGCCCACGTTGGCCAGGGTCAGCATCATCACGGTGGCGGAGGCCGAGCCGGTGACGAAGGTGCTGCCCACCAGGCCGGCCGCGCCCGCCAGGATGGGGATCACGATATGCCAGCGGCGCTCGCGGGTCTTGTCCGAATGGGCGCCGTTGAGCAGCATCGCCACGACCGCCACCGCGTGCGGGATGGCCGTGAGCAGGCCGATATGCAGCGGGCTGGCCACGCCGGTGTCGCGGATGATGGTGGGCATCCAGAAGCCGATCGAGTAGGTGCCCATGAGCAGGCACATGTCGATCAGGCCCAGCATCCACACGCGGCGGTCGGTGAAGGCCGCCTTGAGCGAATGGCTGCTTTCCGTGAGCACGTCGGACTCCAGGTTGCGCTGCAGGACACGCTTCTCGTCGGGCTGCAGCCATTTGGCGTCGGCAATGCCGTTGGGCAGGTAGATGAACACCATCACGCCCAGCAGCACCGAGGGAATGGCTTCCAGGAAGAACAGCCATTGCCAGCCGGCCCAGCCGTGCACGCCGGCGAACGCCGTCATGATCCAGCCGGACAGCGGGCTGCCGATCATGCTCGCCAGGGGCAGGCCCATCATGAACAGGGCGATGATCTTGCTGCGCTTGTGGGTGGGAAACCAGTAGGTCAGGTAGAGCAGCACGCCGGGGAGGAAGCCCGCCTCGGCCGCGCCCAGCAGGAAGCGCAGCACGTAGAACTGGGTCGGCGTGGTGACGAACATGGTCGCGCCGGACAGCAGGCCCCACGTGATCATGATGCGCGCGATCCACAGGCGCGCGCCCACCTTCTGCAGCACCAGGTTGCTCGGCACCTCGAACAGGATGTAGCCGACGAAGAACAGGCCGGCCCCGAGGCCATAGACCGTCTCGCTGAAGTGCAGGTCGTCGAGCATCTGCAGCTTGGCCAGCCCGACGTTGATGCGGTCGAGATAGGCTGCGAGA
The DNA here is from genome assembly GCF_056397345.1 of Cupriavidus sp. 05N38. NCBI lineage: Bacteria > Pseudomonadati > Pseudomonadota > Betaproteobacteria > Burkholderiales > Burkholderiaceae > Cupriavidus > Cupriavidus sp. 05N38. The sequence goes on from NZ_JBFTNF010000062.1 coordinate 4,712, forward strand.
TAGCAGGCGCAGAAGAACGGGATCAGGCGCCACGTCACCTTGCGGTAGACGTCGGGCCGGGACGCGGCGGGCAGTACGCCCGCCGCGCCGTCTTGATACTGATACGACATGTTCACTCCTTTGTTTTCTACCGTTGTCTGCCGTTGGGTGTCTTCGCCAGTGCTGCCGGCGGCGGGCCGCCGTCTTGCTATGCAAGCTGCGGGCCAGCGCCTGTGCAGTGATGGCTGGGTCGTTTTCTTATGGTTTGATGCGGGCCGCAGGGCACATTGGCCGTCTGCCGTGGCGCCGTCCTTGTGCAGGGCCGGCACCGCTTTCCTTCACGCCGCACTCATGTAGTGCCTGCTACATGATCATTCAGCGTAAGCTACATGAAACAGCCGTGCAAGGGCGAGGGCGTGGTTTTCTCCTCGGGGTTTTCCCGCCTGGAGGCGCTATCAGGGTCAAGCGAAGCGGTCCAGGCCAGGCGTAACTGCCGCAGGCAAGCCGTACCTGCCATGGCCGTGCGGCGAAGCCGGGACCGCCTCGATAGTGCTTCTCAGTGCGAAGGCGTGGCACGGGCCCTGGCCAGCGTCTCGTCGACGTTGTCCCAGGCGGGTTTGTCGGGGGCGAAACGGGCGCGCAGGTAGTGCACCAGTTGCGTCAGCTGGGCGTCGTCGAGGCTGTCGCCGAACGCCGGCATATAGCCCAGCGCGCTGGCCGCCGGCGCCGGGATGCCGTCGAGCAGCACGCGGATCAGGTTGTCGGGCTTGTCGCCATGCAGATTGGTATTGAGCGCCAGCGAAGGCTTGATGCCGAACTGGCGGATGCCCTGCTCGCCCTGGTGGCACACCGCGCAGGCGCTCTGGTACAGGCGCTGCGCCGGCCCGGCGAGCGCGCGCGCGGCAGCGGCGCTGCGCTGCTCGAGCAGCGCGGCCTGCGCGGCTGCCTGCGCCGCGTCCGGCGCGTTCTCGCCGAAGGACGCGACATAGTGCGCGATAGCCCGCACATCCTCTTCCGGCAACAGCGCCAGCTCCTCGACGACGGGCGCCATCGGTCCCGCCGCTGCGCCGTGATGGGGCGCGTAGCCCTGGCGCAGGTATGCGAACAGCGATTGTTCGGTCCACGGCACCGGCGCGCGCGACAGCGTATTCAGCGCGGGCGCCTCCCAGCCTTCGGCCTCGCCGCCGCCGAGGTAAGCGCGGCCGCCACGCTCGGCACCCAGCGCATTGCGTGGCGAATGGCAGGCGCTGCAATGCCCCAGGCCTTCGGCCAGATAGGCGCCGCGGTTCCATTGCGCGCTGCGCGCGGGGTCGGCTTCGAAGGGCTTGGCGCGATGGAACAGCAGGTTCCACCCGGCCATCAGCGGGCGCAGGTTGTAGGGGAAGGCCAGCGCCGTTTCCGGCGCCCTGGCGCGCACCGGCTCGGCCGCCATCAGGTAGGCGTAGAGCGATTGCAGGTCGGGGTCGCTGACCTTGGCGAAGGCGGTGTACGGAAAGGCCGGGTACAGATGCCGCCCGTCGCGGTGGATGCCCTCGCGCATGGCGCGCTCGAAGGCGCCGTAGGACCAGTTGCCGATACCGGTTTCCGGGTCCGGCGTGATGTTGGTGCTGTAGATGGTGCCGAACGGCGTATCGAGCGCCAGCCCGCCGGCGTTGCGCACGCCGCCGGGCGCCGTGTGGCAGACCGCGCAGTCGCCGGCGGCGGCCACCAGGCGGCCGCGTTCGATGGTGGCCGCCGAGTAGAAGCCGGGCGCGGGCGGCGCCACCGGCGCGATCGGCGCGCGCCAGGGCATGGCGGTTGCGATCAGGCCGGCGGCGGTCGTCGCCGCGGTGGTTGCGGCGGCAAGCAGCCAGTTGCGCTTGCGCCTGGCGCCGCGCGCATCCGTGCCGCCTGCCTGCGCGGCCAGCGCGGCGCGCAGGCGTTCGCCGCTGAAGGGCGGCTCGCGCAGGCGCACGCCGGTTGCGTCGAAGATGGCATTGGCCACGGCGGGCGCGGCCGGCAGTGTCGTCGCCGCGCCGGTGCCGAGGGTCGCAGGGCCGAGCGTGCCGGCGACGCGCACGGTGGGCAAGGGCGCGTCGGCAAGCGCCGGCAGGTGATCCTCCTGCTGCAAGGCCTGCGTCTCTCCCCAGCTGTCGAAGCCGCCGCCGGCGGTGAGGCGCTGCGCGGCGCGCATGGCTTGCTGCTGCAGTGCCGGCGCGTCGGCGGGGACAGGCTTGCCCGCAGCTTCGCCGTCGTGGCCCAGCGTGATGCCGGTCACGCTGACCTCGCCCGTGGCCGCGTCGACTTCGACGTCCGCCACCCATGCGGACCAGCTCCGCCCGGCATGGGCGTCGCCGGCGTCGATGGTGCTGGCGTAGGCGAAGCCACGCCCGCGCCGCACATTGCCGCTGCCTTGCGCGCGCGTGGCGCGCGGCTGCCAGCCGGCCTGGGCGGCGACACGGCCGACCAGCGCGGCGCCGCGAGCGTCTTCGAGATGACGCAGGCGCAATGCCACCGGATCCTGCGCACTGGCGGCCGCGATCTCGTCCAGATGCGATTCGCGCGCGAAGACGTGCGCGCGCGCCGTCTGTCCTGCTTGCCCCGCTTGTTCCGCCGGCGCCGCGGCAGGCGGCTGGCCCGGCGCGTCGGCCTGTGTCACGCGCAGGCTGGCGAAACGGTAGGGTGGCAGGATGGCGTCGCTCGCGTCGGGTTGCGCAGCGCCGCCATGCGCATCGGGGCGGATCTCGCTGACGGGCGACGGCGTGCCGGTCAGCCAGAGCGCCAGCGGCGGCGCACTTGCCAGCGCCGCGCTGTGGCGCGCGTCAATGGTGGCATCGGCAGCATAGGCCGTGATCTGGCCATCGCTCGCCCATGCACTTTGCAGATGGATGCCGGCCCACGCCTGCGTGGCGCCGAGTTCATGCGCCTGCACCCGCACGCGCACCGGGCGGCCGGCGGCGTGGGCCATCAGCGCTGCGTCGGCGGCGGCATGGTGGGCGTAAAGCGGGTCTTCGCCGGACGCGCCATCGTCCATGGCCTGCCAGCAGACCAGCGTGATGCGGTCCGCGCCGATCCCAAGCAGCGCGGCCAGTTCGGCGCGCAGGGCGCCGGGCGTGCGGCTGGGCAGCCAGACGCGCAGCGCGCCGCCGCGCCAGTCGGCAATGGCGGTGCAGCCACCGGGCTGCGTGCCGGCCAACGGCCAGCGGTAGTCTTGCGTGCTCCCGCCCGCGGCGCTCGCCGTGGCCTGGGCGGCATCGCCGTGCGCGGCGATCACGCGGGCGCCGGGCCGCAGCTCCGGCTTGCCGGTATCCGGCGCGCGCCAGCGTGCGCGCAATGCGCTGGCAGCCTGGGCCGCCTGCTGCGCGGTGCCGGCGGCAATGCCGAGAAAGTTTGCGCGCCGCGCCACCGCGGCCACGCCGGCCACCGCGCGCGCGGCGGCCTCATCGCAATCGACCAGCCGGGCGCTGCGCAGGGTGCCGGCCTGCCACGCAAGCTGCGGGGGCCGCACCATATGGCAGGCGAGGCAATCCGCTGCTTCCGGTGGCATCCAGGGCGCCGCGCCGGCCTGGCCGGCGACGATCTCGTCGCGCCCGCTCATGGCGCGCCTTCCGGTCCGGCAGCCTGGCGCAGCAGCACGGCGGCGCGCTGCACCGCGCGCAGGATTTCCACATGCGTGCCGCAGCGGCACAGGTTGAAGCGCAGCGCCTCGCGGATCTGCGCTTCATCGGGACACGGGTTCTCCGCCAGCAGCGCCTTGGCGGTCATGATCATGCCGTTCAGGCAGTAGCCGCATTGCGCCGCCTGCTCGTCGATAAAGGCCTGCTGCACGGGGTCGGGCCGCTCCGGCGTGCCCAATCCGTCGAGCGTGGTCACCGCGCGCTGCGCCACGGCCTTGACCGGGATCACGCACGAGCGTGCCGCGACGCCGTCGACCAGCACCGTGCATGCTCCGCACTGGCCCAGCCCGCAGCCATACTTGGGGCCGTTGCATGCCAGGTCGTTGCGCAGGATATAGAGCAGCGGCGTGTCGGGGTCGACCTCGGCATCGAGCAGGTGCGTGGTCCGGTTGACCCGGAGGGTGAGGGGGCGGGGCGTGTGCATTCCAGTGGGGCGGGGGCGTTCCAGAACATCACTCTGCGAGGCCCGGTCCCCGGCTCCGGCGCCATGCCTGCGACGTGGGCAGGCATGTGCGGCCGGAGGCCCCGGGGGCCTGGCGGTATTGCCGGATCTGGCTCAGGCGGCGATCGCCACCTGCCCGGCTTGCGCCAGCGGCACGTTGAACACATCGTAACCGAAGCACCAGTCCGGGTTCTCGTTGGCGCGCAGCCAGGTATTGTTGTGCGAAACAAGCTGCACCTTGCTGGCGCGCGCGGCGCGGTTGGCCTCGTACAGCGAGAAGGCCGTGCCGAAGTCCGACAGTCCGGTCTGCTCCAGGCAGCGCGTCAGCATGGCGGCATCCTCGATCGCCATGGCCGCGCCCTGCGCCATGTGCGGCTTCATCGGGTGGCAGGCGTCGCCCAGCAGCACCAGGCGGCCGCGGCTCCACAACGGCAGCGGGTCGCGCTCGAGCAGCGGCCACTTGGTGACTTCCACCGTGCCCTCGATCAGCGACTGCACCCCTGTGTGCCAGCCGTCGAAGGCAGCGCGCATCTCTTCGATGCTGCTCGGCAGCCAGCTCTTGCTCAGGTCCCAGGTGGGCTCGGGCACGCCGGTCACGTAGTAGATCTCGTCGAGCTTGCCGGTGTCGAAGTAGACCATCATGTGACGGTCGTCGGCCCACCATTTGGTGCAGCGGTCGTGCGTGAAGCCCTTCACGCGCGAGATCGGGAACACGGCGCGGTGCGCCACGTAGCCGGTGTAGCGGGGCGGCTCGGCACCCARCAAGGTCTCGCGGATGCGCGAATTGATGCCGTCCGCGCCGATCACGATATCGGCTTCGTCCACCGTGCCGTCGGTAAAGCGCAGGCGTACCGCGTGCCCCAGGTCTTCCACGCTGTCCAGCTTCTTGTCGAACAGCAGCGTGCCCGGCGCTACCGCCTCGGTCAGCAGGGCGTGGAAATCGCCGCGGTGCACGGTCAGGTAGCTGGCCCCGTAGTGCGACAGCGCGTAGTCGCCGAGCGGGATCTGCGCGACCACTTCGCCGCTCTGCCCGTCGCGGCTGTACCAGAAATCCGGGTGGCAGCCCATCTGGTTGAGCGCATCCTCGATGCCGATGCGGCGCATGATCTTCATCACATTGGGCCCCACATGGATGCCCGCGCCCAGACGCGAGAACGCCGGAGCCTGCTCATACAGCCTGACCTCGAAGCCGCTGCGCTGCAGCAGCGCCGCGGCAGCGGTCCCTCCCAGTCCGGCCCCGATGATTGCGATCCGTGGTTTGCCTTGCACGATATTTCTCCTGGCGATGTATGTGGGTCTGGAGCGGCCTTTCGGCCAGTTGGTGAAATCGAGTGTACACACCATAAAAATGGAAGTAAAGGAACGATATGCGCGTCCTATGGAAAACCCTTATCCGGATGTGATTGCAGCGGTGCATTGCACTGTACACGGGAAAATATGCCCATTTTCAGGCATCATTTCGTTAAGCGAGCACTGAATAAGTGCGGCACGCGCGGCGCATTGATTTGTTGTGAAATTACAGTGTGTACACTACAATCGTTCGCAAGGTACCGGGGCGCTGGCAAGCCGCCGGGCCGCCGTGCAAGGAGCTGGCCACGCAAGCGCAGCGCCTGGGCGGGTGGACAAAACAGATGGATGATGGAGTCGACAGTGCAGAAAAATTTCCGTATCGGCCAGATCGTGCCGAGCTCGAACACCACGATGGAAACCGAAATCCCGGCGATGCTCGCGGCGCGCCAGCTGGTTCGGCCCGAACGCTTCACCTTCCATTCCAGCCGCATGCGCATGAAGAAAGTGGTCAAGGAAGAGCTGGCGGCAATGGACGCCGAATCCGACCGCTGCGCGCTGGAGCTGAGCGACGCGCGCGTCGACGTGCTGGGCTACGCCTGCCTGGTGGCGATCATGGCGATGGGACACGGCTACCACCGCGTCTCCGAGAAGCGCCTGCAGGCCCATACCGCGGCCAATGGCGCCGATGCGCCGGTGATCACCAGCGCCGGCGCGCTGGTGGACGCGCTCAAGGTGATCGGTGCGAAGCGCATCGCCGTGGTCGCGCCGTACATGAAGCCCCTGACCGAGCTCGTGGTGGACTACATCCGCAATGAGGGCTACGAGGTGGTGGACTGGCGCGCGCTGGAGATCGCGGACAACCTGGAGGTAGGCCGCCACGACCCTGCGAACCTGCCGGGCATCGTCGCGCAGATGAATACGAAGGACGTGGATGCCATCGTGCTGTCCGCCTGCGTGCAGATGCCCTCGCTGCCGGCCGTGGCCAAGGTGGAAGCCATGACCGGCAAGCCTGTCATCACCGCCGCCATCGCCACCACCTACGCCATCCTCAGGCAGCTCGATCTCGAACCGGTGGTGCCCGGCGCGGGCGCGCTGCTGTCGGGCGCCTACTGAGCGCGAGAGAGCCAGCCATGAGCGAGTTTCTCTACGGCGGCCATGTGTCCGCCAACGGCATCCGCCAGCACTACCTGCGCTACGGCGGCAACGCCGGCGCGCGCGCGCAGCGCGACGCGGTGATCATCGTGCCCGGCATCACCAGCCCGGCCGTCACCTGGGGCTTCGTCGGCGAACGGTTCGGCCAGCACTTCGATACCTATGTCCTCGATGTGCGCGGCCGCGGCCTGTCGGCCGCGGGCGATACGCTTGACTACGGCCTCGATGCGCAGGGCGCCGATGTGCTTGCCTTTGCCCGGGCACTCGGCCTTGCGCGCTACGCCATCGTCGGCCACTCGATGGGCGCGCGCATCGGCATCCGTGCGGCGCGCGCCAATCCCGCCGGGCTGACCCGCCTGGTGATGGTGGACCCGCCGGTGTCCGGTCCGGGCCGCCGCGCCTATCCGTCGCAACTGCCCTGGTATGTCGATTCGATCCGCCTGGCGCGGCAGGGCATCGATGCCGAGGGCATGCGGCGCTTCTGCCCGACCTGGACGCAGGACCAGTTGCGCCTGCGCGCCGAGTGGCTGCATACCTGCGACGAACGCGCGGTGGTGGCCAGCTTCGAGGACTTCCATCGCGACGATATCCACGCCGACCTGCCGGCGCTGCGCGTGCCCGCGCTGCTGATGGTGGCCGGCCGCGGCGATGTCATCCGCGCGGAAGATATCGAGGAGATCCGCGGCCTGCTGCCCGCCGTGCTGGTGGCGCGCGTGCCCGATGCCGGCCACATGATCCCGTGGGACGACGAAGCCGGCTTCTACCGCGCGTTCGGCGATTTCCTCGGCGCGCCGCTCGTGTGCGACCAGACCGCCGCCTGAGCGCGCCACCGCCAACCAAGGAGAAACCATGCCCGTAAGCGATCACGACCTGACCCAGGCCTGGCGCCAGGTGCTCACCTTGTCCAGGCTGCAGCCCGGACAGACCGTCACGGTGCTGACCGGCGCCGCCACCCACCCGCAGACGCTGCGCACCGCGCAACTCGCGGCGGCGTCGATGGGCGCCATCGTCAACCGGCTCGACCTGCCGCCCGTCAACGGCGAGCGCGCGCTCAGCCGCGACGCGCTGGCCTATCTCGGCACCACGCCGCTGACCGGCAACCCGGCCGCCATCGCCGCGCTCAAGGCCAGCGACCTGGTGCTGGACCTGATGACGCTGCTGTTCTCGCCCGAGCAGCACGAGATCCTGTCCGGCGGCACCAAGATCCTGCTGGCGGTGGAGCCGCCCGAAGTGCTGGTGCGCCTGGTGCCCACCGAGGACGACCGCGCGCGCGTCATGGCCGCCACCGCGCGGCTCGGGCGCGCCAGGGAAATGCACATCACGTCCGGCGCCGGCACCGACCTGCGCTGCGCGCTGGGCGAGTTCCCGGCCATCAGCGAGTACGGTTTCGTCGACAAGCCCGGGCGCTGGGACCACTGGCCGAGTGGCTTCGTGCTGACCTGGCCGAACGAGGGCGGCACCAGCGGACGCATCGTGCTCGACCGCGGCGACATCCTGCTGCCGATGAAGTCCTATGTGCAGGCGCCCGTCGACATCACCGTGCGCAATGGCTATGTCACGCATATCGAAGGCGGCCTCGACGCCGACCTGCTGAGCGACTACATGGCCTCCTTCAACGATCCGGAGGCCTACGCCATGTCGCATATCGGCTGGGGCCTGCAGCCGCGCGCGCGCTGGTCCACGCTGGCCATGTACGACCGCGAGGCCACCATCGGCATGGACGCACGCGCCTTCGAAGGCAATTTCCTGTGCTCCTTCGGTCCCAACAACGAGGCCGGCGGCAGCCGCACCACGGCTTGCCATATCGATATCCCGGTGCGGCATTGCACCGTGCGGCTCGATGGTGAGGCGGTGGTCGAGCGCGGCAAGGTGCTGGACGGCTGGCACCAGGCCGGCCAGGCGCAGTCGAACCAGGGGCAAACACACGAGAGCGGAGCCACCCATGCACGATGAAGCCACCACCTACCAGCGCCAGGGCTTTGGCGCCACGCTGGCGCCCAGGGCGCCCTACGGCCTGCTGATCATCGACTTCGTCAACGGCTTCGCCAATCCGGAGGTGTTCGGCGGCGGCAATATCCCTGCCGCCATCGCCAACACCGTGCCGTTGCTGGCCACCGCGCGAGAGCAGGGCTGGCCGGTGGCGCACAGCCGCATCGTGTTCGCCGACGACGACAGCGACCAGAATATCTTCACCCTGAAGGTGCCCGGCATGCTGGGCCTGAAGGAAGCCAGCCACGACAGCGCCATCGTGCCGCAGCTCGCGCCGCGCGCCGGCGAGCTGGTGGTGCGCAAGACGGTGCCCTCGGCCTTCTTCGGCACCTCGCTGGCGGCGTGGCTGACGCAGCGTGGCGTGCAGACGCTGCTGGTGGCGGGCTGCGTCACCAGCGGCTGCGTGCGCGCCAGCGTGGTCGATGCGATGTCGCTGGGCTTTCGCCCGCTGGTGCTGTCCGATTGCGTGGGCGACCGCGCTATCGGCCCGCACGACGCCAACCTGTTCGACATGGCGCAGAAATACGCCAGCGTGATGCCGCGCGACGAGGCGCTGGCGTTGCTGGCGCGCGCCGGTGGCGATGCGCGCTGAGCCGGGGCGGCTAGGCGCGCCGGGCGCGCGCGGCCTTCCTGGGAGGCGCGGGCTCCGTCGGCGCCGCGACCGGCGCGCTGCCGGACGGGACCACGCAGACCGTGCTCAGCACGGTGCGCTGCATCATGTTGCGCCAGTGCTCGAGCGCGGCCTTGCTCATCATCGGCTCGCCCAGGAAGGCGCTGAGCGTATGATGGTTCGAGTTGTAGAAGTAGCCCAGCGAGGCGATCACCAGGTAGACATCGCGGGCGCGCACATCGGCATGAAACAGGCCGGCGGCCTTGCCGCGCTCGAGGATGCCGTCGAGCACCGACAAGGCATAGCTGGAAATGTCCCTGAGCCGGCCGGATTTCTTGGCGTGCTTGCCCTGGCTCATGTTCTCGCTCGACAGGATGGCGACGAACTCGGGATGCTCCAGGTAGTAGTTCCAGACGAAGTCGACCAGTTGCGTCAGTGCGCGCACGGGGTCCCCGGCGTCGAGCTTGAGTGCCTGTTCGGCCTCGTTGAGCTGGGTGTAGATGGTTTCCAGCACYTCGACGWASAGCTKTTCCTTRCTGCCGAAGTAGTAATAGATCATGCGGTCGTAGGTCTTGGCCAGCGACGAGATGCGTTCCACGCGCCCGCCCTCGTAGCCGCCCATGGCGAAGACCTTGATGGCTGCCTTGAGGATCTTGGCCCGGGTGTCCTGAGCCTGCCGGGCCCGGGTTCCGGCTGCCGCGCTCTTCCTAGCGGTCGGGGTGTTCATATGTCTGGGGCCTGAAGCCGCGTTGCTGTGCTGATCAAGGCTGGGAGTATAACGGGCAGGGCATGGCGCGCCGCAAACGCGGCGCCCGCGCGCGCACCGAAGTGATGAACAAGGGATGGACAAGGGATGGACGAGTGAGGGAAGCCATGCAAACCGACCCCGCCGCCGCGCAGGCCGATGCGCGCGCATCATCGTCAGTGGCCGCCTCCGCGACCTCGCCCGGCGCGCTGCGCGACGCGCTGCTGCGCAGGCAAGGCGCCTTGCTGGTGACGCGCGCGCCACAGGCCGCGCCGCGTCCGGCGCCGGGGCAGCCCGGCGCGGCATCGGACTATGTGGCGGCGCAGCCTGACATCTTCGTGGCGCTGCTCGACAACGGCGAGATCCTCGCCTTCAACGGCCATGTGGACCTCGGCACCGGCATCCGCACCTCGCTGGCGCAGATCGTGGCCGAGGAGCTCGACGTGCCGGCCGCGCGCGTGGCGATGACGCTGGGCCATACCGAGGCCACGCCCAACCAGGGCCCCACCATTGCCAGCGCCACCATCCAGATCTCGGCGCTGCCGCTGCGGCGCGCGGCGGCGCAGGCCATGGCCTGGCTGCGCGAACGTGCCGCGCAGCGGCTGGGCGTGCCCGCCGCCACGCTGGCCGCCGACGACTGCCGGCTGCACGTGAAGGGCGCGCCGGACCAGGCACTGTCGTATGCCGAACTGCTGGCGGGCGAACATGTCGAGTTGCCGCTGGCCGACCAGTTCGACACCAAGCCGGTCTCCGAATACCGCGTGGTCGGCCGCGCCGCGGCGCGTGTCGATATTCCCGCCAAGGCCACGGCGCAACTGGCCTTCGTGCATGACGTGCGCGTACCCGGCATGGTGCACGGCCGCGTGGTGCGTCCGCCCTACGCAGGCCGCGATTGCGGCGACTTCGTCGGCACCAGCCTGCGCGGGGTGGACCGCGCCTCGCTCGAGGGCGTGCGCGGCGTCATCGACGTGGTGGTGCAGGGCGATTTCGTCGGCGTGGTGGCGCAGCGCGAGGAGCAGGCCATGCAGGCCGCGCGCCGCCTGCGCGTGGACTGGAAGCCGGTGCCGCCGCTGCCCGCGCTCAATGGCCCGGGCGAGGCGGAGGCCGCGCTGCGCGCCAACCCCGCCACGCGCCGCCAGCTGGTGGACGAAGGCGACGTGGCCGGCGCGCTCGAAGCCGCGCGGGGCAGCGGCAAGGTGCTGTCGCGCAGCTATGCATGGCCGTTCCAGATGCATGCATCGATCGGCCCCTCGTGTGCCGTGGCCGACTACCGCGACGACGGCCTCACCGTGTGGTCCGGCACGCAGAACCCGCATGTCCTGCGCATCGATCTCGCGCGCCTCACCGGTCTCGACGAAGGCTGTATCGAGATCGTGCGCATGGAGGCTGCCGGGTGCTACGGGCGTAACTGCGCCGACGACGTCTGCGCCGACGCCGTGCTGCTTTCGCGCGCGGTGAAGCGGCCCGTGCGCGTGCAGCTCAGCCGCGAACAGGAACACCTGTGGGAGCCCAAGGGCGCGGCGCAGCTGATGGACGTGCGCGCGGCCATCGGCGCCGCCGGCGACCTGCTTGCCTATGACTTCGTCAGCCGCTATCCGTCCAATGACGCGCCCACGCTGGCGTTGCTGCTCACCGGCATCGTCGACAATGCCCCGCGCACGCTGCAGATGGGCGACCGCACCGCGGTGCCGCCGTACCACTACGCCAGTGCGCGCATCGCCTGCGATGACACGCCGGCCATCGTGCGGGCCTCCTGGCTGCGCGGCGTCTCGGCGTTGCCCAATGTGTTCGCGCACGAGTGCCTGATCGACGAGATCGCCCACGAAGCCGGCGCCGATCCGCTCGCCTTCCGCCTGCGCCACCTGCCCGACGAACGCGCCAGCGCGCTGTTGCGCGAACTGGCGACGCACGCCGGCTGGCGCGAAGGCGCGCGCGGCACGCGCGGCACGCCTGGCGCGGACGGCCTGCTGCGCGGGCGCGGCGTGGCTTACGCCCGCTATGTCCATAGCCGGTTTCCCGGTTTCGGCGCCGCCTGGGCGGCCTGGGTGGTAGACCTCACGGTGGCGCCCGATACCGGCGAGATCGTCGTGCAGCGGCTGGTGGTCGCGCAGGACACGGGCATGATGGTCAACCCCGACGGCGTGCGCCACCAGGTGCAGGGCAACGTGGTGCAGGCCCTTGGCCGCGTGCTCAAGGAACAGGTGCGTTTCGACGCGGCGGGCGTGGCAAGCCGCGAATGGGGCAGCTATCCGCTGCTGGCCTTCCCGGAACTGCCGCCGATCGAGGTGCTGTTGCTGGAACGGCAGGAGGAAGCGCCCATGGGCGCCGGTGAGTCGGCTTCGCTGCCGGGCGCGCCGGCCATTGCCAATGCCTTGTTCGATGCCACCGGCGTGCGGCTGCGGCGCGCGCCCTTCACGCCGGAGGCGGTGCTGGCGGCGCTGGCCGGCAGCATCGCGCAGCCGGCCTGACGCCGGCTACGCCTGCGCGTCCGGCGCGGCGTCGCGTTCGCCGCGTTCGTCGCACTCGCTCATCTTGCGCAGCAGGTAGAGGATCGCCACACGTTCGGCCGGGTTGAGGTCGCCGAAGGTCTGCTCGGAGATGCGGTGCGCGAACGGCACCGTTTCCTCGATCAGCGCGAGACCGCCCGGCGTGACGGTGACCACCACCTTGCGGCGGTCGTTGGCATCGTGCGATACCGCCACCAGCGCCCGCGCCTTGAGCCGCTCGATGATGCCACGCACGGTGGCCTGGTCGATGGCGGTGGCGCGCACGATCTCGCTGAGCGAGCAGGAGCCGCGGTCGTTGACCGCGCACATCACCACGAACTGCGCGGCGGTGAGCTGCGAATCGGCAATGGTCTGCTGGAAGATCGCCACATGGCGCTGGTAGGCGCGCCGCAGCAGGTGGCCGACCTGCTCGGTGAAATCGTAGGGTGCGGCGGCGGGTGCTTGCGCGGCGGTCTTGTGCGCGGAGGAAGAGGACACGATGAGCGGTCTGCAGGCAGGGGTAGACGTGCCTGCGAGTATACCGGCCGTGACCGTGCGCGGCAGCATTTATCGCGTGCCATTCCTGCGCATTGCATGCGCGGCATGACGCAGCGCAAGGATGCCGCACGGGCAGCATTTCACAACCGCCACGGCGTCGCCGGGCAGCGCGACGGCAAACCATCGGACGTCGGCGGGTAGCCGCGCAATCCCTCCAGCTAGGTGAATGAACCTCGCCCTGATTCCGACCTCGTTGGCAGCGTCTGTCCCAGGCCAAGGCACTGGCGCCGGCGACTGCCGCCGAAGCGCTACTATATGCCGTGCCGTGCGGTGTGCCGCGTACGGGAATTCGCGCCGGATTCCGGCCTTGCCTGTGTGCGAAAGCCAGCACGGGCGTCAGGGTCTCACCTTGCCCCCTGCCGTGGCGGCGCGCGACAATGGGCACGGCCGCGTGCTGGCGCAGTGGGCGCGTCCAGTCGCCGAAGCATCCGCGCCGGCCAAACCGAGAGAAACCGAGACATGCTGCCGGCCCTTGCCGCCTCTCCAGACAGACTTACGCTGCCGCAGCGTCTCAAGCACGAGACCGCCGCGCAGGATGCCTTCGACCGCTTCGGCGCGTTGCTGCGGCGCCATTCCTCACTGTGGTGACAAGCCTTGGATGATGCCGACGCAGCCTGCGCGCGCGACGCGGTGCCGCCTACGAGGGCCGCCGCCGCGGAGGCTTCCCAAGACACCCCGCTGCGGCTGGCGCGCACGCGCACCGCGCGCGCGCTGCTGACGGCGCTGGCGCTGCTGAGCCTGGGCGTGGCCATCCTGGGGCTGTTCGTGCCGGGGCTGCCGAGCACGGAGTTCGTGCTGCTGTCCGCGTGGGCCGCGGCCAAGGGCTCGCCGCGCCTGCATGCATGGTTGCTGGGCCATCGCGTGTTCGGGCCCATGCTCTATAACTGGCATCACGGCCGCATGGTCAGCCGGCGCGCCAAATGGAGCGCCACGGCCGCGATGACGGTGTGCGCCGGCGTGCTGCTGTTCGGCATGCACCGGCCCTGGCTGGCCTATGGCGCGATTGCCTGCATGGCGTGCGTGCTGGCCTGGCTGTGGTGCCGTCCCGAGCCGCCGGGCTAGGCCGCCTGCACCTCCCGCCCCCTGGCGGCCCTGGTGGCCCTGGTGGCGCGCGCCGCTTTCACGGCCTTGCCGGGCCACGCCTGCATCGCCATCTCCGCCATCTGTTCCAGCGCGATACGCGTGGCGCCGTCGCGCGCCTGCATCGACATGCCCTGCATCACTGCGTTGAAGAAGCGCGCGAGCGCTGCGGCGTCGGCGTCCGCGGCAAGCTCGCCTTGTGCGATGCCGGCCTCGATGCGCGCCTGCATGGCTTGTTCCTTCTCGCGGCGACGCTGGCGCAGGGTGTCCTCGATATAGGCGCAGTCCGCCGAATGGCTGGTGCCGCTCATGAGGAAGCAGCCGGCCGGATTGCCCTTGGCGCTGAACAGCGCGGCCGCGCCGCGGAGCAGCCCGTGCACGGCGTCGCGGGCGCTGCCGCCGGCCTCGAGCGGCCCGTACAGCAGCGCGCCATGCGTCTGCGCATAGCGCTCCACCGCCTCGTAGAACAACTGCTCCTTGCTGCCGAACGCGGCGTACAGGCTCGGCGCCGTGATCGACATCGCCTCGGTCAGCGTGGCGATCGAAGTGGATTCATAGCCATATCGCCAGAACAGCGACAAGGCCTGGCCCAGCGCCGTCTCGCGATCGAATTGCCTGGGCCGTCCGCGGCCCGCACCGGAAACACTCTTTTTCATAGTGGTCATTATATTTTTCCGTTGCCAGTCGCACCAGCGTGTGATTAATATAGCGATCGTTCAATAAATTGCCGGGCTGGCCGCCGTTCTTCCGCCGGACCTTCCGCGGGACGTTTTGCCGCCATCCGTCGCAGTCAATCTTCGTCGCCATGATTCCCTATTCCCTGCTTGACCTGTCCCCCATCGTGGAAGGCGGCGATGCCGGCCAGGCCATGCGCAACTCGCTGGCGCTCGCGCAGCACGCCGAGCGTCTTGGCTACCATCGTTTCTGGCTGGCCGAGCACCACAATATGCCCGGCATCGCCAGCGCCGCCACGGCCGTGCTGATCGGTTATGTCGCCAACGGCACTTCCACCATCCGCGTGGGTTCGGGCGGCATCATGCTGCCGAATCACTCGCCGCTGGTGGTGGCCGAGCAGTTTGGCACGCTCGAAGCCTTGTTTCCCGGCCGCATCGACCTCGGCCTGGGCCGCGCGCCCGGCACCGACCAGTCCACCGCGCGCGCGCTGCGCCGCAGCGCCACGCAGGATACCGCCGACGCCTTCCCGCAGGACGTGGAAGAGCTGCAAGCGTACTTCGATGCGCCGCGCCCCGGCCAGCGGCTGCGCGCCGTGCCAGGCGCGGGCCTGAAGGTGCCGCTGTGGCTGCTCGGCTCGAGCCTGTTCAGCGCGCAGCTGGCCGCCGCCATGGGCCTGCCCTTCGCCTTTGCCTCGCACTTCGCGCCGGGCTTCATGCGCCAGGCGGTGGATCTCTACCGCCAGACCTTCCGGCCCTCCGAGCAACTGGCCAGGCCCCACGTCATGCTTGGCCTCAACGTCTTCGCCGCAGACAGCGATGCGCGGGCGCGCCGGCTGTTCAGCTCGCTGCAGCAGCAGTTCCTGGCGCTGGTGCGCGGCACGCCGGGCCCGATCCGCGCGCCGGTGGACGATATCGAATCGCTGTGGAGCGAGACCGAGGCCACCCATATCCGCCGCTCGCTGGCATGCTCGGTGGTGGGGGACGCGCAGGGCGTGCGCGCCGGCGTGCAGCGCTTTGTCGACGACCTGCGCCCGGACGAGCTGATGCTTACCGCGCAGATCCACGATCACCAAGCGCGGCTGCGCTCGTTCGAAATCGCGGCGCAAGTGATGAAGGAACTGGAGCCCGCCGCGCGCGCCGCCATCTGAGGCGCGCCGGAAAATAGACAGGGCGGCCGGGCCGCCCTTGCCGGCTCGCACGCCGGCGCGGAACAAGACGCGCCAGGCGGCGAGCTTGAACACGCCGACCGCGCGCATCATCGACTGCGCCTGCTCCGCCAGCGCCTGGGCCGCTGCCGCGGCCTGTTTCACCAGCGCGGCGTCCTGCTGCGGCACCGCATCCATCTGGTTGACCGCCTGCCCGACCTGCCCGATGCCGGTGGTCTGTTCTCGCCGCCACGCCGCGCGATCTCCGGTGCATTCACCGCCAGCGCGCCGGCCTGGCGCGCTGCCGCCGGCAAGCTTTGCGTTCCCTGCCTACAATGTGCTTTTCGCCGCGCCTGGACCGGCGCGGCACCTTTGCCGCCGGCAGTCATGCCAGATGGGGTTCGGGCAGGGCAGCGGCCCGACAGCGGTCTGACGGGGGCGGTTCGATGCAACTCGCGGAGCAACACGGATGACCTCAAGCATCACCAACAGCATCACCAGGCGCAAACTGGGCAGGTCCGGGCTGGAAGTCTCGCCGCTGGCATTCGGCGGCAATGTGTTCGGCTGGAGTGTCGACGAAGCCACTTCGTTCAGGTTGCTGGATGCCTTCGTCGGCGCCGGACTCAATTTCATCGACACGGCCGACGTCTATTCCCGCTGGGTACCCGGCAACCAGGGTGGCGAATCCGAGGCCATCCTCGGCAAATGGTTCAGGCGCAGCGGCAAGCGCGCCGATGTCGTGCTGGCGACCAAGGTCGGCATGGACATGGGCGAAGGCCGCAAGGGCCTGTCGCGCGCTTATATCGAGCGCGCGGTGGACGCCTCGCTGCAGCGCCTGCAGACCGACTACATCGATCTCTACCAATCGCACACCGACGACCAGGACACGCCGCTGGAGGAGACGCTGGACACCTACGACCGTCTCATCAAGGCCGGCAAGGTGCGCGCCATCGGTGCTTCCAACTACACCGCCGCGCGCCTGGCCGAGGCGCTGGAGACCAGCCGGCGCCTCGGCCTGCCGCGCTACGAGAGCCTGCAGCCGCACTACAATCTTTACACCCGCAATGAGTATGAGAGCGAGCTGGAAACGCTGGTACTGCGCGAAGGGATCGGGGTGTTCAACTACTACGCGCTGGCCAGCGGCTTCCTGAGCGGCAAGTACCGCTCCGAGGCCGATCTCGACAAGAGCAGCGCGCGCGGCCAGCGGGTCAAGGCCTACCTGGATGCGCGCGGCCTGGGCATCCTGGCCGCACTGGACGATGTGGCGGCGCGGCACGGCGCCAATCCCACGCGGGTCGCGCTGGCGTGGCAGATCGCGCGTCCCAGCATCACCGCGCCCATCGCCAGCGCCACCTCGGTCGCGCAGCTCGACGACCTGATCGCCGCCACGCGCCTGCAACTGGGCGCGGACGATATCGCATTGCTCGACAAGGCCAGCGCCTGAGCGCGGCCGAACCTGGAGCGGACATGGACAGCAAGAAGGAAGACAGCAAGGGCCACGGGCTTGGCGAGGTCAAGGCGCTGGTGTTCGATGTGTTCGGCACGGTGGTGGACTGGCGCAGCAGCGTCAGCGCCGACCTCGCCGCGTTCGGCAAGCGCAAGGGCATCGAGGCGGACTGGGTGGCGTTCGCCGATGCCTGGCGCGCCGGCTACGTGCCCGGCATGGACCGCGTGCGCGAGGGCGAGCGGCCCTGGGCCAATATCGACGTGCTGCACCGCGAGCGGCTCGACGTGCTGCTCGACGAGTTCGGCATCGAAGGCCTGGACGAAGTGGAGAAGGACTATCTCAACCGCGCCTGGCACCGGCTCTCGGGCTGGCCCGACACCGTGCCGGGCCTCACGCGCCTGAAGCAGCGCTACATCATCTCCACGTTTTCCAACGGTAGCGTGTCCTGCCTGGTGAATACCGCCAGGCATGCCGGCCTGCCCTGGGACGCGGTGTTCAGCGCCGATATCGTGCGGCATTTCAAGCCGGACCCGAGGATCTACCGGGGCGTGATCGGCTTTCTCGGCCTGCGCCCGCACGAGGTGATGCTGGTGGCGGCGCACAACGACGACCTGCGCCACGGGCGCTCGCACGGCATGCGCACCGCCTACGTCAACCGGCCTGCCGAATATGGCCCGAACCAGTCCAGGGATCTTGCCGCCGAATCCGACTGGGATGTGGTGGTGAGCAGCATGACCGAGCTGGCGGACCGGATCTGCTGATCCGCCCGGTTTCGTGCTTTCCGTTTCGCGCGGGTCGTCGCATGCGCCGGCCCGCGCACATCCAGGGCGGAGATCCGCGCGCGTGCGCGGCGCATGAAGTGCAGGCCGCACATCGCATGAAGAGGTTTGCCCAAGCGGTTTGCCCAAGCGGCTCCCTGTCGGATACATTAGGATTCCCGGCCGCCCGTCATTCCAGAGGCACATAGAGCCGGCGACGGCGCCAGGCCGGGAGACGACAAGGAGACGACGATGGACCTGCGGCAACGCGAGCACATCGATGCGGTAGTGCAGCTCACCACGCACGCCGGCGCGCTGTTGCCGCGCGCGCCCGAGACCATCATCCAGAACTCCTGGCGGCGCTGCGTGCACCAGTACGGCCTGGACCCGGCGCGCATGCAGCAGGCCTGCATCCTGCCGCAGACGCGCCTGCGCGAGCACCAGCAGCGCATCGACGATTTCGCCCGCATCGCGCGCCACGGGCTGCAGACGCTGTACAGCCAGGTCGCCGGCATGGGCTACGTGGTGCTGCTCACCGACGCGCAGGGCGTGACGGTGGACTACCTCGGCGACGCCAGTGCCGATGCGCGCCTGCGCCGCGCCGGCCTGTACCTGGGCGCGCAGTGGAGCGAGGCCGGCGCCGGCACCTGCGCGGTGGGCACCGCGCTGGCCACCGGGCAGGCGCTGACCGTGCACCAGGCCGACCATTTCGACGCCACCCATATCCCGCTGACCTGCACCGCCGCGCCGCTGTTCGATTCGCACGGCAGCCTCTGCGCCATCCTCGACATCTCCGCGCTGACCTCGCCGCAGGCCAAGGACAGCCAGGGCCTGGCGCTGCAGATGGTGCGCATCTACGCCAGCCATATCGAGAACGCCAGCTTCCTGCGCAGCCATCGCGAAGACTGGATCCTCAAGCTCAATGCCGCGCCGGAATTCGTCGACGTGAACCCGGAATACCTGCTCGCGCTCGACGCCGGCGGCCGCGTGGTCGGGCACAACCGCCGCGCGCAGCAGATGCTGGGGGCCGAACCCGGCCTGGGCGGGGCGCCCCTGCTTGGCATGGCCTTCGAGGCGCTGTTCGACGCGCGCCTCGACGAACTGGGCCGCTTCGTGCATTCGCGCCCGAGCGAGCAGCGCGCGCTGGCCCTGTCGCGCAGCGGCACGCGGCTCTACCTGAGCGTGATGCCGCCGGCCCTGCGCTGGCAGCCGGCCGCCGCCGTGCGCAGCCCGCCGCTGCAAGCGCCGCTGGCGGCCCTGTGCGGCGGCGATGACGCGCTGCAGCAGCAATTGCTGCGCGCCGCCAAGCTGGTCGACTCCCCGATCAACCTGCTGATCAACGGCGAGACCGGCAGCGGCAAGGAATATCTCGCCAAGGCGCTGCACCAGTCCAGCGGACGCCGCCAGGGGCCCTTCGTGGCGGTGAACTGCGCGGCGATCCCCGAATCGCTGATCGAGAGCGAGCTGTTCGGCCACCTGCCCAACAGCTTCTCGGGCGCCGGCTCGCGGCCCAAGCGCGGCCTCATCCAGGAAGCGGACGGCGGCACCCTGTTCCTCGACGAGATCGGCGACATGCCGCGCGAGCTGCAATCGCGCCTGCTGCGCGTGCTGGCCGAAGGCGAGGTGCTGGCCATCGGCGCGGCGCGGCCGGTGCCGGTCAGTGTGCGCGTGATCTCCGCCACCCACCATCCGCTGGACCAGCTGGTGAGCAGCGGCCGCTTCCGCGAAGACCTCTACTACCGGCTCAACGGCGCCCGCCTGATGCTGCCGCCGCTGCGCGAGCGCTCGGACCTCGACTGGCTGATCGGCAAGATGCTTGGCACTGGCACTGGCACTGGCACTGGCACTGGCACTGGCATCGGCGCCGGCGCCGGCGCCGTCAGCCTGTCGCCGGCGGCGCGCGCGCGCCTGCACGCGCATGCCTGGCCCGGCAACCTGCGCGAACTGCGCAACGCGCTCGAGTATGCGCGCGCGATCTGCACCGACGGACATATCGAGGTGGAAGACCTGCCCGAAGGCATTGGCGCGGCGGCGCGCCAGCAAGGCCTGCTTGCCACGGCGGCCGCGCCGGCGGCGCCGGCCGCCACCATGGCGCAGCCGGTCCCGGTCCAGGTGCCGGCGATGGCGTCGCCGGCACCCGGCTTCGATCCGCACCAGCTGCCGCCCGAAGCGATGTTGCTGATGCAATATCTGCGCGCCGCCGGCTGGAACCTCAGCGCGGTGGCACGCCAGATCGGCGTGAGCCGCATGACGCTGTACCGGCGCATGGCGCGCTACGGCATCGCGTCCCCCAACCAGCGCGACGCGGCGCACGACTGAGCGCGGCGCCGCGCTGCGCCCCGCGCCTCGCGACACCTGTCCAGCGGCCGTACACCTGATGCTGTGACACCTGTCACGCGGTGCGCCGCCACGCCCGGCCAAAGTCCCTTTTTCCTGCGGGTAATCCCGCGCTTTTCCTGCCCTGCGCGCGTGTCCGRCGGGTGGCACGCCCATTGCGATATGCCTGTCACAAGACAAGACGGCAGGAGACACGCATGGGTGAGCAGACGCTGGCCGAACGGCCCCTGGTGGGCATCATCGCCAATCCGGTCTCGGCGCGCGATATCCGCCGCGTGATCGCCAACGCCAACACGCTGCAACTGGCCGACCGCGTCAATATCGTGCTGCGCCTGCTGGCCGCGCTGGCCGCCTGCGGCGTGGGTCGCGTGCTGATGATGCCGGACCGCGAGGGCATGCGCGTGCTGCTGGCGCGGCACCTCGCGCGTCGCCAGGGGCCGGACGCAGCGCTGCCCGGGGTGGAGTACCTCGACATGCCGGTCACCGCCCGCGTGGACGACACCTTCCTGGCCGCGCGCATGCTGCGCGAAGCGGGGGTGTCCGCCATCATCGTGCTCGGCGGCGACGGCACCCACCGCGCCGTGGTGCGCGAATGCGGCGACGTGCCGATCGCCGGCATCTCCACCGGCACCAACAACGCCTATCCCGAAATGCGCGAGGCCACCATCACCGGGCTCGCCACCGGCCTGTTCGCCAGCGGGCGCATTCCGGCGGCGCACTCGCTGGCCGGCAACAAGCGGCTGGACATCTGCATCGCCGGCACGAACGAGGTGCGCCGCGATATTGCGCTGGTGGATGCGGTCATCTCCCACGAGCACTTCATCGGCGCGCGCGCCCTGTGGAAGACCGAGACGCTGGGCGCCGTGTACCTCGCCTTCGCCGATCCGCAGGCCATCGGCCTGTCCGCCATCGGCGGCCTGCTCGACCCGGTGGGCCGGCACGAATCCGGCGGGCTGGCCATCGAGCTGGCGGCTGCCGGCGCAGGCCGCTTCGAACTGCGCGCGCCGATCGCGCCTGGCTTGCTCAGCGCGGTGCCCATCGCAGGCTGGGAGCGCCTGACCGACGGCGTGCCGCACCGCGTGCGCCAGCGCAGCGGCGTCGTCGCGCTGGACGGCGAGCGCGAGCTGGTGTTCGGCGAGCAAGACGAAGTCACCGTGACGCTGCGCGAGCGCGCCTTCCTCAGCATCGACGTGGCGGCCTGCATGCGCTACGCCGCCGCCGCCGGGCTGATGCGCGGCGGCCGCGCGCCGAGCGCGCAGGCGCCGCCTTCGCATGCGGCGCCGCCCCTGGCGTCCCGGCCAGTCTCGCAGCCGTACCCGCACCCGCATCCGCACCCTCAGTCGTAACCCCGCTCACATACCGCCACTGCAAAAACCGTGAAGGAGACAGACATGACGACAACCTCAAGCAGCCAGAACACGCTGCCCCTCGGCAAGGAAGACCTGCTCGCCGTCTACCGCCGCATGCGCACCATCCGCGATTTCGAGGAGCGGCTGCACGTGGACTTCGGCCGCGGCGACATCCCCGGCTTCGTCCACCTCTATGCCGGCGAGGAAGCCGCCGGCGTTGGCATCCTGCATCACCTCGGCGACGGCGACCGCATCGCCAGCACGCACCGCGGCCACGGCCACTGCATCGCCAAGGGCGTGGACCCGGTGGCGATGATGAAGGAGATCTACGGGCGCAAGGGCGGCTCGTGCAACGGCAAGGGCGGCTCCATGCATATCGCCGACCTGTCCAAGGGCATGATGGGCGCCAACGGCATCCTCGGCGCGGGCGCGCCGCTGATCTGCGGCGCCGCGCTGGCGGCCAAGTTCCGCGGCAAGGGCGAGATCGGCATCACCTTCGCCGGCGACGGCGCCTCCAACCAGGGCACCTTCCTGGAGAGCCTGAACCTGGCCGCCGTATGGAACCTGCCGGTCATCTTCGTGATCGAGAACAACGGATACGCCGAATCGACCGCGCGCGACTACGGCACCGCGGTGGACAGCTATGTGGACCGCGCCGCCGGCTTCGGCATTCCCGGCGTGACCGTGGACGGCACCGATTTCTTCGCCGTGCACGAGGCTGCCGGCGAAGTCATCAAGCGCGCCCGCGAAGGCGGCGGCCCGGCCCTGCTCGAATGCAAGATGGTGCGCTTCTACGGCCATTTCGAAGGCGATGCGCAGACCTACCGCGCAAGCGGCGAGCTCGACGACATCCGCGCCAACAAGGACTGCCTGAAGAAGTTCTCCGCCACCGTGACCCAGGCCGGCGTGATCGCGCCGGAGGAGCTCAAGGCCATCGACGAACAGGTCGCCGCGCTGATCGAAGACGCGGTGCAGCAGGCCAAGGCCGCGCCGTTCCCGACCGCCGCCGACCTGCTGACCGACGTGTACGTCAGCTACTGAGCGCGGCGCAGACCGGACCGCACGAACGAACAGCACGAACAGCACGAACAGGAGACCAAACCATGTCCCGCAAACTCAGCATGAAGCTGGCGATCAACGAGGCGATCGACCAGGAAATGACCCGTGACCCGAGCGTGATCATGCTCGGCGAGGATATCGTCGGCGGCGCCGGCGCGGACGGCGAGAAAGACGCCTGGGGCGGCGTGCTCGGCGTCACCAAGGGCCTCTACGCCAAGCACGGCGACCGCCTGCTGGACACGCCGCTGTCCGAGTCCGCCTACGTGGGCGCGGCCATCGGCGCGGCGGCCTGCGGCATGCGCCCGATCGCGGAGTTGATGTTCATCGACTTCATGGGTGTGTGCTTCGACCAGATCTTCAACCAGGCGGCCAAGTTCCGCTATATGTTCGGCGGCAAGGCCGAGACCCCGGTGGTGATCCGCGCCATGGTGGGCGCGGGCTTCCGCGCGGCGGCCCAGCACAGCCAGATGCTCACGCCGCTGTTTACGCATATCCCCGGGCTCAAGGTGGTGTGCCCGTCCACGCCGTACGACACCAAGGGTTTGCTGATCCAGGCCATCCGCGACAACGACCCGGTGATCTTCTGCGAGCACAAGAACCTGTACGGCTTCGAAGGCGAGGTGCCGGAGAACTCGTATGCGATCCCGTTCGGCGAAGCCAATATCGTGCGCGACGGCAAGGACGTGTCCATCGTCACCTACGGGCTGATGGTGCACCGCGCGCTGGAAGCCGCCGCCACGCTGGCCAAGGAAGGCATCGAGGCCGAGGTGGTGGACCTGCGCACGCTCTCGCCGCTCGATATCGACACCGTGCTGGAGACCGTGGAAAACACCGGCCGCCTGGTGGTGGTGGACGAAGCCAGCCCGCGCTGCAATATCGCCACCGACATCGCCGCCCAGGTCGCGCAGCAAGCCTTCGGCGCGCTCAAGGCCGGCATCGAGATGGTGTGCCCGCCGCACACGCCGGTGCCGTTCTCGCCCGCGCTGGAAGACCTCTACATCCCCAGCGCGGCGCAGATCGCCGATGCCGCGCGCAAGACCGTGAAAGGAGGGAAACACTGATGGCCGAGATCACCCCGATCGTCATGCCCAAATGGGGCCTGTCGATGAAAGAAGGCACCGTCAACGACTGGCTGGTGGAAGAGGGCGCGCAGATCACCGTGGGCATGCCCATCCTCGACGTGGAGACCGACAAGATCGCCAACGCGGTGGAAGCGCCCGACGCCGGCACGCTGCGCCGCAAGGTGGCGGCGGTGGGCGATGTGCTGCCGGTGAAGGCCCTGCTCGGCGTGCTGGCGCCCGCCGGGGTCAGCGACGCGGAGATCGATGCCTACGTGGCCGCCTACGAGACCCCGGCGGCGGATGAGGACGATGACGCTGCCGCGGCGGCCGCCTATCAGTTCATCGATATCGACGGCATCCGCGTGCGCTACGCGAAGCGCGGCGAGGGCGCCGAGACCGTGCTCTTCCTGCACGGCTTCGGCGGCGACCTCGACGCGTGGCTGTTCAATCTCGATGCGGTGGCCGGCACCCATACCGTGGTGGCGCTGGACCTGCCCGCGCATGGCCAGTCCACGCCGCGGCTGCCCGGCACCACGCTGGCCGCGCTGGCGGGCTTTGTCGCGCAGTTCATGGATGCGCTGGATATCGGCCAGGCCCACCTGGTGGGCCATTCGATGGGCGGCGGCGTGGCCACGCAACTGGCGGTGGACGCGCCGCAGCGGGTGCGCTCGCTGGCGCTGATCTCGCCGGTCGGCTTCGGCGACGAGATCAACAATGGCTACACCGAAGGCTTCGTCAGCGCGCAGTCGCGGCGCGATCTCAAGCCGGTGGTGGAGCAGCTGTTCGCCGATACCGGGCTGGTCAGCCGCCAGATGCTGGACGATCTCCTGAAGTACAAGCGCCTGGACGGCGTGACGCAGGCGCTGGCGAGCCTGGGCGAGAGCCTGTTCGGTGGCGGCCGGCAGACCGAGCAGCCGGGGCGCAAGCTCGGCGGCAAGCCGGTGCTGGTGGTGTGGGGGGCGCAGGACCGCATCGTGCCGGCCTCGCATGCGCGCAACGCGCCGGCGCAGGCGACCGTCAAGGTCTTCGACGACACCGGGCATATGAGTCAGATGGAGCGGGCCAATGAGTTCAATGCCTTGCTGAAGGCGCACCTGGGAGGGTGAAGCCTGGCGTTGGGTCCGGGCGTGGCCGCCGTGGCAGCGCCTGGCCATCTTTGTATCTCGGCGGGGACGTGGCAGTATTGGCCGGCGGTACTTGTGCAACGTCGTCACGATGCAACCCATGTCCTTCGCCTACCTCACTCCCGACCCCACCGATCCCGATCCGCTGCGCGCCGAGCAGGCCATGCTCGAGCAGGCCGCCGCCGGCCGCTGGCTGGCGCACCTTTGGCAGGCACCAGTGTCGCTGGTGGTGCCGCGCAGCTACCTGCGCCACGCGCAACTCGAGGCCGGGCGCAGCGCCTTTGCCGCGCGCGGCTGCCCGGTGTGGCTGCGGCTGTCCGGCGGCGGACTGGTGCCGCAGGGTCCGGGCATCCTCAACCTGAGCCTGGCCTATCCGGTGCGCGGCGGCGCCGGCACGCATGCCGAGGCGGTCTACCTGCACCTGTGCGAAGTGCTGGCCGGCGCGCTGTCGCAGCTCGGGCTGCGCACGCACTGGCAGGCCGTGGACGGCTCCTTTTGCGACGGCCGCTTCAACCTGGCCTGGGGCCCGGCCGCGGACGCGCGCAAGATTGCCGGCACGGCGCAGTACTGGCGCCGCGTGGCCGGCGCGGCCGATGCGAGCCTGCACGTGGTGCTGGCCCACGCCGTGCTGCTGGTCAGCGCCGACCCGGAAGAGATCAACCAGCGCGCCAACGCGTTCGAGGCCGCCATCGGCAGCGGGCGCCAGTACCGTGCCGACAAGGTGGTGAGCGTGGCCGGCGCGCTGGCGCAGGACGGGCTCGCCGTGCCCGCCGGGCTGCCGGAGCTGACCGCGGACGCGCTGCGGCACGCGCTTCGCGCCAACCCCCCGGCTTTCGCCGTGCCCGGCATCTGACGTCACCGGCAGCCCGATTCGTCGCTATTGACGATTCGCCCGCCCGGCGCCCGTGGCAAACTGCCCGCCAAGGCACATCCGGGGCGCACCCGGACACAGACAACCGGAGACAGGATATGGCGGGACCCTTGGCAGGACTGAAGGTGGTGGAGATGGTAGGGATCGGCCCGGCGCCGTTCTGCGCGATGATGCTGGCCGACCAGGGCGCCGAGGTGATCCGCATCGACCGGCCCAGGCCCGCCGCCGCGGGCGAGCCGGCCGCCACCAGCGCCGGCCGCGCGCGCTGCGACGTGACCGCGCGCGGCAAGCGCTCGCTGGCCATCGACCTGCGCAAGCCCGGCGCGGCGCAGGTGGTGCTGGACCTGATCGCGAAAGCCGACGTGCTGATCGAAGGCTTCCGCCCCGGCGTGATGGAGCGCCTGGGCCTGGGCCCCGAGGCCTGCCTGGCGCGCAACCCGGCGCTGGTGTACGGCCGCATGACCGGCTGGGGCCAGTACGGGCCGCTGTCGCAGGCCGCCGGCCACGATATCAACTACATCGCCATTGCCGGCGCGCTCCACGCCATCGGCCGCGCGGGCGAGCCGCCCGCGGTGCCGCTCAACTATGTCGGCGATTTCGGCGGCGGCGGCATGCTGCTGGCGTTCGGCGTGATGTGCGCGCTCAACGAGGCGCGCCAGTCCGGCAAGGGGCAGGTGGTGGACGCCGCCATGACCGACGGCACCGCGCTGCTCGGCGCCATGATGTACGGCTTCAAGGCCGCCGGCCGCTGGACCAACAAGCGCGGCGACAACCTGCTCGATGGCGCGGCGCATTTCTACGACACCTATGCCTGCGCCGACGGCAAGTACGTGGCGGTGGGCGCCATCGAGCCGCAGTTCTACGCGCTGTTGCGCGAGCGCTGCGGCCTGGACGACCCGGCCTTCGATGCGCAGCTGGACAAACGCCAGTGGCCCGCGCTCAAGGCTCGCATGACAGAAATGTTCCTCACGCGCACGCGCGACGAATGGTGCGAATTGCTCGAAGGCAGCGATGCCTGCTTCGCGCCGATCCTGGACTGGGACGAAGCTCCCGCACACCCGCACAACCGCGCGCGCGAGACTTTCCTGGAGATCGAGGGGGTGGTGCAGCCGGCGCCGGCGCCGCGCTTTAGCCGCACGCCGGCCGGCGTGCCCCGGGCGCCGGTCGAGGCTGGCGCGGATAGCGAGGCGATCCTGCGTGAATGGGGTGTGGACGCGGGCGTCGTTGCCGCGCTGCGGCGGGACGGGAGCATTTGAGCCTGGGGTTGGCCGCGGCGCCTCAGGGCCGCGCGAACTCGTAGTCGCGCTCGACCTTGCAGATGCGCGTCTTGTACGCCTCGTACCAGCGTTCGCGGCCGAGCTTCTGCGCCATCAGGTGCGCGGCGTCGCGCTTCCATGCGGCGATCGCTTCGAGGCTCTCCCAGTACGACACCGTGATGCCGATTTCCTCGCGCGCCGACTCGACGCCGAGAAAGCCGGGCTGCTGCGATGCGGAGGCTTCCATCGCGTCGGCCATGGCGCCGTAGCCGCCGTCGGCATCGGTGCGGATGGAGGTGAAGATCACTGCGTAGTAGGGCGTGGCTTTGGTGTCTGCGATGGGCATCGGGGGCCTCGTATCGTGGGGTCAGGGCGCTGACTGGCCGATTCTATCAAGCACGCCGCGGTGCCGGTGCGTCCCGTTAGCGCACCGCTTCCGGCTTTTCCTCCCTTCCGCGTTCCGCGTTCCGTTTCCTTTCCCTCCGCCACGCCGGAGCGGAATGCCCGCGCGCGGCCGTGCCCAGGCATCGGCGCAAAAAAATCGCTTGCAAGGCAGGAACGGTTGTACCTAGAATATAAACACATAACAACAGTACTGTGCTGGGCGGACACGGCCAGCGCAAGCTTGGTCCGTTCCCGTCACCCGCTCCGTCCAACCGCTCCGTGCGATCACTCCGCCCTGCCATGTCCCAACAGCAATCACAACCGCAACCGCAGTCCCAGGCCCAGGCCCCCACCGATCCGGCCGGCCCTACCGGCCGGCTCGCGCTCTGGCTCGCCGGCTTCGACCTGGCGCATGCACCGGAGAAGGCCCGCGAGCGCGCCAAGGCGCTGACGCTGGACGGCATCGCCTGCGCCATCGTCGGCGCCCGGCTGCCGTGGTCGCGCACCGCGGTGGAAATCGTGCGCAAGACCGAAGGCCAGGGCAGCCACACCATCGTGGGCTGGGGCGCGGGCACCAGCGCGCCGGGCGCGGCGCTGCTTAACGGCACCTTCATCCAGGGCTTCGAGCTCGACGACTATCATCCGCTAGGCCCGCTACACAGCGCCTCGCTGGTGTTGCCGGCGCTATGGGCGGCGGCAGCCGGCGAGCAACGCGTGAGCGGCCGCGAATTCCTGCAGGCGGCCCTGGCCGGCTACGAGGTCGGGCCGCGCGTGGGCATGGCGCTGCACGGCGGGCAGATGCTCTCGCGCGGCTGGCATTCCGGCTCGGTGTTCGGCACGCACGCGGCCGCCGCCGCGGTGGGCAAGCTGCTGGGCCTGGACGCCGCCCGCTTCGAGGATGCGCTGGGGCTGGCGGGCACGCAGTCGGCCGGGCTGATGGCTGCGCAGTACGAGGCCATGTGCAAGCGCATGCACCACGGCTTTTCCGCGCGCAACGGCTTCTATGCGGCGGTGCTGGCGGCGGGCGGCTACACGGGCATCAAGCGCGTGTTCGAGCGGGAGTACGGCGGCTTTCTCTCCACCTTCGGCGAAGGGCATGCGCCCGATGCGTCGCAGATCACCGATGGCCTGGGCGAGCGCTGGGAAGTCGAGCRCATCGTGATCAAGCCATATGCGGCCATGGGCGGCATCCACGCGCCGCTGGACGCGCTGTTCGACGTGGGCGCGCAGCGCGCGCTGCGCGCGGAGCAGATCGCGCGCATCGAGGTCGACGTGTCGCACGCCGTCTACCACCACGGCTGGTGGGTGCCGGAGCGCCCGCTCACGCCGATCGGCGCGCAGATGAACATCGGCTACGCGCTGGCGGTGGCGGTGCTCGACGGCGCCGCGCTGGTGCCGCAGTTCGCTCCTTCGCGCATCGACGCCGACGATGTCTGGGCGCTGCTGCCGCGCATCGCGGTCAGGCACGATCCCGGGTTCGACGCCGCCGGCCAGCATGGCCGCGGGCGCGTGCGCCTGGCGGTCACCTTCACGGACGGTCAGCGCATCGAGATCAACCGGCAGATGTCGCGCGCCATCGAGTCGCCGCAGTCCAATGCCGAGGTGGCGATGAAGTACCGCGCGCTGACCGGCGGCCTGATCGATGCAAAGCGCCAGTCCGACATCGAAGCCATGGTGATGAACCTCGAACAGCTGGACGATGTGCGCGAGTTGCTGGCCCTGCTGGCGCCGCCGGTGAAGAGCGCCTTCGAGTAAGGACCGGGCGGCTCGCTGCCCGCGCTCAACCTGGCGAGGTTCGGCTGAGCGGCTTCGCCAGCAGGCGCAGCGCAACGCCGTCGGCGAGGATGACAAGGGCGGCGCCGATCACGGTCGCCGCCACGCGGTCGGCCAGCATGCCGCTCATGGCCCCGGCCGTGGACGCATTGCCCGCGCCCGTGATCAGCACCATCAGCGGCGTCATCGCCGCCGAGTAGGCGAGGTAGTTGCGGCTGCGCAGCAGGGGCCGCATGCCGGCCAGCCAGCCGGCGTTGACGGCGATGACCCAGGCCGGCAGCTGGTGGCCGAGCAGCAGGGCGGCCAGCAGCACACCCAGCACGGTGCCGCCTACGCGCTGCGTGGTCTTGAGCGAAGGCAGTCCGGGCTGGCGCTGGATCAGCAGGGCCACCGTCAGCGCGATCCAGTCGAAGTGATGGCCGGGAAACAGCCAGCGCAGCGCGGCGGCTGCGGCGAGCGCGCCGGCCAGCGCGAGCAGCAGGAAGCCGCCGCGGTACGGCGCCGCGCCTGCGCTATTGGCGGCGATGACCAGGAACAGCAGCAAGCGCGTCGAGGCAACGGCGAGCGGGCGGCTATAGGCCCCGATGGCCGCGGCCGCGACGGCAAGCAGGATGACGATGGCGTCGCTGGCCGCGCCATGGCCGGAGCAGGCCGCGGCAACGGCCGCCGCCGCAGCGAACGGCGCCAGCAACGCGGCCAGTTCGCGCGCCTGGGCGCCGGCGCTGCGGGCCATCTCCGCTTCGCTGCCCGGCGCGGCCGGCGTGGTGCCGGAACCGATGGCCAGGCTGCCAAGCGCCGCGGCAAGGCCGAGGGGCTGGTGCCCCATGGCGCCGGCCAGCAGCAGCGGTGCGGCCATGCCCAGGCCGGCGGCCAGCATCTCGCCGGCATGTGCCTGCGGACCGGCGGACCAGTGGATGGCGCGTCCCAGATGTGTTTTCTCGCCCAAAGGCTGCCTCCGCGAGCTTGGCCGCATACGTTGATACGCAGGCGAATCTACCCGGTTTCGGTGGCGCTCGTCCATGCCCGGCTGCCGTCCCCTGGCGGTCCCGTCTACGCTTCGGCCCGGTGCGCGAGGAAGTCGCGCGGTGCCTGTCCCAGGGCGCGGCGGAACATGGTGGAGAAGGCCCCGGCATTGGCGTAGCCGGTTTCCGCCGCCACATGGGCCAGCGGCTTGCCACGGCTCATCAGGTCGACCGCGTGGGCCAGGCGCAGCTGCTGGCGCCAGGCCGCGAAGCTGGTGTGCAGCTCGGTGCGGAACAGGCGCGCCAGCGTGCGCTCGCTGGCGCCTGTGTGCGCCGCCCATTGCGCCAGGCTCAGGGCCGAGCCGGGGGCTTCCATCAGCGCATCGCACAGCGCCTTGAGGCGTCGGTCGGTGGGCAGCGCCAGCCCTGGCCACAGGGTGGGCGCCACCCGCAGTTCCTCGAGCAGAAGTTCGGCGCTGAGCTGGCGCCGGCGCGGCGAGAGCCGGGCGGCATCGGCCAGCGTGACCAGCAACTGGCGCATCAGCGCCGACACCTCCAGCACCGTGCAGGTGGACAACGACAGCGGCGACGCCGCCGGCAGCACATAGCAGGCATGCAGCGCGGCGTCGCCCAGCGTGACCACCTCGTGCTCCACGTCCGGCGGGATCCATACCGCGCGCATGGCCGGCACCACCCAGGTGGTGCCGGCCGCGGTCACGCGCATGCTGCCGCGCAGCGGCAGGGAGACCTGGCCCCAAGCATGCCGGTGGCGGCGAATGATCGCATTGGGTGGCGGCAGGCGCAGGTGCACGATGACCGGTTGTTCGGCGGTGGGCTCGGTCAGCGGTATGGGCTGGTAAGTCGGACGTGGCATGCGGGGCGAAGTGATGGAACCGGATTGCCGATGGTGGCTGGAATTCGTAAGAACTTGCCCGGAAAGTGTAACCCGGCCACGGCGCATCGCCCTAGCATGGCGCACATCCCAAGGCACCCCGGAGTTCGCCCCCATGAGCCATACCAGCCCCCAGCCAGGCTATCCCGCGGCCGGCGCAGCCGCCGCGGCCCCGCCGAAGCCCGCGCCCAGCCCGCCGCAAGCCGGCAATCTCTCCGACAGCGCGCGCGCCGCCGCCGTCATTGCCGTATGCGTCACCGCGGTCTGGCTGGCGGGGCACGCCCTCGGCGCGCCCGGCCCGCTTGTCCTGGCGGCGGCGCTGGTGCTGTCCACGGTGTGCTGCTGGGCGCTCGGCGTGCTGCCCGAGCCCACCACCACGCTGCTGTTCTTCCTGTGCGCCGTCCTGCTGCACGTGGCGCCGCCCCCGGTGGTGTTCTCCGGCTTTACCTCCACCGCCTGGTGGCTGATGTTCGGCGGCGCCGTGACCGGCGTGGCCTTGCGCCAGACCGGGCTGGCGCAGCGCCTGGCGGCGATCATCTTCCGTGGGCGGGTGGGCAGCTACCGGCAGGTGATCGCCACCGTGGCGCTGAGCGCGGTCGGGCTGGCCTTCCTGATGCCGTCGACCACCGGGCGGGTGCTGCTGTTGATGCCCATCGTGCTGGCGCTGGCCGACCGCCTGGGCTATGGCCCCGGCTCCAACGGCCGCATCGGCATGGTGCTCACGGTGGCCGCGGCCAGCTATATGCCGCCGACCACCATCCTGCCGGCCAATATCCCCAATAGCGTGCTGCTCGGCGCGGCGAGTTCGCTGTACGGCGTGAACCTGAGCTACGGCAGCTATCTCTTGCTGCATTTCCCCATCCTCGGCGCGCTCAAGACCGTGCTGCTGGTGTGGCTGGTGTGCCGGCTGTTCCCGGAGAAGGGGCAGCTCGCCGCGCTGCCGCCCCAGGACCTGGGCACGCCGGGCCGGCAGGAGACCGTGCTGGCGGCGATCCTGGCGCTGGCCGTGGCCGGGTTTGCCACCGATGCGCTGCACGGTATCTCGCCTGCCTGGATTTCGCTGGCGGCCTGCATCGTGTGCCTGCTGCCGGGCGTGGGGCTGGTGTCGCCGCGCATGCTGGCCGAGCAGGTGCACCTGACGCCGCTGATCTATGTAGCCGGCTTCCTCGGCCTGGGTGCGGTGGTGGAGTCGACCGGGCTGGGCACGGCCATCAGCAAGGCCTTGCTGCAGTGGCTGCCGTTGTCGCCGGGACATAACGCCGCGAATGTGGCGGCGCTCGGCGCGGTGGGCGCGGCCCTGGGGCTGGTGACCACGCTGCCGGGCCTGCCGGCGGTGCTGACGCCGCTGGCCAGGGAACTGGCGCAGGCCACCGGCCTGCCGCTGGAAACCGTGCTGATGCTGCAGGTGCCGGTCTTTTCCACGGTGTTCTTTCCCTATCAGTCGCCGCCCATCGTGATCGCCATGCAGCTTGGCGGGGTGGGGCTGCGCGCAGGCACCCGGCTGTGCCTGGCGCTGGCCGTGCCGACCTTGCTGGTGCTGATGCCGCTGGACTATGTCTGGTGGCGGCTGCTGGGCTACCTGCCGTGAGCCGGACCGCCGCCTGCAAGCTTGCGCCATCTGAGGCATGATCACGCCCTTCGACCTCTGGTTAACCCGTATCGGGCGCCGGCCGAGGTCAGCTGCAGGAATACGATCATGACGACAAGAGCGGACTGCGCGGCGACAGCGCAGGCGGGCCCCGTGGGCGGCGCGAGCTGGATGACGCTGCTGCTGGCGACCGCCTGCGGCCTGATCGTGGCCAATCTGTACTACGCCCAGCCGCTGGTCGGCCCGATCGGCCATGCGCTGGGGCTGTCGCCGCAGGCCGCCGGCCTGATCGTGACCGTGATCCAGGCCGGCTACGGCGTCGGCCTGCTGCTGATCGTGCCACTGGGCGACATCATCGAAAACCGCCGGCTGATCTGCACGCTGCTGGCGGCCAGCGCGGTGGCGCTGGCCGCCGCGGCCCTGGCCGGCCATGCCGGCGTGTTCCTGGCGGCGGCCGTGTGCATCGGGCTCAGCTCGGTGGCGGCCCAGGTGCTGGTGCCGTTCGCCGCGCACCTGGCCCCCGAGCATGCGCGCGGCCAGGTGGTGGGCAATGTGATGAGCGGGCTGATGCTCGGCATCATGCTGGCGCGGCCGGTGTCCAGCCTGGTCACCGACCTGTGGGGCTGGCATGCCATCTTCGCCGGCTCGGCCGTGGGCATGGCCGTACTGACGACGGTGCTGGCGCGCCTGCTGCCGGACCGCCGCCCGGCGCCGGCGGTGCGCTACGGCGCGCTGCTGGCTTCGATGTGGCAACTGCTGCGCAGCCAGCCGGTGCTGCGCCGGCGGGCTGCCTATCAGGCGTGCATGTTCGGCGCCTTCAGCCTGTTCTGGACCACCGTGCCGCTGTGGCTGGCCGGGCCCGGATTCGGCATGAGCCAGAAGGGCATCGCCCTGTTCGCACTGGCGGGCGTGGCCGGCGCCGTGGCGGCGCCGCTCGCCGGACGCGCGGCCGATCGCGGACTCGGCCGCCGCATGACCACGCTGGCCATGGCGCTGGCGGCTGGCGCCTTCCTGCTGGGCATGGCCGGCACGCCGGGATCGACGCCGGCGCTGGCGGCACTGACCCTGGCTGCCATCACGCTGGACTTCGGCGTGGCCGCCAACCTGGTGGTCGGCCAGCGCGCCATCTTCGCGCTCGGCGGCACCATCCGCAGCCGGCTCAACGGCATCTTCATGGCGATCTTCTTCACGGGTGGCGCCGTTGCTTCCGCGCTGGGTGCCTGGGCGTTCGCCTACGGCGGCTGGGCGCTGACCAGCTGGATCGGGTTCGGGCTGCCGGTGCTGGCGGTTTTGTATTTCGCCACGGAGCGGCAACAACGGCCGGCGGCGCACCGCTGAGTCGCGGCCAGCAAGCCCCCCGCATCCCGGAAGGTCCCCCCGGAGGTCCCGAGAGACCCCCAGCCGGCATCAGCCGGCTTTTTTTCTTGCGGCCAAAGATTCTTCATCTCCCGGTCAACGAGACGTATTACCATCCGTTACGAATTATTACGAGATGGATACATTTGCCCGGTTCTGGCCCCTGGTCCGGATCCGGCCGTTTCGTGAAATTCGTGTCAAGGGCAGCAATCAGCATAAGACCGGATACCGGCTAGCTGCATCAGGAACAGGGGAGCATCAAGTCGTGCAGGGACCCATGTCTAGCCTTCAGTGGCTGTCGGCCATCCATGCCCGTGGTTATTTCAATAACCTCGGGCCGTTTTTCTATCTTCGCTATCTCGCTACGCTGACGGCGCTGGCGGCATTCTGCTATCCGCAACAAGGTGGCCGCTGGCGCTTCAAGCGGATAAAGCTGATTTGCCGTTCGGCGTTCCGTTTCGCCGCAGTGCGCGGCTGGTTGCAGGCCGTGGAGTCGTGTGCGCTGATGCGGCGCGTGGCCGCGGCCAAGCCGGCGCTGCTGGAGCGTCCGTACCGCCCGCTGGGCGTGTCCGGACTTGGTTTTCGCGAGCGCATGGGCACGGTACTGGACCACTACCGGACCTTGAACGCGCTGGTGCCGCTGGCGCTGTGCGAGCGCATTTACGTGCAAGGCGGCCTGGAATGTGCCTTCGGCGAGGGCCGCTACGTGCTGCGCCTGGCCGATGCCGGGCCGAATCCGAAGGAAGGCGAACTGGCCTTCTACTGGCAGGACATCGCCAGCGGCACCTGCCTGAGCCAGATCAGCTTCTACCTCAGGCGGGGCAAGGATGGCGCGGAGATCTTCGTCGGCGGCCTGCAGGGCCCGATGGGCGAGAACAGCCGGGACCTCATCCGCGAGTCGACCAAGGCCTGCGACGGTCTGCGCCCCAAGGACGCAGTGATGGAAGCGCTGCTGGGCTTTGCCGCCGCGCTGGACGTGCAGCGCATCGTGGGTGTGTCCCGGGCCAATCACGTCGGGCGCCAGCGCCACACGCCGCGCGAGATCCTGTGCGACTACGAGAGTTTCTGGATGGAGTGCGGGGGCGAGGTGCTTGAGGGCGGCAACGTGGGCATGCCGGTCGGATTGCCGCGCCGCGATGCAATGGAACTGCCGTCCAAGAAGCGCTCGGCCTACCGGCGCAAGCAGGCGCAGGCCGACGGCGTCCAGGCCACGGTGCAAGGCTGGCTGGCCGCGCCCGTGGCGGCGTCGGCGGTCATCCCGGCGCCCGACCTCAGGCAGGTCAGGCCGCCGCAATACGCGCAGGCGCTCGCGGCGTGAGCCACGCGGCGCCATGCCGCACGACATGGACTGCAAGCGAAGCGCGGGAGCCATCCCGCGCTTTTTTCATTTCCGGCCCCTGCTCGGCCCCGACCCCCTAGTTAACCCTAGTAGTCTAGCTTTGTAGACCTTACTAAAGTAGCTCGCTTGCAGCCACGGCTGCGCCAGCCGCCGCCGGGCCAGCCCGCGCACCCGGACGCCCATGCAGAACCCTCCGCCGAACCCGGCCTTTGCCAGCGATCTCCTCTCGCGCAGCCGCCAGCCCGTCTATCTCCAGCTTGCCACCATCTTCCGCCGCCATATCGAGAGCGGCGAATGGCGGCCGGGCGCCCGCATCCCCTCGCTGGAACAGCTCTGCCGCGAGTTCGGCGTGGCGCGCATGACGATGCACAACGCGCTGTCGCTGCTGGACGAGGAGGGCCTGCTGACCCGCGAGCGCGGGCGCGGCACTTTCGTCAAGACCGGCTACCGCGAGCGGCGCCCGCTGATGCTGCCCGTGAGCTGGGACCAGGCCGTGGCGGTAGGCGACCGGCTCGGCACCGAGGCGCTCAGCGAATCCGACGGCCTGGTGCCATTGCCCGACGAACTGGGGCTGCCATGCAGCGCCGCGCGCGCGCCGGGCTATCATTTCCTGCGCCGGCTGCACCGTATCGAGCAACGGCCGTTCGCGCTTGGCGAGGTCTATATCGAGGCCAGCGTGTTCGCGCGCGAGCCGGAGGCCTTCCGCCAGGGCGCCTCGGTGCCGGTGCTGGACCGCTTTCCGCATCTCAAGGTGACGGCCGCCCGCCAGCGCCTGTCGATCATCGCCGCCGGCGCCGAAACCGCAGCCCGGCTGGCGTTGCCGGTGGGCGCGCCGGTGGCCGAACTGCGCCGCCATGCCTGCGTGGACGGCGTGATCGTCTACTACGCACGCATCGAATTCCCGAGCGAGTTCGTGTGCCTGGATTTCGACCTGCTCGCGCCGGGCGCGGGGGCTGCCCCGGCCTATCCGGCACGCGCGGCCACGCAACCGTGAGCGGGCCAGCAACCCGATTCCGCATCCCGATTCACATCCACATCCCCATCCAGCAACCCAACCGGAAAACAAGCAAATGCAGACTACCGAGCGCAACCAGGCGAATCATGGAGACCACGGGCAGGGCGAACTGAACGGCGCCGAGAGCCTGGTGAAGACGCTGCTGGCGTGCGGCGTGGACACCTGCTTTGCCAATCCCGGCACCAGTGAAATGCACTTCGTGGCCGCCCTCGACCGTATCCCCGGCATGCGCTGCGTGCTCGGCCTGTTCGAAGGCGTGGTCACCGGCGCGGCCGACGGCTACGCGCGCATGGCCGACAAGCCCGCGGCCACCCTGCTGCACTGCGGCCCGGGCCTGGCCAACGGCCTGGCCAACCTGCACAACGCGCGCCGCGCGCAGACCCCGGTGATCAACATCATCGGCGACCAGGCTACCTATCACCGGCCGTTCGACGCGCCGCTGACCGCCGACACCGAAGGCTGGGCGCGCCCGGTTTCGGTGTGGACCCGCACCGCCACGCACGCTGCCTCGGTCGGCGCCGATGCGGCCACCGCCGTGCAGGCGGCCTGCGCCGCGCCGGGCGGCGTGGCCAGCCTGATCCTGCCCTCGGACGTGTGCTGGGACGCCGGCGGCAAGGTGGCCGCCCCGCTGGCGCCGCTGCCGGTGCCCAAGGTCTCGCCCGACGCCGTGCAGCAGGCCGCGCGCGTGCTGCGCTCCGGCCAGCCCACGCTGATCGTGCTGGCCGGCACCGCGCTGCGCGAAGCCGCGCTGGCGGACGCCCATCGCATCGCCGCCGCCACCGACGCGCGCCTGATCACGCCGATGTCCAATGCGCGCGTGTCGCGCGGCCGTGGCCGCTTCAACGTAGACCGCGTGCCGTACTCCGGCGACGCGGCGCGCGCCAAGCTGGCCGGCATCCGCAACGTGATCCTGGTCGGCGCGCCGCCGCCCGTGACCTTCTTCGCCTACCCCGGCAAGTCGCCGCGCCCGTATCCGGAAGACGCCGAAGTCTTCGTGCTCGCCCGCCCCGAGCAGGACCTCGCCGAAGCGCTGGCGCGCCTGGCCGACGAACTTGGCGCGCCCGTCGTGGCGCTGCCCGCCTCCGTCTCCATGCACGAGATCGCCAGGGGCGCCGTGACCTCCGAAGCCGTGGCGCAGACCCTGACCGCGCTGCTGCCAGAGCAGGCCATCGTGGTGGAAGAAAGCGTGAGCTTCGGCCGCGCCTTCTATCCCGGCACCGTGCACGCCGCGCCGCACGACTGGCTGCAACTCACCGGCGGCGCCATCGGCGAAGGCCTGCCGCTGGCCACCGGCGCCGCCGTCGCCGCGCCCGGCCGCCGCGTGGTCGCGCTGCAGGCCGATGGCTCCGGCATGTACACGCTGCAATCGCTGTGGACCATGGCGCGCGAAAAGCTCGACGTGACGGTGGTGGTGCTCGCCAACCGCAAGTACGCCATCCTGCTGGGCGAACTCGCCGGTGTCGGCGCCAATCCCGGCAAGACCGCGCTCGACATGCTCGACATCGGCAACCCCGATCTCGACTGGGTGAAGCTGGCCAATGGCATGGGCGTGGAGGCTGCGCGCGCGGTGGACATGGAGGGGTTTGCGGCGCTGTTCACGGCGGCCAATGCGAAGGCGGGGCCGTTCTTGATTGAACTGGTGATTTGATTTTTCATGTTGCCGGCGCGAACCTGACTCCACGTTCGCGCCGGCGCGCTCCGGCCCCATTGCCGGACGGCGGCAGCATCTCGCCATCGCGGAAGCCAGCCGCGACGAAATCCGTGCGCTTTCTGAATTTTCAGCCGCATGAATGGGAAACGGCCTATATACGGGGGCGCTGTTTACCTGAAGCATGGCTTGTATCGCCTTTGGCATTCCAAAGAGATCGGCCATGCCCAATCATTCCGCCCTGCGTTTCAACGTCGCCTGTGCTGGTAACTCACCGCCGCTAGCGTGCGCTCCAGCATCCGGCAGACCGCCGGACGGCGAGTTCTCCCAGTCTTTCTCGGACGCTTCGTAAGCGCACGGGAGTGACCATGCCTTCGTTCAAGTTCCCCTTCAAAGACAAGGCCGGCAAGGAGGTGCGCGACGCCGCGCTCTACTACACGGCGCTCAGCCTGGCCGACAACGGCTTCTATCCGCTGGGCCCCTCCGGCGTGCATTGCGGCATTCACTACGTCCAGGCGATGGCCAACACGCT